>NZ_JBQERO010000026.1:0-45963 GCF_056535125.1 Ruegeria sp. O4 | reverse complement strand
AATTCGTCCGTCCGTTTCAGTCCCATAGTTCGTCTCCTTTGCTGCAATAAATGCTATCAAAGGAGCGGCAGCAAACCGCGACACGTCCAACCTGCCCCTATTGCGGCGTTGGATGCGGTGTGTTGCTGCGCGGGAACGGACAGGGGGGGCTCGATGTGCGCGGCGATCCCGACCACCCGGCGAATTGCGGGCGCCTCTGTTCCAAGGGGTCGGCGCTCGGCGAGACCCTCGGAACTGAGGGGCGACTTCTCAGCCCGCGGATTGCTGACCGGGACGCAGACTGGGACGAGGCGCTGGATTTGGTTGCAGGGCGATTCCGCCAGATCATTACGGAATATGGACCAGATAGTGTGGCGTTCTATGTCTCGGGACAGTTGCTGACCGAGGATTACTACGTTGCCAATAAACTGATGAAGGGATTTATCGGCTCGGCCAATATTGACACCAACTCGCGGCTTTGCATGGCCTCATCCGTTGTCGGTCACAAGCGCGCCTTTGGCGCCGACACCGTTCCGGGCACTTATGAGGATCTGGAAGATGCGGATCTGGTGGTGCTGGTCGGTTCCAACCTCGCTTGGTGTCATCCGGTACTGTATCAGCGCCTGCTGGCGGCACGAAAGGCCCGCGGCACCAAAGTCGTCGTGATTGATCCGCGCCGGACCGCCAGCTGCGACGGAGCCGATCTGCATCTCGCGCTTGATCCCGGCAGCGATGTCGCTTTGTTCAACCTCCTTCTGAGGTCCATCGAAGAGCAAGGTGCGCTCGATCTGGAATTTCTCGGGAATGTCACCGGCGCCCGCGCCGCTCTGGATGCCGCCAGCAATGCGCGCGTCGAAGAAACCGGGCTGGATCCAGCTCAGTTGCGTGCCTTCTGCAACTTGTGGATTCGCACTGAAAAGGTTGTGACGATCTACAGTCAGGGGGTAAACCAATCGACCTCGGGCAGCGACAAGGTCAATGCGATCTTAAACTGTCATCTGGCAACCGGGCGGATCGGAAAGCCCGGCTGTGGTCCGTTTTCGGTGACCGGCCAGCCGAACGCAATGGGCGGGCGTGAGGTAGGCGGGCTTGCCAATATGCTTGCCTGCCATATGGATCTGGAAAATGCGGAACACCGGGCTGCAGTCCGGGAGTTCTGGTCCGCCCGTGCAGTTCCGGATGCTCCGGGGTTGAAGGCGATCGACATGTACCGCGCGGTCGGGGATGGCCGGATTAAGGCGCTCTGGATCATTCACACCAACCCGGCGGTCACCATGCCCGAAGCCGAAGCGGTGCGTGCGGCGATTGGCGCCTGCGATTTCACAGTGGTCAGCGACATCACTGCCGAGACCGACACTGCCCGGCTGGCAGATGTCTTGCTGCCCGCGGCTGCCTGGGGCGAGAAAAGCGGCACGGTCACAAACTCGGACCGTACGATCAGCAGGCAGCGCGCCGCACTGCCAGTGCCAGGTGGGGCCCGGCCCGATTGGAAGATCCTGGCCGAGGTTGGGCGCCGCATGGGGTGGGAGAAGGAATTTTCCTACGCAACGCCCGCCGAAATCTTCCGCGAATACGCTGCACTTTCGGGCGTCGCTGGCCGGTTCGGAGGTGATTTTGACATTTCCGGGCTGAGCGATCTCGACGAAGATGCCTATGACGCGCTGCCTCCGACGCGCTGGCCGATAACGACTACGCGAGAAGGTGGCCGCTTCTTTGCCAATGGCCGTTTCTTTCATGATGACGGAAAGGCAAGAATGCTCCCGGTCCGCTGGAAGCCACCAATCGTCGCAACCGACTTTCACCATCAGTTCCGGCTCAATACCGGGCGCAACCGCGATCAATGGCATACGATGACGCGCACGGCCCGGTCGCCGCGATTGTCAGCGCATCTGGCCGAGCCTTACGTAGATATTCATCCGACGGATGCCAGAGAACTCGGCATTGGCACGGCGGATCTTGTCCGGCTGCGCAATTCTCATGGCACCGCGATCCTGCGGGCGCGGATCACCGAAGCCGTGCAATTGGGCCAACTGTTCACGCCGATGCACTGGACCGCGGCGACCGCACCATCTGCGCGAATTAACACACTGGTCGCTGCAGAAACCGATCCTGTCTCAGGCCAGCCAGAAAGCAAGGCAAGCGTGGTATCGCTGGAACGGTTCCCGGCAGCTTGGTACGGCTTTGCGGCCTCGGACAGTGCATTGAGTCCGGATACTGACTATTGGGCGCTTGCCCGAACTCGAGCCGGGTATCGTGCCGAACTGGCCGGGCTGTCAGCTGTCGACGACTGGGAAGCCGCCGCGCGCACCATGTTCCGTCTGCCCGAGGCGCGCCTGCAAATGCTACGAGACACTGGCCGCGGCACCACTCGGCTGGCCCTGCACGAGAACGGCAGGATTCGTGCTGTTCTTTTCGTGGCGGCCGAACCCGTCGCGGTGATGCGTGACTACCTCGCAACGCTTCCCGGCACCGATGCGCCGGAGGCGCTGGCCGGCGTCGCGCCGGAGGGTCGATCCGACCCCGGTCCGGTACTATGCTCGTGTTTCAATGTCGGAGAAAACACTATCCTTGAAGCTATCGAGACCGACGGTTTGAGGAGTGTGGAACAGGTCGGTGCCGCGCTCGAGGCGGGCACAAACTGTGGCTCCTGCCGTCCCGAGATCGCCGCCTTGGTTTTACGCAATCAAATTCGCGAGGTGACGGAGTAAACGTCTGGTTTCGATTGTCCCCATGTGTGGCAATGGCGACTTTGCACACTTCGCGGCCGCTTGGGCTTCGCGATGCATATGGCAAAAAATTTTGGAGCAAATTTTCTTCGTCCCAAAGAAATCCAATTCTAAATCGCTAAACAGTACTCAAACTGGCAACTTAGATCTGGCTTCATCTATCTGCGCAATATCAATCTCGGCCAGCGAAGAAATGACGCAATCCGCAGCCGTTAGTTCACTCTCGTGATCTTCATGAAGAAGACCTACGCAATAGAAACCACCATTCTTTGCCGCTTCGACACCGGAAGAGGAATCCTCGATCACGATACATTCATCCACATTAAGCCCCAGCCCGCTGGCGGCGGTGAGGAATATATCAGGGTTGGGTTTCCCTTTTTCGACATCGTCGCCTCCGATAACAACCGGAAAGGCATCCAACAAACCAGCTTTTTCGAGAACGGCTCGGACATTGGCGCTGCTGGAAGCGGCCGCCAGCCCGTAACCCTCCGACTGGCATTGTCTTACGAGGTGCACAGCAGCATCGAAGACACGAAATTCGCCTCGCTCGATCATTTCAACATAATAGTCATTTTTTTTGTCTGCGGCGGTTCTGACTTCATTCTCCGAATGCCGGGTCATGACCGCGCGCGCGCCGTCATAACGAGGGCGCCCATCGACAAGTCGCCGGTATTCCGCCCTTCCAAACTCATACCCGTATTCTTCGAACATGCGTTTCCAAGCAGCAAAATGCGCCGGTACGGTGTCGACCAAAACACCATCGAGGTCAAAGATCAGTCCTTTGATCGGCATGCTGAATCTCCTGGTTCGAGCCTGTGCAAGAAACACGTAGCATGTAAGGATTTTTCTTCAATCGGCTGGCATGTGAATGTTTATATGGCATAGTTATTCACGCTGTCAGGATCCTGCTAACGAACAATATTGAACAAATGATCGACGTTAAAAAACTTCCATTTGAAGAACGCGCCCAGTGCGCTGCCTATATGCGCGCAACGCACAACATGTCGCAGGTAGAGATAGGAGCAATTCTTGGTGGCCTGTCTCAACCGCATGTATCGCGGTTACTGAAACACGCTGAACGCCAAAACTACTTGGTCATCGAACAACGCTTCGTCAAAGAACAATTCTCAGACGAGTGGATTGCCCAGATGGACGAAATGCTGGCTCCTTCAGGGTTGAATTCTGATCTGAAGCGATATTGCAACAGGAACAACCTCAGACCGCCTCGGCTTGGGGTGTTTGAAAGCGGCCCGGGGAACACCGAGGCTGCGCTGTCACAGCGCCGTACCAGGTTTGGACGAACCGCATCCGGACGATTGATAGAACTGATCGAGAAATCGAACGTCATCGGCGTTGCGTGGGGTCGAACAATCAAGTCTCTGGCAGAAGGGATTGCAGCCTCAAGGCAGCCCATAGATAAGTCGCAAAAGACTGAGTTTGCAGCGGTTTGCGCAGAATTGATGTCGCTGGCTCAGCATGGATACTCTGCCAGCCGGCTTGCCGGAACGTTTGATGAGCTATTTAACGATCAGCCGGAGGATAGCCCTCAGCTCACTGGTTTCCCGGCATACATACCCCGTCACTACGATGAGACCATGCGCCGTTCCATTTGGCAGTACATCTCTGACACCCCGGGATTTCACCGCGTGTTTTCGGGTCCAGACGCATTGATTGATAAGATGGATATGTTGATTTCCAGCGTCGGGTCTTCAAGCACTCCGGTTCTGGGCAGTTTTGAAGAGCTGGTTCAGGCTGGCGGGTTAAGGGCTGACGATCTCCGGCAATTGGTCGTCGGGGACCTTGGCGGTATTTTGATCCCGAGAACCGAAATTTCACAGGCCAAGATGGACCTGATTGACGAGCTGAATGGGCTGTGGACCGGGATCAAAACAGAGCATGTCAAAGCCATCGCAGATCGGGCATTTGACGATCCTGATCAAAGTGGTGTTGTGGTCGTCGCGATTCAGAAGGAACGAGGCGATACGGTATTCGAACTGATCACCCGGGGACTTGTTAACGAATTGCTCATCGATCACGCGGCAGCGGAACAACTGCACACGCGCGTTGCTGAGGCTCTTGCAGACTGACGATAGCACCTCGGCACACCTTGACCATTCCTGCGAGAAAAATCTTGGTTGTCACGCAGGCTGCGGTGCTAAGACCGCTTCCTCTCCGGCAATCAAAGTAACAGGATGGCCCATCACCTCGATATCCTCTTTCGTGCCGGACGGAGCAATCAGCTTAAACCGACACTCGTCATGAGAAATCAGAACTTCGACGTCATTCCCCTGCCACTTCAGATTAAACCGGATGCCGGACCATGCCTCGGGCAGCCAGGGTTTGAACGTCATCTTGCCGTGCTTGACCCGGAACCCGCCAAACCCACAAACAAGCGACTGCCAGGTGCCACCGGCCGATGCGATATGCATCCCGTCCTGTGTGTTTCCCTGATTGTTGACCAGATCAACAAAGGCAGAACGTTCGAAATAGTGATGGGCCGAGGAAATGTCGCCAACTTCAATCCCCATGATCGAATGAATGGCCGGGCTAAGTGATGACTTGTGCATCGTGCGTTTCTCGTAAAACGCGTAATTCGCCTTTTTGATTTCGTCTGAAAACTCGTCGGGCAAGAGATAATTCAACATGATCACGTCAGGTTGCTTGAGCAGCATCGAGCCATTCAGTGAAAAGTGATCATGCCCCTCGGGGTAGACTGGCATACGGTTTTTGTCCCATTCGGTGATGGGAATGTCCTTGAGCTGGAAATACCCTTCAAACTGTTCGATCAGATTGCGGGAGGGATCAAATGGAACATAGATTTTTTCCGCTGTTTCCAGCCACTGATCCACTTCTTTTCGGGTTAAATCCAACCGTATCAGCAATTCGTCATGAACTGCTGAAGTGGTTTTGCTGAATTCTGCGAAAACGCGAGCCGATTGTTCAAGGTGCCATTTCGCCATCCGATTGGTGAATGTGTTGTTGTCGACATGTTCGTGGAACTCGTCCGGCCCGATAACATTTGTCAGCTCGTACCGGTCCTTGTCTTTGTTCCATTCCAGCCGACTGATCCAGAACCGGCTGGTTTGATACAAAACCTCGGCACCGAAATCGCGAAGGAAATCTCTGTCTCCGGTCGCCGCAACATAACTGAGGATGCCATATGCCACGCATGCGGTGACGTGAATCTCTTCTTCTCCGGTCCAGATACGGTTCGCACCGTCCGCTGTCCATTTTGGCGTTGTCTCTACTCCGGTATCAGCAGATTCCCACGCGTACTGCGCGCCCTTAAGCCCATTCATTCGGGCGTTCTCAAGTGCGCCGTTCAACGTGTTGAAACGGTATTTCAGAAGGGCTTTGGCGGTCTCCGGCTGCGTGAAAATGTAGAATGGCAGCAGGAATATCTCGGTATCCCAGAAAACGTGACCTTTGTATCCTTCCCCAGACATGGACTTGGCGCCGATATTCGCGCGCGGGTCGTTTTCGTTGGCTGCTATAAGCAAGTGATATATGTTGAAGCGCATCGCCCGCGTTGCTTCAGGATCACCGGTCACCACACAATCACAGGAATCCCATTTTTCGCGCCAGGCTGCGGCACTTTCGCTTAGACATGCGGAGAACCCTTTGGCATGCGCGGTCTCAAGGGAGGCTTCGCACTTGGCCGCCAATTCCGCGCCGTTCAGATCTCGCGATGTATAAATCGACACCAGCTTTTCGAAGGTCAGGCTTTGCCCGTTGAGCGCCTCGACAGAAACGGTTTGCGAAACCCGCTCATAATCACGGTTTGCGCCTTTGAACTCGCTGAAGGAAGGACAATCCAAGGCAGACGCCATGCCAATCGAAATGCCAGTGTCCAGAGTTAGAGCTTCGATATAGGACGCATCGCTGCTTGCATGTGACTGAGTGACCTTCAGGTGTCGGCTTTTGGCCCATTTTTCCCATTTTACCTCGGGGTGGAAGACCGGAATTCCCTGATAAGCTGGCAGGCGGTCCAGATTGTACCGTTGGGCATCAAGGGCGCTTTCGACAGTGATCTCCGAGGAGTGGTTCTCAGGCGTAACCGTCAGGCGAATGCCACAGATGTGCTGATCGGCAAAACTGGCAAAGCGGATGCTGGTGGTGCGAGTGCGACGGCCTTTGCTATCTTCAAACACCGTATCTCGGTGGAGAAATCCGGTCTGCAGATCCAACACGCGCTTGTGCTCGACCACTTTACACGTTTGGACATCCAGAAATTCACCTTCGACACGGACCCGAAGCGGCAGCCAGGTCGGCACATTGACCTGATCGATCACCGTCGAGTCATGGTGATCGTAAACACCGGCCAGATAGGTGCCAGACAGCTCTCCTTTGTGGCCCTCTTCCAGCGACCCACGTGTGCCCTGATAGCCGTTGCCGACCGTGAAAATGGTCTCCTTGAAGTTCGCTTCATCCAGATTGAATTGAGTTTCTTCGATCAGCCAGTCGCTACTGCTCAGCAATGTCAGCATGTCAGGGCTCCATTCGTGTGATATTGCGGATAATTCAGTCGCCGTAGGTTTCGGCAATCTGACGTTCGGTTTCTTCCAGTGATCCGTAGACATCCAGCTCGCTGCTCGAGCAGCGCTGCGCCCCTGCACAGTTTCCGAACTGGCAGGCTTTGACGAAATCACCAGTCTTGAGGTAGCCAAAAGCCAAGCCACCAGCAAAGCTGTCACCGCAACCCGTGGTGTCGACCACATCCTCGACAAGCACCCGCTTGACCAGATGTTCTCGCATCCGGCCGGTTGCATCCCTGTGGTAGACGGCGCAGCCGTGTTGATCCAGCGTGACGTAGAGCGCCTTGACGCCCAGATCCAGGCAGTGTTGGGCGAACTTGGGCAACTGGTCCATCGTGAGTTCGCTTATTTCCTGCAACTCGTCAGAGCCGTATTCCCCTTTGAACCAACTGCATTGAGCCTCTTCCAAATTCATCTTTAGTAGGTCGATATGCGGAAGCCAGCGATCTCTATCGATCCAGAATTTATGATACCGTTCGCCATGTGCTGAACAGCCACTGGTGGGACCATGCGCATCAAACACAACCAGACCATCGCTGTTGGCTTTGATGTATCGAATTGTTTCCAACGGAACCTCGAAATCCGTGATTGGAACGAAAACAAAGGCCTCGCAGTCCATCAGATCTTCGATGTCGTCAGGCAGGATCGGGTTCATAAAACCCGTTTGCTTTTCGTTGCGATGGTTCTGATCGACGTAGACCAGATCGATCACTGCGCCCTGATCGGCGTCGCCTGTAACATGGCTGACATCCAGATGCGGAAACTCAGACAGCAAGTTGCGAACATTGTCGACGTCCGACCTGCGCACATGGCTGACAACGTTGATCCGCGAACCCGGACCGGCCAGCGAGGACATACAGACCGCTGTATAGACCGCGCAGCCAAATTTATTGAATTTCTCACCCTGATAGCTGGTGATATTGTCCCTTGGGATCGGGCCAAGGACTGCGACATTGATCTTGTCAGACATTTCGGTCCCTTGCTTTTATTCGCTGTTTTGTCGACGGGCGTATGCGTGATTATAGCAGCTTCAGTTCTGATAGATCTGTTCGCTGGTATAGAACCCGCCATCGATCACCGTGCTGTTGATCGTATCTTTTGACACTGCGAAAACAGGGGTGATAACCGTCGGGATTTCCGCGAAACCGTTGTCAATTAGCGTATGGTCTCCGATCAAATCACTAACTTCCGCATCCGGAGACTGCGCAATTTTCACGGCAATATCCGCCGCCTCATAGGCCAAAGGTTTGATTTGCTTCCAGATTTCCAGCGCCTGCACATCGTTTGCGACCATCTGGACATTCCGCAGATCAGCGTCTGAACCGGCAACAAAGACCTGATCCGCCGATGCCAGATCCTCATCCGACAATGCTGCCAGAACCCCGAAAGCAAGCCCGCTGTTATTGGCAATGAATGCATCGATGTCGTTTTCATATTCGACCAGAAGGTTTTCGGCAGTGTCTCTGGCCATATCCGGAGACCAGTCCACGTGGCTACGATCCGCAACAAGTTCGAGACCCGGATTATCGGCGATGACCTTCAACACACCACTGCTGAGCGCTTCGGCATTGGCATCACCAGGTTGACCGCGGATCAGGGCGACACGGCCTTTGACCTCACCGCGGGTGTCATTCAGCCACTCGACCATCGCTTCGGCCTGAAGCTGGCCGACAGCCCAACTGTCCTGCATGACCATGACGTCAAGCGGCCCGTCCTGCAGCATCGAGTCGTACCCGACCACTTTGACGCCTTGATCGTGGGCCAGATCAACAAGGGCACCAGCGGTTGCGGTGTTGACGGGTTGCAGGACCAGAACGTCCACCCCCGATTCCAGCATTTCCTCAACCTGCTGCAACTGACGCAATGGATCATTGCCGCTGCTGTCAAAGATCACATCTGCGCCTTGGGATTCCGCGCGTGCGATGAACAGGGATTTGTCAGTCTGGTATCTGGCTTCCTGCATGGTCTTGAGCAGGAACCCGATTGTAGCGTTGTCCTGCGCTGCCGCGATCATTGGCAGCGATGCGGATAGAAGACCGGCCAAACCCAAAACTCTGAGGCCGTCTGTGCGTAAGGTTGCTAAAATGGACTGGACCATCGCTTACCTCCCAACTGTCATTCAAGTTTTCGGGGATTTTGGCTTTGCCCCCGGTGCGTGTGACCGGGGGCAGGCCAGCAACATTATTTTTTCTGCATCACATCGAACCAGACGGCGAGGATGATGATCAGGCCCTTGATGATCAACTGATAGAACGTGACCACACCAAGCAGGCTCATGCCGTTGTTCAGGACGCCGATCAGCAGGGCACCGATGATGGTTCCACTCACCTTGCCAGAACCGCCCGCTAGGCTGGTACCGCCGATAACAACCGCTGCAATCGCATCAAGCTCAAACATGGTTCCAAGGTTGGGTGAGGCACCGTTCAGACGCGAGGCCAGGATGATACCAGCCAGCGCCGACAGGACCGAAATGACCGTATAGACAATCATCTTGGTGCGGACGACGTTGATGCCGGACAGGCGAGCCGCATCCTCGTTTCCGCCAAGCGCATAAAGCCGGCGACCAAAGCGGGTACTGTTCAACGTATAGATCCCGGCAAACGCAATGACTGCAAAGATCGCAACAGGAACGGGGATCCCTTTGTAGCTGGTGAACACGTGGAAGGCCAAAGCAAACCCGCCGATCATTACGGCCCCGTTGACCAACAGTTCCTGCATATTCACTTCGACGCCATGCGCCTTGCTTTGCTGAACATCCCGGAAGATCGAATAAACAGCAAGCGCAGCACACACGATCAGCACGATACTGGACAACATCGGCGGGATATAGGCACCACCAATCAATGGAAACACATTACTCGTTACCGGAACAGAACTGCCATTGGTCAGGGTCAGTGCCAAACCGCGTGCGATAGTCAGCATTCCAAGGGTTATGATGAATGGGGGTATGTTGAACTTGGCTATCCAGAACCCGTTCCACAGACCTATTCCAACACCCACGATCAAAAGGGTTGCAGGTACCGCCACTATGGTCGGCACGCCCCATTGCATCATGAGCGTACAGACGACCGCTGATAACCCGACGACAGAGCCAACGGATAGGTCAATGCCCGCAATCAGAATGACCATGGTCATGCCTACGGCAATGATCCCGATGATGGTAACCTGCCGGGATAGGTTGCTAAGGTTCCTCGCGGTGAAAAACGCGTCGTCGGCAAAGCTGAGCCCAACGACAAGCACGATCAACGCAATCAGTGTTGCGTTATCCTTTATGAAGTTTATCAGGTGGTTTTCCTTGGCGCCATTGACGCCAACACCTGCAACGTTGCTGTCAGCACTCATTTGCTTCCTCCCTTATGCGCTGCCGGTGGCATACGCCATGATTGCTTCTTTCTTCGCGTCGTCCCGTTCAAAGTTCGACACGATCTCGCCTTCGCACATCACCAGAATCCGGTCACACATGCCCAAGACCTCAGGCAGTTCCGAAGAAATCATGATGACGGTGACACCTTGTAGGACCAGTTCGTTCAGCAGCTTGTAAATCTCGACCTTGGCACCGATATCGATCCCACGTGTGGGTTCATCCAGAATGAACACATCCGGCCGTGAGTTCAGCCACTTACCCAGAATGACCTTCTGCTGATTGCCGCCGCTGAGTGTACCGATAACGGTGTCAATCGACGGTGTTTTAACGCCCAACTGGTCGACATATTCCTTAACGATTTTGCGCTCCTGCTGGGTGTTGATAATGCCCAGAACCTTTGAACTGATCGTCTCAAGCGAGGAAATCGTCGTGTTGAAGGAAATGGATTTGTCCAAAAACAGCCCCAAAGCCTTACGATCTTCGGTCAGCAGCGCGATGCCGGCATCAATGGCGTCCTTCGGCGATTTGATGTCCAGCTTTTGCCCGTTCAGCTTCACTTCACCGGTGGTCTGGTCCGGATAAGCACCGAATACACCGCCAACCAGTTCGGTCCGGCCAGCGCCCATTAGCCCGGAGATGCCCAATATCTCGCCTTTGCGGGCAACGAAGCTGGCGTTCTTGACCAGATAGCTGCCAGGCAGGTCGGGGTTTGTGACGGACAGATCGTTGACCTCCAAAGTCACCTCACCCGGTGTGAAATCGACCTTGGGGAACATATCTTTGATGTCGCGTCCAACCATTCGGGCGATGATCTGATCAAGCGTGATATCCGCGATAGGCGTGACGTCACCGATGGTCTGGCCATCGCGCAGAACCGCAATCCGGTCGGCGATCTGCTCAATCTCTTCCATTTTGTGCGAAATGTAGCACATGCAGACACCGTCGGCTTTCAGCTTGCGGATGATACGGAAGAGATCCTTGACCTCCTTATCTGTCAGCGCCGACGTCGGTTCGTCCAGCACCAGTATCTCGGCCTTGAGCGACAAAGCTTTGGCAATCTCAACCATCTGTTGTTTGCCCACAGTGATGTTCTGCACCAGATCGGTCGGGCGAATGTCATTGATGCCCAGTTCGGTCAGCAGCTTCTGGGTTTCGGCAAAGGTCTGGTTCCAGTTGATCCTGCCCTTGGCATCGGTGAACTGGCGATCCAGAAAGATGTTTTCGGCGACAGACAAACCGGGGATCAGGTTGAGTTCTTGGTAGATGATACCGATGCCTGCTGCCTCGGCCTCTTTTGTATTCGCGAATCGGACCTTTTCGCCGCGCAAATAGATATCGCCTTCGTAGGTCGGATAGGGCCAAACTCCACTGAGCACTTTCATCAACGTGGATTTGCCCGCTCCGTTTTCTCCCATCAGCGCCAGAAGCTCACCCGAGCGGGCTTCGAAATTGACATTATTCAGGGCGCGGACACCGGGAAAATCCTTGATGATACCCTGCATTTTCAGGACGACTTCAGACATGCTTTTTCCCATCACATTCAGAAAGGTATTTCGGACGTTCCCCACCCTGACCGGCAGTTCCTCCGTGACGGGTTAAGGAAGGAGGGCACCATAAAGCTGCGCGCGGGGAGTACACGCATAGGGAGCCAGATGGCGAAACGCCCTCCTTCAGGAAAAGGTCCCGAGGATCAGTTCCCGTAGACTTCTTCCTTGGAGTAGAAGCCGCCAGCGATGATCGTGTCATCGATGTTGTCCTGTGTCACAAGCGTGATCGGGGTCACGATTGTTGGCACATCGGTGAAGCCGTTGTTGATAACCTTGTCCACCTCGACCAGATCAGCAGGAGCAGTGTCCGGCGCTTTAGCCAAAGCCACTGCAACTTCTGCCGCGGTTTCAGCCAAGGGATCGATCTGTTTCCAGATTTCAACGGCTTGCTTGCCTTGCGCGACGTATTGGATGTTGGCCAGGTCGGCATCAGATCCGGCTACAAACACTTTGTCTGATGAAGCCAGCCCCTGTGCTTCCAATGCCGCGATAACTCCACGGGCCATGCCACTGTTGTTGGCGATAAACGCGTCGATGCTGTTGCTGTTTGAGGTCAGCGTATTTTCCGCAGTCGCCATGGCCTTCTCAGAGGACCACCCTTCATGGGCCTGATTTGTTACCAGCTCAAGCCCCGGGTTCGCTTCGACAATCTCCAACACACCGCTGCTCATGGCAATCGCGTTAGAGTCGCCGGGTTGACCTTGAATCAGGGCGATCTTGCCGGACACCTCTCCGTTCTTCTCCTGCAACCATTCGACCATGGCTTCGCCTTGCAGGCGACCCACGGCCCAGCTGTCTTGCATCACCATCGCATCCAGCGGCCCGTCCACAAGCATCGAGTCATACCCGACAACGCGCACACCTTCGCTGTTTGCCATGCTGACCATGCTACCAGCAGTACCGGTATTCACCGGCTGCAACACGATGACATCTGCTCCCTTGGCGAGCATGTTTTCAAACTTAGCCAGCTGGGTCAGCTCGTCATTGTTCGCTGAATCAAAGATAACTTCGGCGCCCAGTTCCTCAGCTTTCGCAGTAAACGCGGCGCGGTCGCGCTTGTAGCGCTCTTCCTGCATGGTTTTCAGCAGAAAGCCAATTTTGACATCGCCTGCAAACGCTGTCCCGGCAGTTAGTGCGACAGCGGCGACAGACAGCAAGGCGGCTCTACGGGTAATGGTCTGCAAAAGGGACATATTTCCTCCAGTGTATGTTCCTTGGCTGCCGGTCCAATTGGGTCGGCAACGCTAAATGCTTCGCAAATTGTGCTGGATATCGGCTAACCGGTAAGAACAAGCATCAATCCCAAAGCGATAACGCTAACATAGCGGTGAAGTTTGAGAGGAGAATTTGTATATTTAGAAAGCATAAATATTCACAATGCCATTTAGATCTCTGCGCCTAAAGTGATTTTACTTTATTTAACAATAGCATAATGTGCTTCTACTCACTTATCGAAGTCATTGAAATCTCTCGGGCAGGCCGCGCCAGAGTTGTGCCGCAATCGCGAAGCGGGCTAAAAAGCCTCGCAATCGGCAATCGAACACCCTGATGAGATAGCCAGTCCAACAACGTCTGGTGTTTTCTCTGTTGGCGCGCTCAAGCGGACCAATAGGCCAATTCATGCAAACGTTGTCGAATGACCGCTAACTAAAACTGTGAATGTCTTGTTTTGCGAGAACAGCGAAGGACCGCTTTCCGCCGGGACAACTGGTCGCTTTCAATCAGTCGGCACTTCGCTTTCAATTGGTCGGGTCTTTTCCCTCGAACGTCCGCTTCCACGCTTTGCCAATTACTATTGGAGATCGCAGCGAAGGTCGGCTTCCCGCCCGAACTTACAAAATCACCCAGATACTCTGCTAACTTGTAAGTCAGAAAAAAGTATTATATTTTCTGACAAGGAGAAAACTATGATCACTTCATCGATTAGACAACGCATCATCGGAAAAGGCCGGGGCTCAATCTTTGCGCCAACCGACTTTCTGGATATTGGCTCCCGCGCAAGTGTGGATCAGGCATTGTCGCGTTTGGCGGATCAAGGGATGATCCGACGGTTAACGCGTGGGCTTTATGACTATCCGAGAAAGAGCGCCCGATTAGGGCTGTTGTCTCCGTCAGCCGATGACATTGCCAAAGCGATTGCACGCAAAGACAATCAGGTTCTACAGCCCTCCCCTGCCATGGCAGCCAACCAGTTGGGGCTGTCGACCCAAGTGCCGTCCAAGCCGACTTACATGACCGACGGCCCGACCCGCACCAAGACAGTTGGTCGACAAGTCATCCAGTTCCGGAATGCATCATCCAAAACGCTAGTTGGTGCAGGCCAGAAAACCGGCGCCGTATTTCAGGCGTTACGCTATGTTGGCAAAAACCGGGTGGATAGCCGTGTTGTCGACACGCTGGCCCGCAATCTGGATGTTAAGGACCGCGCATTGCTCGCAAGACAAAGTAGATATGTTCCGGCCTGGATGCACCCGGTAGTGCAGCAAATCGTGGCATGGGTCTGATCTTGGACCAGTTTGCCAACGATACTCCAAAGAACCGTGAAGAAGCGTTTCAGGAAACGGCCGCAAAGCTTGGCATTTCCAAGGCAATCGTTGAGAAGGATTTCTGGGTCTGCTGGTCGCTGAAACATCTATTCGCCCTGCCCTCTTTTGGCACTCACATGATCTTCAAGGGTGGGACATCGCTATCCAAGGTCTATGACATCATCCATCGGTTCTCAGAAGACGTGGATCTGTCTCTCGACCGGGCACAGCTCGGTTTCGACGGCACACGTGACCCCGAGCACCCTGCCCTTTCAGGCAAAAAACAAAAGCAACTGCTGCAGGAGCTTCAGGATACGGCCACCAAAGTAGTCTCAGGACCGCTTCTGAAAGAAACCAAGATCAAGTTTGGCGCCGTGCTTGATCAGCACTTTTCCCTCTCGGTCGATCCTAATGATGCACAAACCTTGCTTTTCGCCTATCCATCCGAGACAAGTGCGGCCAGCGGCTACATCCAGCCGGTAGTGCGGTTCGAATTTGGCGCCCGTGGGGTTCACCTTCCAGCCGAGTCCCGCAGGATATCACCTTATGTGCATCAGGCATTTCCAGACCTGTTGGAGGCGAGCGACGTCGATGTGAAGGTCTTGGGTGTTGAACGCACATTCTGGGAGAAAGCCACGATCCTGCATATGCTCTATCATCAGGACATCACCAAACCTCTGGCTGACCGTATGTCGCGCCATTATTACGACATGGCTCAGTTGATCAAACACGAGACCCATTCTCGCGCTATCGAACAGATCGATTTGCTGGATCAGGTTGCACACCATAAGTCCGTCTTCTTCAAAGCGGCTTGGGCTAACTACGAGAATGCCAGGCCCGGATCACTAAGATTGCTACCGAACCCTGAGCTGAAAGCAGCGCTGCGCTGGGACTATGTGGGGATGCAAGAAATGATCATCGGGGATCCCCCCTTGTTCGACAACATTCTGAAAACCATCGGGATGTTCGAGGCCAAACTCAACGGTTGAAATCAGCAATTTCGGTTGTCTCACGGCACAGCGTGCGACTTACAAATCTGGATTGTTAGCCGAGCAAACACACTTTCTGAATTCGCCCGAACTCGAGCTGGACCGCTCCAAGTAAAGGTTTCAAATGGTGAGATTGAATGTACTGTGCGATGAACTTGCTGGGTGCGCGCAAGGTGATTGTCTGATCTTGTATTTCAACAAATTTGAGATCGCAGTACCAACTTTTAAACAATAGTGCTTCAGACTCTGATAGGCGCCGAAGCGCCCTGCCCCACGGATCCTGAAGGTCTTGTCCCTCATGTTCAACAGCTCCTGGTTTTTCTTGGCCAAATTGTACATGAACAACCTTTTCGGTCGGTTTTGGAGTTTGTGTCTCCATGCGCGATACAAAATCAGAACCAACATTTCGCCAAATCGGTTCGCTCAGACGGTAAATTTCCGTGTAGTTGAGTCGGTACGCTGCGACGCGGCCTCTAACCCCAGGCCTAAGCTGGAGAAGTATACTTGAATCCGTCAATCGCTTAATTTCTCTCTTGACGGTTCGTTCGTCCACGGACCAGAGGCGGGCCATTTCTTTTTGTCCGACCGTCAGCTCATCAGTGCGCCAGTTGTATCGGGCCGTTATCAACGCAATGAGCCGCATCATCGAACATTGAAAACCGGGTGTGCCATTCAATCCCGCAACAGAGATTGCAGTCAAAAGATCGTACTTCTGAGAACCGGCCTGAAATCCTGTAAATCGTTTTATTTCCATTTTGATACTGCCACTGTGCCTCGAGCGGATCGGTTTCGCTGACCGATTCCATCAATTGGGTTCAGTGTGATGAAATCCCGTAGTTTGTCAACGGGCTTTGAAAAACAGGATGACCGCCTCTTTCTTCAAAATCAAAAGAAAATTCGGTTAATAGGTTATAGGTGACACTATGCTGTCACCATATTGGGGGTCGAGTGTCACCATATATCTGGTAATTGGTCGCTGCCTGTCACCAAAACATAGCTTCGCTTTCGAAATACCTCCCGTTTTTACCGAGTCGGAGGCGAAAAAGCGGAAACTCCATTCTTTACGTTTTGCAGTTTTCCAAAATCGCGTTATTAGAAGACATTCGTGATATAACAAGAGCAGCACCATGCGTGACCACACCGACCTTCAAGCTATGAACGAACGAAGCCTGGCCCAACAGGCTGCCGTCCGCCGCGCTACTTTCTCGCCCGCTGACGAGAAAGTGCTTCGACCATTCTCGATCTGGGAAATTAGCCAGTTCATGTTTGATGTCCCGGCGGACACCTTGAGAAAGAAGTTGGCCGAAGATCCGTCTCTTCCGCAAGGGGCGACTGAAGATGACGGGCGGCAAAGATGGTTTTCTCTGGCTGAGATAAATGAGTTGAGACGGCGCCTGAGATTTAGAGGTAAAAGCCTTCTGCCTCAAAGGCCGGCAGGCCGGGCTATGAGAGTAGCGGTTTCGAACTTTAAGGGTGGTGTCGGCAAAACTGTCGTTGCCCAGCACTTGGCGAATGCGGCCGCGCTTGATGGTTACCGTGTTCTGGTGGTGGATTTCGACCCCCAGGCGACACTCACGCATTCGATGGGTCTGGCTGAAGTTAGAGAGTGGAATACTGTCTGGGGCATTATGTGCCGCGATCTCTGCCGTGAGGCGAACCGGATCGCGGACGAATATGATGATCCCGCAGATTGCCCCTACCCTACTGCCGACGAATTGCCTGAAGATGTTCAGTCGATTGGCGCGCAACGTGTACAAGACTTCATTCAAAGAACTTCTTGGTCGACGATCGACATCATCCCGAGCTGTGCGAACGCGGCCTTCGTTGAATTTGCGTCCGCTCAGTACAGGTCCATTCATAAGGCATGGAGTTTTTTTGGATGCGTAGCAAGATATCTCGATGAGTTGCCTGACGACCAATATGATTTGATTGTTTTCGATTGCCCGCCGGCAATTGGATACCAGTCTTTGAATGCGGCCTTTGCTGCTGACATCCTCTATATTCCGTCTGGTCCTGGTTATTGGGAGTATGACAGCACAACGAGTTATCTTGGTCAGCTTGGCGATGCCTTGGAAGACATAACCAGCGGGTTCGAACGTATTGCACAGGATGCTGGTATCACGCTTCCTAAAAGGTTCGATGACATACGTGTTCTCATGACTCGCTTCGAGGCTAGCAACTCTTTGCACGTCGCGATGATGGATGCTTTCAAAAATGTCTTCGGCGCCGATGTCTGTCAAAATCCCATCGAAATGACACGTGCGGTCGAGCAATCTGGTAGGTTCCAGATGTCTGTTTACGAGCAGGACTACAGACAGATGACTCGGGACACATGGAAACGGGCGCGTCAGTCATTT
This sequence comes from Ruegeria sp. O4, assembly GCF_056535125.1. Classification (NCBI taxonomy): domain Bacteria; kingdom Pseudomonadati; phylum Pseudomonadota; class Alphaproteobacteria; order Rhodobacterales; family Roseobacteraceae; genus Ruegeria; species Ruegeria sp. O4. Next base: position 27,941 of record NZ_JBQERO010000026.1, on the reverse strand, counting down.
GATAATGCATACAGCGAATTTAGGGATGTCGTCCTAAGGGCTTGGGAGGCACGTACTAAAATTGAGGAGCGGGTAGAATGAGCGGGAATAAATTTGGCTTCACTCCAATTGATGAAGATGACCTCAAGAAAACACGCCGCCGCGAAGTGGGGCCGATGGGGGCTGCGGTTCGCGAGACAGCAAACAGCCTAAATGAAAGCACTGAGAACCGTGTCGAACAGCGACGGCAAAATGCCTCCGATGCTAAGGAGTATCGTAAAGCTCGTGATGAGGGGCGAGTCTTGGTTGCGGTTGGCATCAATGAAATTCATACGACAGATCTGCCACGAGATCGCTTGGATCTTTCGGCTGTCGCAAGTTCCGACGAGATGGATGAACTCAAGGCTTCAATTCAGGAACGCGGCCAGAAGGAGCCCATAGAGCTTTATAAGGATTCAGATGGACGCTTCCAACTCAAAAAAGGTTGGAGACGAGTAACTGCTCTTAAGCAGCTTTATGAAGAGACCGGTGATGAACGCTTTTCCAGTGTTACGGCGCGAGTTGCCAAATCCCAGAGTGATCGCATCGACCTCTATATTGACATGGTTGAAGAGAACGTTGTTCGGGAAGACTTGACGTTTGCTGAGATGGCGCAAGTGGCAATTCTTGCTTCTAAAGATTCAGAGTTGGGGGCAGGGGATGCAGAAGCTTTGGTCGGAAGGCTGTACTCATCCCTGCACAAGATGAAACGCTCCTATATTCGTAGCTTTGTTTACCTGCTCAGTGAACTTGAGGGTGCGTTGCCGTTTCCAAAGAGTGTTTCCAGAAACCTTGGCGTTGAGGTTGCGCGGAAACTTCGAGCGTCATCGGCTTCAGCTGCTGCATTAAGAGATGTGTTAGTGCGCGCATCCACAGCCGGTGAGCAAAACGAAATACTTGATGCTTTCGTGGCAAGTTCTGATGCTGAACCAGCTAGCGGCAAGCGGCGTGAGAAGGTTGAGAGCGTGAAGTATGAGTTCCACGTGGGCGCTTCAAAAATCACTGCGCGCAAGGGAGAGTGCAGGATATTGTCTGGTCAGGACTTTAGTTCGATTGACCGGTCAAAGCTCCAGAGAGCGGTTGAGGCTTTCGAAGCTGTTTTGAACGAGTAGTAACCCGCGGGTTACCCATGCTCAGATTTCTTAATTTTGATGGCGGTAACCCACGGGTTACCGCTTTCTTCGTTTAGCACCAGCTTACCCCAACAAGTCTGTCGCTGGGTTCTCTGCGATATCGACATCGTCATAGTACTTCTGCGCCTGCGCCATGGAGCGGTGCAGCGACAGGCGCATGGCGGCCTGGATCGGGGCGCCGTCCAGCGCCGCTTGGGTCAGGAACCCTGAACGCAGACCGTGCGGCGAGGCGAAGTCTTCCGGCAACCCCGCCAACTGGAGGCGATGTTTGACGATCTGATAGATCGCATCCGGGGAAAGGCGGCGTTTCAGCACCCGGTCGGCCTTGGAGACAGGGCGGAACAGCGGCCCTTCGCGGATCTCGCCCACCTCAACCCAATGCACCAGCGCCTGGGCCGCGCGGTCTTTCAGCACCAGCCGCGGCGTTTCACCTTTGGTTGTCGTCTTGGTCTCCAGCAGTGAAATCCAAACCAGGCTTTTCTCGTCGAACTCCTTTAGCGAGACGTCTTCAAACATCAATCCGGTGATCTCCGAGCGCCGTCTACCACCAGAAGCCCAACCCAGCATCAAGATGGCGCGGTCGCGGCAATCCCGCCGGGACCCCCGACAGGTGGACAGCAGCTGCTCGAGCACATCGCGGGTAATCGGGTGCTGCGATTTTGGGGCAAGGGGCCGGGCTGCGGCCCGGCGCGCCTTGGCACGGGCCTGCTTAACCTGCGGTGCACCGAAAGGGCTGGTCAGGTTCTTCATTCGATGAAAGGCGAGCCAGGAGGCGATGCGCCGGTCCAGCGTCGAAGGGGCAGGGCAGATGAGGGACTTGCGCAGCCCCTGAGCAATCAGCGCTTCTGCGGTTTCGCGCGCCACATCCGTTTCTGGCGCGTCATTCAAATCACGGGCGTGATCGAGAATGAAGGCGAGGGCGGTGGCCTCAGATTCCGGCCAGTCCAGCGTCGCTGCGAAGCGCGCGGACTTCCAGGCGGTGACATAAAGCAGATCCCGTTCATAGGCCCTGAGCGTGTTTTCCGGTGTGCCGCGCACATAAAGATCAGTGAGCGCCTCCTGATCTGTGTCCGAGAGGGCAGGGGCGGCGGCGGGGAGGTATGGGGCAGGGGGCTTCATGTGTCGATTTTCCCTAATCTGTAGACTGCTCTTGCTTGTTTTCACCATGTCTCATGGTTGGCCTTATGCTGTTCTGGTCCTTTAAGAGTAGACTCGGGCTGAGTTTGTGCCGGTCCATGTTTACAAAATCCCAGGTTACTGTGCTGCATCTACTTAGGTTTGCTGCCGGATCGGGGCAGGGGTCTACGGGTTATGGACCAATGCCATCGCGAGTCCAGTGGTTAAGGAAAACCGACATGAGGCACATTCTGCGCGCATTTTCCGGCGAAATCAATCAATCATGATAAGGGATACTTATCGGGTGTTATATGTAGTCCAACCAAATCTGTAAACTAGTGCGTAAAAAAGGCATATTATGATCATTAGAAGAAAAACCTATTAATAGACGGAAAATTCTAAGGTTGGTGTCGCACACTTTGGAACAGTTCCTAAGTGATGCTCAGCCAAGAGCTAAGCATCACAATGGCGCAGATCGGGCTTGTTCTACGTGCGATCTCCGGCAGATCGGCTCAGATATTGCGTTGGTGACATCCCAACGCGATCCCGAAAGGCGCGGCTGAAATTGTGCTGGCTGGAATAGCCGAGCTCAAGCGAGATCGCCTTCACAGACATACCCCCGTGCCGAAGTAGCTCTTTCGCGCGAGTAACAACCACTTCGCTGGTCAGGGTGCGGAATGTAGTGTTTTCCTGTTCCAATTTCCGTTGCAAACTTCGAACAGATATATTCAGCGCCCATGCAGTTCGGTCGATACAGATATTCTGCTCCTTGAGCTGCATCAGTAATACTGATTCAACGACCTGATGAAAATCGCGCGGCGGGCCTCCTGCTCTTTCGCGCACGATGTCTTCGATCGTGGATACACAGACAGGGCTTGCGGGTGCGCTGGCCGTCAGAAGATGTCGTGGGAAACAGATTTCCAACGCCTTTTTGTTCCAATGAATCGGACACCCGAATGCGATTTCGGCATCGTCTGCCCTTCTAATCGGAGGCATATCGCAGTGAAGGCGTGTCGGGCGCCAGCGCGGACCGAGGAAATGCCGAAAGAGGCTGAGCATCGCACCAAGCGCCGAGAATGCAATCTGGGCGTAGGCAGGGTGGCTACGCAACTCAAATTCATAGCGGTAGACTGCATTGTTGCCGATCAGACGAAGCTGCGTTCTGTCACCAGATGAATGCAGGGGCATGACATTCCGAGCTCGGGATAACGCACCGCCCAGCGTTGCCGCGCCCAGAACGTAATCGCCCCATTTTCCATAATCCGCGACTGTCAGAACCGGGGCCCATAACAAACCGATATTATCTTCACCCAGCTGTTGGCCGACCTGCTGAACAAAGGATGCCAGTACGTATTCGGGGATATATCCCTCGCGCAGTTCGGTAAACTGATGTGGCAATCCGGCAGCTTCCATGGCGCGATCCAGAGCACGTGCGCCGAGATGTTCCAGCGTGAAACCCGGCATTTCGCCGAGTGATTTCGCGCTGATCATTGGGGGTAAATTCATCTGGCCTAACATTTTTTTGTATTTGTCGTGAAATGATACACCTCCCATTCAAAATTATGAAACTATTTAGAAAAGACTTTTTCCATGCCGCAACCATTGGGAGATGATGGTGTCTAACTTGAAATCCATAACTTTCACCGCAGCAACAATATCCGGCCTGCTGCTTCAATCTGTGCCAAGTGCGGCAGAGATGTCCGACCTTCAACGCGACATTGTGGTGCGTCGGGCGTGTGAAGCAGCAATCTGGGCCATTCCCGCGGTCAGTGTCTATGATATCGAGTTGTCGCTTCAGCGAGATGCGGGCGCCGAGTTCGGTACGCTGGGCTATATGTCCGAGCCGATGGACAGCCGTCACGGTTTTTTGACCGCCAATGACGTGACACCGTATACGTTTGGCGGGTTGACGACCAAGGATGGTCCGATTGTGATCGACGTACCGCCTGCCGCAGAAAAGGCTGCGTTTTTCGGTACCATCACTGACGGATGGCAGGTTCCGTTGGCGGATGTGGGAACAACCGGATCGGATGAGGGCAAAGGCGGCAAATATCTGATCCTGCCTCCAGGCTATGACGGGGACGTGCCCGAGGATGGGTATTACGTTCTGAAATCCAACACCTTTGGTGTGCATTTTGCCTTCCGCCCAGTCGCTAAGAATGGTGGCACCCATGCAGATCAGGCGGCATACGCACAAACTCTGCAATGGTATCCGCTGGCGCAGGCAGACAACCCGCCTCCGACCAAATTCGTGGATGTCAAAGAGAACCCGGTGAACACTTTGCCAGTCTATGACATGACCTATTTCACTGACATGAATGAGGTGATTCAACGCGAGCCGGTGCTTGAACAGGATAAGGTCATGATGGCGATGCTGGCCTCGTTGGGGATGGTTCGCGGTCAACCTTTCGAGCCTGACGCTGAAATGCAGGAGGCATTGCTGGAAGGCCTGAAATGCGCCTATGACACCATGCAGGAACATTTCATAACCAAATCCGTGATCCCGATTTGGGAAGACAGACAGTGGGGCATCTGGGACTTCGCCGAAGGCCAGCCTGAGGCCGGGTTTCCCTATGTCTCGGATGAGATGGTGTTGATCGACGACCGGGCAGGAGGGTCTTATTCCTGGATCACCTATCTGCCCAAGAACCTTGGTGGTGGGACATTCTATCTGACCGGTCTGAACGACTCACAAGGGTCACCGCTGAATGGAACGGATACCTACAAACTGACGGTTCCCGCGGATACGCCCGCCGATGACTTCTGGTCTGTCATTGTTTACTCGATGCAGTCCAAAGGTTTTGTCACCGGGAACGAACGGGTTGGTCTGGCAACGCCGAACCTGCCGGATATGCAGGTGAACGAGGATGGCTCGGCTGATGTGTATTTCGCACCCGAGCCACCTGAGGGCTTGGAAAGCAACTGGATCCCGACGGGCGAAGATTTCTTCTTGTTGTTCCGTCTTTACGGGCCGTCGGACGGCTGGATCGAAAGCGGTTGGAAGCTGCCAGATGTCGAGAAAGTAACGCAATAAACAACTGTGAAGCGACGCAGACCTGACGGGTCTGCGCCAAATACTCTGACCAAATCAGGAGATTGCCAGTGTCATCACGAATCTTATTTGCAGCATTGATGGGTAGTACCGTCTTATTGTCCAATCAGGTGCATGCCGAAAACGATCCTGTGTATCCTCCGCAATCGGACCGCAAATATGCGGCGCAAGTGCCTGAGGGGGTGATGACGCCGGACCTTGTACAGACCGAGGCCTTGGGTGAGCTGCGGTTCTTTGACGGAATGCCCTTGGAGGATACCGTTGCCAAGATTTACGACAATCTGGACCTTACACGTGGCGTTACCGCCTTTCTGGACGGTATCCAGATCGCGTCGGTTCAGGGGTTGCTAAAAGGATACCGGGACCAGGGCGTCGAACCAAATGATGTGATCATTCACTCTGGCCTGATGGATGCGCGGTCGATCTGGCTGACCCCGAATACCACGACAATCTATATCGCATCGCAAGTTGATGTGTCCGATGGGCCGGTTGTGATAGAAGCCCCCGCTGGATTGCTTGGAATCTTGGATGACGCGGCGTTTGAATACGTTACCGATATCGGCGCGGTCGGCCCCGACAAAGGTGAAGGCGGCAAATATCTGATCGTTCCAAACGATTACGAAGGTGACCTGCCGGAGAACGAGTATTTCATCTTCCGAACCAAGACCTACGACCACTGGCTGATTTTACGCGCTTCACCGGACCCGGACGGCAGTACCGAAGGTCCGGTGGCACGTGTCAAGGAAGGGTTGAAGATTTACCTGCTGTCACAGGCAGATAGTCCACCCGACGAGGTTTTTCACGATCTGACGGGTGTGCAATACAATACTGTTCACGCCAATAATTTCGAATTCTACGACGAAATAAATCACGCTATCCAGAAGGAACCAGTGGGCGCTTTTGACCCGGAAATTGTCGGAAAATTCGCGTCCATCGGGATCAAGAAGGGTGAGCCTTTCGAGCCTGATGAAAGGATGCGGGAAATCCTTACCGAAGCCGCTGCCATCGGTAATGCCACAGCCCGGACGTTGAACTTCAGCCCGCGCGACCCTGCAACCTTTTTCTATGAGGACCGGCAGTGGAACTCTCCATTCCAGAGGCAGAGCTACACGTTCGAGGAAAGCGGCGCGCGGATGTTCGACGACCGGACGTTCTTTTTCTACTATGCCACCGGAATAACCCCGGCAATGACTTCCCCACCGGTCGGTAGCGGCTCGGTTTACGAAGTTGCGGCCAAGGATGTGAACGGCGATTATCTGGATGGCGGCAAAACCTATACCGTCACTCTTCCTGGGCCGGTGCCTGCGAAGAATTTCTGGTCCTTCATGGTTTACAGCGGTCAGACCCGGTCGATCCTAGAAACCGATCAAAAAAGCGGCGGAGTGGACAGCAACAGCCCGGACCTGCGGCCAAATGACGATGGCAGCTATACCGTTTGGTTCTCTCCCGAACCGCCGGAGGGGCACGAAGGCAACTGGGTTCAAACCTTGCCGGACCGTAGTTTCAATGTGCTGCTGCGCCTTTACGGCCCGTTAGAGCCCTGGTTCGACAAAAGCTGGAAACCAGGTGATTTCGAGCCAACAGAATGACGAAAACCGGATCGGGCTGCCCGATAGCGGCGGCCCTGATGGGCTTTAAGATTGTGAAGGGATATAGCCGTTGAATAGATTTGTCGCCGGATGCACCACCTGTGCCATTCTGCTGGCGGGGCCTGCTTTGGCGCAGAACTCCGAATGGGAGTACGAGGCCTCGTTTTATCTTTTCGTGGCCGAGACCGAAACCGAGATCGACACCTCTACGGGTACGGTCGAAGGGCGCCTGAGTTTTGATGATGCGCTCAGTAATCTGGACTTCGCGTTCATGGGCAGCTTCGTGGCAAGCAACGGGCAGTGGAGCTTGCTTGCCGACTACATGCACACGGACCTGTCCTTTGGACAGGCCGGGTCCGGGCCTCTCGGGTCAGGTATCGACTCGTCATTTCGGACCCAGATATTCAGCGGTTATGTAGGGTATCGCGTACAGGAAACTCGGGATCTGTCCTTTGATCTGGTCGGCGGGTTTCGCTGGTTCGGTACGGATTCGGAAATCACAGTAACAACACCGGGTGCCACATCAAATCCAGCCGGGGCAGATGAAGACTGGGTTGATCCTGTCATCGGCCTGCGTGGCAGAGCACGCCTGTCGGACAAATGGGCAGCATCGGGATTTGTAGATTACGGAGGGTTCCGCAGTGATAGCGAGACCTGGCAGGTGCTGGTCACGGCGGATTATGCCATCAACGACAATTGGGTTTTGCGGGGTGGATACCGCTATATCTCAGTCGATCATGAAATTGACGGCAGTGATTTCTCGTTCAGTCAGTCGGGCCCGCTGATCGGCGCAACCTATCGTTTCTGACCGCTTGGTCGTTTCTATCTCAGAAGGACATGAAAAGTGACACCGGATAAACACCCACTGGCCCATGAGCATCTTCCCGGCTTTCTGGCGCAGGCGGACGGAACCGACACGTTGTTCACTATCGTGATTTGGCTGGTTGTCATCCTGACGCTTGTGGTTGGCAACTTCTATCTGCGTCTACACGCACTGCCTGAACAAATGGCACATGCACAGAATAACACGCAGTTTCAGTTGATTACGGTACTGGCACTGATCGCCCTGTTTACCCACAACAACATCTTCTGGATTGCCGCCCTGTTGCTGGCAGCGGTGCAATTGCCGGATTACGGCGGCGCGCTGCGGGATATATCGGATGCGATCCGATCGGACAGAAAGGAGAAACGGGATGCTTGAGTTTCTCCTGTGTTCTCTGGTCACAATCCTGCCGGATTACCTGTTCCGACGCTATGCGCAGGGCAAACGCTGGGGGCAGGAAATCACGTTTCAGTCGATGTGGTACGAGCTGCGCTGGGGCATCGTCTCCTGTTTTGTCCTGACTGTGTCGTTGATCACAATGATCTTCTACTACCACCCCTCCACAACCCATGTGTCCAGCTTCTACCGGACCCTGACCATTCTGCCCGAATCCGGTGGGCGTGTCAGCGAAATCTACGTAGATAACCGTCAGCATGTCGAACAGGGCCAGCCGTTGTTCAAGCTGGATGATTCCAGTCAGCAGGCCGCAGTCATTACGGCCAGAAAGGCTCTGGGTGAGATCGCGGCGGAAGAGGCCGTTCTGAGTGCTGAGCTTGAAGCCGCCGAAGGGCTTATGCGTCAGGCCGAAGGATCCTTGCAGCAGGCCATTGACGAGTTGGAGACCAACAAGGAACTAGCGGATCGCAATTCGGATATTGTCGGAGAGCGAGAGATTGAGCGGCTTGAGCTGTCCGTAGCCTCACGTCAGGGTGCATTGGATACTGCCGTCGCCAACCGTGATGCAGTGGCGGCCACGCTGCAACAACTGATCGAAGCCAAACGTGAAAGTGCGCAGGCCCGGTTGGATGAGGCGCTTATCGCGCTGGAAAAGACCACCATCTATGCCGGTGAACCCGGCCTTTTGCAGCAATTTGCGTTGAAAGTCGGCGACTACGTGAACCCTGTACTCAGACCGGCTGGATTGCTGGTGCCTGACACCTTGGGTCCGGCCGAGTTCCAGGCCGGGTTCGATCAGGTCAATGACCAGATTTTCGAGGTCGGAATGCCAGCGGAAATCTCCTGCATTTCGAAACCCTTTACCGTGGTGCCCATGGTCGTAGCGGACATTCAGGAAGTGATTCCAGCCGGTCAGTTCCGGCCGACGGACCAGCTGGCCGATATTCAAGACAGGGCGCGTCCGGGAACGGTAACAATCATTCTGGAACCGCTCTATGCAGGCGGTGCGGATGGGATCAAGCCGGGCAGCAAGTGCATCGCCAATGCCTATACCAGCAATCATGATCGTATCGCACATGGTGATCTGGGGGGCGGGCAAAAACTGTTCTTGCACATGGTCGACACAGTCGGCGTTGTGCATGCCGTTATCCTGAGGATTCAAACCTTGCTATTGCCGGTTCAACGCCTCGTATTTTCCGGTCATTAGCAAAGGCTGGCGCCAACCGCCAACGAACTGCTGGGGGTTGGCGTCTTTCTTACATGGCAGCCTGATGTCGTCAGGAGCACAGCCATAGCAAAGAAAAATGCGCCGCAAGATTCCTGCGACGCACTGAGAGTGAGTGGTGTTGAAGAGAAAGCTTAGCCTGCTTGGCGCTTGTCCATTTTGCAGTCGACCTTGTCGAGGCCCAGCCCTTCGCTCTGACGGCAATCCTGGCGCATATCCTGGCGCCCGTCACGCGTGTCCTGCCGATCGTCGCGGCGGTCCTGGCGGTTGTCCATGCCGGCGGTATCCGCGACCTCATAGGATTCAGAGGCGAAAGCCTGAGGAGTGGAGTCTGCGGAAGTTGGGGCAACCGACGCAGAGGCCAGAGTGGCGGTCAGAACAAAAACGGCTGCGGTGGAGAGAGTTTTGTTGAACATTTGGTTTTCCTTTCCTGTGAAACTGTTTCAAGGCCGGTGTCTGGTCTGGCCTCTGATGAACCCAAGATGTCAATTCCGGGGCAGTTCCGCTTGTGCCTTTGGGACAGAGATGTGCGAATTTGGGACATGAAGGCGCGTTCTGGGAACAGCGGCGTTGTTCGGCATGAGATATCCGACATTCGAACGCACCAGGCCGTCAGCCAAACTGCATCTGAAATACGACAAGCAATTGAGATAATTCAGGAAACAAATGGATAGGCGAAGCTTCTTTAGATTGTTTGGAGCCCAAATCATCACTCTGTCCGGATGTACGGTTGGTGATGATTTTGTTAATCCTGAAAAGGAGGTGCCGGATCAATTTTTGGGAACTCAGAACGAAGCTTCAATCGCCAGAGCACAGACGAAATGGTGGCAGGCCTATGGCGACGCCAAACTCAATAGGCTTGTTGAATTGGGGCTAAAGCAAAACCTGGATATTCGTCGGGCGGTCGCGCGGATTGAACAGTCCCGGGCGATATTGGATGGTGCGGGCTATCCGGTTTCAGGAGCGACGCGAGTATCCGAAGTACAGGCTTCTGCAGGAGGGACCAACGGGCGGGTGAACAGCGGCTTTGTCCGAGCCGAAGCAAGTTGGCAGCTTGATCTTTTTGGCAAGTTGAAGCGTGAGAAAGAAGCAGCTTTCTACCGGTTGGAAGGGGCTTATGCGGATGCGAACGTGGCGCGTATCACGTTATTGGGCGAATTGACGACTGCCTATATCGATGCACGCTTTTTTCAGGAGCTGATCCGTATCAATCATCGAGTGGTTGCGTCGCGGGAAAAGACATTGGACGCGACGCTTCGCGCGCAACAACGCGCTGGGGTAGCGCAACCTGAGCCTGATGGCGGCGCTGAAATTCCGATTGTCACTGAACTTGATGTTGCCCAGGCCCGAACGCTGGTTGCTACGGCGCGCGCGGAACTGCCAGAAACCAAAATTCTGTTCTTCAAATCTGTTTCTCGTGTCGGAACGCTGTTAGGACAAGCTTGGGACCGACCGCGCGAAGGATTGGACCGGACTGCGCCTCAACCCGTTCCCTCAATCTCGAGCCTCAGGACCGGGGTACCCGCCGATTTGGTGCGAAGCAGGCCGGACGTTCTGCTTGCGGAAAGCCGATTGGCGGAATCTGTCGCACTTGCAGGTGTGGCAGAAGCAGATCTTTACCCCGAACTGCGTCTGACCGGGAACATCAACATCAACTATTCTGGAGACGATATTCTGCCAACAGCTGGCTTTGCCCGGCTCGGACTGGATGTCCCGCTGTTTGATCTGCCCGAGCGGAAATCGCGGGTCCGGTTTCAAAAAGCACGAAGCGAGGAATTGCTGGCCGCTTGGGAAGAAACGGTTGTCGAAGCCGTCGAAGAAGTTCAGGATTCCCTGGTCAGTCTGAAGAACCATCAGGAAGCGGTGCAATTCACAACCGAAGCCATCCGCGAGCTCAATGAAGTGCTGAAACTGGCTCGCAAGGGTTACATCGAAGGTCGCAGCAGTTTCTTGCAGGTGCTGGATGCAGAACGCGCCTTGCTTGCTGCGGAGAATGCTCTGGCGTTGGACAGGCGCAATTTTGCCGTAGACTTTGTTGACCTGAATGTTGCTCTTGGGGGGTCTTACAGGTGACTTACATTTATATTTTTTTTCCGGTGCTTCCATGATCCCGAACAAGAACGAGCGGTTTCTTCATATCTGCAAACATGTCGAAGCTGAGCTTGGCAATGCCGCATATTCCAGATTGCTTGTGGGCGTCGGGCTTGTTTCGGGCAGGGTGGGCGAAATGCAGGTCAGCGCCATGCAGGAAGCCACTTTGCTGCGCAACGCGTGTCAGGCCGCAGATGACATTACTCTGGCCGCCCGGATCGGGATTGCATTCAGACAGGCCAGCACATTGACGGCTTATATCGCCCGAAGTTCGGCCACACTGCGTCAGGCAATTGAAAACGGTGCGCGTTTCTACAGTCTTTCAGACTCATCGACAGAGTTCGTCCTCAAACAGGACAGCGGCCACGATGTCATGGAGGTTGTAACCCCCGAAGGTGCATTGATGCGGTATCACCGGTTTCAGGAGTTTCGGGTCTTTGGGCTGTTGGCCCGTCTACGTGCGATAGCAGGGGCCGATTTTTTTCCGGAAGAACTTTGCCTGCGTCACGAGGGTGGTACGGATGCGAAAGCTTTTGAAAAAATAGCGAATTGCTCAGTAAGATTTGCCTGCCCGTTCAATGGCATCCGCTTCAAGCCAGGCGCGCTGGACCGGTCGATTCCCGGTTACGATCAGGACCTTGTCGCGTATCTGAATGAATTGGGGGCCGAACGCCTGCGCAAAGTGGGGAAGGTGAAACAGAGTTTCAGGGCACAGGTCGAGGCGCTGGTGATTGGCAGATTGCCGGGGCGCATCCTGACAGCGGATGAGATCGCGTCAGAATTGGGGATGAGCCGTCGCACACTGACCCGGCATATGACGCAGGAAGGAACAAGTTTTCGGCAACTTGTCGAAGAGTTGCGTTTCGATCTTGCCAAGACCTATCTGAGGGACGGGCTCAATATTTCTGAAATCGCATTTATTCTGGGATATGGTGATCATGCTGCATTCTCGACGGCGTTCCGCCGCTGGGCTGGGCAAAGCCCCAGTGCTTTTCAGAAAAACCGCTGAATTGCTTTTGACAACAAACCCCGGCAGATCATGTCCCGACCCGGTTTGAGGCAACGGGCCGGAATTTTCCAGCCCGCCTGGAATGGTCCAGCGTGTCTAGGCGTTGTTGTATTGGGTTCAGTGGTCCTTGTGATGGCTTTTACCGCCTTTGTTATTGTCGAAATCGTCGTGACGATCTTCAAAGTCGTTCTTTTGCACCGCACCAGCTACTGCCCCGACAGTGGCACCAACAACAGCGCCTTCTGCGGCGTCACCGCCAGTGGCTTCGGCAACGACTGCACCTGCAACAGCACCTCGGACAGCTTTTTCCGCGACAAAGTCGGCTTGTGCCGACAAAGGAAGTACCAGAAGCATTGTGGCGGAGAGAGTGGAAAGAAGAGTGAATTTAGTAGCGTTTATCATGGTTCCAACCTTTCTGACTGTGGCGTCCTTCGTGTCCGCCTTCTGACACTCAATTTGAGGAAAGTCCGGTGGAATTTCTTGTGATATTGGGGCATGAATGTGTGATTATGGGACATCCAAAAACACTGAGCGTGTTGCGCTGCGGGGCGATACTTCACCTCTAACCACTGCACCAACAACGAATACTATATCTCGAGTATCGCTTGACCAATTGCTCAGCGGGTCATCAAGTATCTGATGCGAACTCGTGAAGAAGAAAACTGAGTTGGTCTGTCCGTATTTGCTGTCCAGTTCTTGCCTTCGTGGTCGTGAGGCAAGCGCGGTCATCGAGGTTGATCTGGTATCGAAGTTGTTTTGGCATTACCAGAAGCCAGTTGGTGATAATCGATCGAACGGAGAACCGGCATGGACAAAATTGACGGTATGCGGGCGTTCGTCGCCGTCGTTGAGACCGGTTCGTTTATTGCTGCGGGAAAAAGGCTCGGCATCTCCAACAAGCTCGTAAGCAAATACATCGGCATAATCGAAAGGCATATGGAAGTTACTCTTCTTCATCGAACCACTAGAAGCCTTTCGTTAACCAACGAAGGCCGGACCTATCTAGAAGGGTGCCGGAAAGTGCTAAGTGAATGCGATGCGCTGGATCTGATGATGGACCAAAGCGGCGGCTTCTCAGGATTGTTGAGAGTAACTGCACCTTTAACTTTCGGAGAGACCTTTGTGGTAGGTGCAGCCATCAAGTTTATGACAGCTTACCCGGATGTAATCGTCGAAATCGACATGTCCGATAGGCATGTCGATTTGGCTGAAGGTGCGTTCGATGTTGCGATACGAATGGGACCTTTGAAGGACTCGAGTCTGATTGCGCAAAAACTGGCGAGTTCAGAATACCTGGCCGTCGCCTCATCTTCGTATATTGAAGAATTCGGGTCTCCTGCCCATCCCAACGACTTGCAGTCACACTCATGCATCCGTGACGCGAACAATCCAAACCCCAACAGATGGCCCTTTCTTATTGAGGGTCAGATGATGCAGGTGCCCGTCAGCGGGCCTTATATTGCCAACAGCCCACCTGCCTGCCTTGCTCCGGCTTATGCGGGCAAAGGGATTTACCATTGTCCGGAGGTTTTTCTGGGGGATGATCTGGTTTCAGGAAAGCTGGTGCGCGTTTTGGAAGGCTTCCAGTCAAGAAAGATCGATGTGCATGCAGTGCATATTCCGACGGCGTTCAGGAATCGCAAGGTGGTGGCGTTTATCGAAACACTACGGGCTGAATTGAATCACCATTTGTAAGCCTAGCCCGACTAAGGCCAGTCGGAAAATCCCTGTTTGAGCTCTGCGAGGTTGTCGCCTTCTGGACGGGAAACCACTGCCCGGTAAGCTCCTGGTGACAGTTCGGTTCGCCTTTTGAAGAAATGGCTGAAACGTGTCGCGTCGGCAAAACCGAGATCCGATGCAATTTTCTTGAGCGGGTCTCCGGTTTTCTCCAGTCGCGCTTTCGCCTCGGCCGTGAGCCGCTCATGTACCAGCTCAGCGGGGCTGCGCCTTGTCTCGCGTTTGCAAATACGATGAAGGCGGTCATAGTCGACGCCGAGTTCTTCGGCATATTGGGGGACGAGCCAATGGTCGCGGTAATGTAGCTCAACCAGATGTCGGAACCGCCTCAGAATGCTGGTTTTCTCTAATGCTCTATCTGCAGGGTCGGGGCGATGCACCCGAAGTGCTTGAATGAGGACGATCCGCAAATAGGCGGCCAGTGACATCGGAGATCGGGCCTCGGGATCAGTCAGCTCGATCTGAAACCAGTCCAGCAAGGCGTTAACTTTCAGAACCCTGTTAGCATCAGAAAGCCTAACATCGAACGGATGCTCAACCAGCATGCGCAAATGGACAGATTCCGCCTTGGCCCCAAGTGCATCTGCCAGGAGCGATTCACTCAAACCCAAGATTTTCATCTGTGCCCCAGCCCCGGTTTGTAGACGAGGTCGGTTGTGCGCTGGCCAAAAGCAAAGTGCCGGTCCTTCTATTTCACGCTCAGTATCCTTCCAGCTCAGCACACCGGAATCGAGCATTAGAAGCGTGGCGAAATTACGCGGGTGGCGGATACGAATCGTCCGCTTGTGAAGTGCCTCTTTTTGATGATCGAGTACCGCGTAGTCCTGAATTTGCATATTTACCCAAAAAATTAACAATGAATGCCCAAAATTTCACATTTTATGTGATAATCTATTCGGCATAATTGTCAATAGGAGGGCTGGCATGTCCAGCAGACAGGGTATGAATTCACCAACTGAAATAGCATTTGCGCGCAAATCCCGTGTTTTGGAGCGGCACAGTCCGTCTACTGGAGAAACGGTGAGCCGTGAACCTGCCATCGGTGTTGAAGATTGCCAGAGTATTGCGAGTCGGGCCGCCGCTGCATTCCCCGGCTGGTCGTCACGTCCTACTTCAGAGCGTGCTCAACTTCTTGTGGCGGCCGCAGATATTCTGCAGGGAAAGGTGGATGAGTTTGTCGCTTCCCAGTGCGATGAAATCGGAGCACCTATAGATTGGGCGCGTCACAATGTCAGCTTTGCAGCTTCCATGTTGCGGGGCGTAGCTGGTTATGCGGATGAAGTCGACCGCATAGAAGACATTCCCGATCAGGAGGGAATAACCAGCCGGACCTATAAGGAACCTTGTGGCGTATGCTTGGGGATAGCTCCTTGGAATGCACCCATTATTCTGGGGGTGCGTGCCGTCGCTGCCCCTCTTTTGTGCGGCAATACCGTTATTCTCAAAGGCAACGAATTCGCACCAGGAACCTTTTGCAGATTGGGCGAGGTGTTTCATTCCGCCGGAATACCTGATGACGTACTGCAAATTGTTCTGACTTTGCCCGAAGACAGCGAAACTGCCGTCGAAGCACTGATCAGATCGCCAGTCGTGCGCCGGGTCAATTTCACAGGGTCAACGCGGGTAGGGCGTCGGGTTGCCGAACTTTGTGCAACCAACCTGAAGCGCTCGTTACTGGAGCTGGGTGGTCAGGCAAATCAGATTGTGCTTGACGACGCGGACATTGATGCAGCGGCCGAAGCGGCGCTGATTGGCGCATTCAACAACCAGGGCCAGATCTGCATGTCGACTGAGCGATTGATTGTCGCGGAAGGTGTTGCGGATGAATTGATCGAAAAGATCGAAGCCGGGCGCAAAAAGCTTGAAGTCGGAGATCCGCTCAAGAACAGCACGGATGTCGGTCCTGTGATCACCATGGCGGCAGCCGAACGTCTTTCCCTTTTGATCAGTGACGCGGTCTCAAAAGGAGCCCAGTTGGTTGGCGGCGGCGGTATCCGCGGATCGTTTGTGGAGCCGACGTTGATAGATGCCGTCGAAGCCGACATGCGTCTTTACAACGAAGAGGTTTTTGGACCCATCTTGTCTGTCACGCGCGTGAACGATGACGCAGAAGCAATCACTGTTGCAAATGACAGCGAATATGGGCTTGCTTCGTCGGTGTTCTCTTCCGACGAAAAGCGCGCCTTTGATGTAGCCGGTCAATTGCACACGGGCATTTGCCACATCAACCGAACTACCGTCCGCGACAACCCGCATGCGCCTTTTGGCGGTGTGAAAGCCAGTGGGTTTGGTCGCTTCGGCGGGCGATGGGCTATTCAGGAATTCACTGAACTGCGCTGGATCACCAGCACATCTACCGGGCCGGGATAGGGCTCAGTCACCGAAAGGAGAGGAAAATGTCCGTTCATCTTTCACGCCGAGGTCTATTGATCGGAGCCGGGGCCGCGATCGGCACTTTTACCATTGGCCGAACAACGGCGTTAGCCCAGTCAGGCGAAATATTGAAAATCGGTTTTATCAGCCCAATTTCCGGCCCTCTGGCCGGATTTGGCCAAACCGATGGATATGTTTTGGAAAAGGTGCGTGAAGCGCTGTCAAGCGGTGTGACGATTGATGGCACCGGGTATGCGGTCGAAATTCTGGATCGCGATACTCAGTCCGACCCTGCACGTGCCGGACAGCTTGCCCGAGACCTAATCAACAACGAGAACATTGACATCATGATTGCGGTTTCGACCCCAGAAACGATCAACCCAGTTTCGGACGCATGCGAGGCTGCCGGGGTGCCCTGCATTTCCACCGTTATGCCGTGGGAAGCCTGGTATTTTGGCCGCGGCGCTAAACCCGGAGAACCTTCGCCGTTCAAATACGGTTACCATTTCGGTTTCGGTGTGAACGAGTTTTACGAGGCCTATATCTCTCAATGGGATCTGATCGAAACCAACAAGAAAGTTGGCGTGATGTATCCCAACGATGCGGATGGCAATGCCATTCGCGCTGCTTTGGCACCGCAACTTGCCGCAGCAGGGTATGAAATCGTCGATCCCGGTGCCTATGAAACTGGTACTTCGGACTATTCGCAGCAGATTCGTATGTTCCGTGATGCCGGTGTTGAAATCTTCAACACGTTCCCGATCCCACCGGATTTCGCAGCCTTCTGGCGCCAGGCAGCGCAGCAAGGTCTGCATCGGCAGATCAAGATTGTTCAGGTGGCAAAAACGGGTTTGTTCCCGTCTGACATCGAAGCACTTGGCGGGCTGGGTGAGAATATTGCGAGCGCAGCGTACTGGCACTGTGATTTCCCCTACACTTCGCCGGTCACCGGTCTTAACGGGAAGGCTTTGTGCGATGGGTACGAAGCGGCAACAAGTCGACAGTGGACACAACAATTGGGAGCATCCCTTTCCGCCTTTGACGTGGCCATCGCGGCATTGAGCGCATCGGGCAGCCCAAAAGACAAAGAGGCAGTAGCCGCAGTCATGCCGACCCTGAAGGCCGATACAATCGGTGGTGTGGTTGACTTCAATTCCGGGCCGGTTCCGAATGTAGCCTCTGGCCCAATCATTGGCACCCAGTGGCAGAAATCTAAGGGTGACAAACACCAATTTGACTATGTCATCACCGAAAATGCGACGGACACCAACGTTCCGGTTACCGGCACGTTGATTCCATACAACGGGTGAGGCCAATCATGACGTCTTCATCCACCGTACTTCGTTCGGACGGTATTTCGATGTCGTTCGGGGATTACAAAGTTCTCAGGGATATTTCGCTGGACTTTCATCCGGGTGAAATTGTGGGTGTTTTGGGTCCAAACGGGGCCGGGAAAACAACCTACCTGAATCTTCTGACGGGAGCCCTTCGGCCAACCGGTGGTTCGGTTCATCTGATGAACGAAGACGTCACCGTTCTTGATACGGCGGAACGCTGCCATCGCGGGCTGGGGCGCACCCATCAGGTGCCCCGCCCTTTTCTGGGGATGACCGTGTTTGAAAATGTTCTTGTTGCGGTTGAGCACGGCCGTAACGAGATGCCGGATGATCCGGTAGCGACAGCGTGGGAGGTTCTGGAGGAAACCGGTCTGTCCCATGTCGCGAACCGCCGTGGTGAGACTTTGGGTCTTCTCGATCGCAAACGACTGGAGCTGTCGCGCGCTCTGGCGACAGACCCGAAGGTCTTGCTGCTTGATGAGATCGGAGGCGGGTTGACGGACACGGAAGGGGACGACTTAGTCGCCTTGGTTCGCAAAATTCACGGGCGCGGCGTCACCATCATCTGGATCGAACATATCATGCGTTTGCTGATGGAAACCTGCAGCCGATTGGTCTGCATGGCCGGTGGTGAAGTGATAGCGGATGGGGAACCACAGGCTGTCATCGACTCTCCGGAAGTGCAGGTCGCCTATTTTGGAGCAGCAGCATGAGCACGCTCGAAGTTTCCAATATCGTGGCCGGTCACGGACAGTTGCAGGCGGTACATGGGGTTTCCCTGACCGCCAGACCGGGTGAAATGATCTTTGTGGCCGGTGCCAACGGCGCGGGAAAAACGACGTTGTTGCGGAGTATTGCCGGGGATCACAAGGCAACCTCGGGGAAGGTGGTGCTGTCCGGAGTCGATATTTCGGAGCTGCCAGCGCATCATCGCGCGAGATCGGGCCTGTCCCTTGTGCCGGAAGGCCGGCGTTTATTCCCGCAGATGACCGTGCGGGAAAACCTAATGCTGGGTATGTCCACGAGCCGGGAGGGGCCTTGGACCGTCGAAGCAATCTATGAAGCCTTCCCGAACCTGGCCAAGCTGGACAAATCCTCGGCGGGCAAACTTTCGGGTGGTGAACAACAGGCGGTTGCCATTGGCAGAGCCCTGATGGGCGATCCCGTTGCCGTCATGTTGGATGAAGTTTCACTCGGACTTTCACCTGCTGCGGTTGAATTGGCCTATGACGCGCTGAAACAAGTGCGCGACATGGGACTTGCCATTGTCGTGGTCGAACAGGATCTCTCCCGAACTCTCAATACAGCGGATGACATCATCGTCATGTGCGAAGGCAACGTAACACTACATGCGAAGCCTTCCGAAACATCTCTGGAGCAAATGGCCTCGGCGTCGTTTGGGCATGAGGAGGGCCACTAAATGACTTCGCAACTAATCAACGCCATTCTGCTCGGCGGATACTACACCGTTCTGGCTATTGGATTGGCCTTCATGTACTCG
The DNA here is from genome assembly GCF_056535125.1 of Ruegeria sp. O4. Lineage (NCBI taxonomy): Bacteria > Pseudomonadati > Pseudomonadota > Alphaproteobacteria > Rhodobacterales > Roseobacteraceae > Ruegeria > Ruegeria sp. O4. The sequence continues at coordinate 8,541 of NZ_JBQERO010000026.1, read as the reverse complement.
GTGATGAATATTATCAATCTGGCCCATGGCGCGCTCATCATTCTGGCGGCGTTTGGTCTGCTGGTCCTGAGTTCAAATCTCGCGATTTCGCTTTATCTCGCTATCATTATCATAATTTGCGTAATGTTCGGGCTCGGGCTGTTTCTGCACCGGTTTGTGCTGTCCAAAGCCTCTCAGGGAGGTGAACTGTTGCCCCTTCTGGCAACTTTCGGCATGGCGATCATTCTGGACAATCTGATGTTTCAAGCGTTCGGCGCGGATAGCAATTCGCTTGCGCCTTTGGTCGGAGATCTGTCCTGGGCGTCGTTCGAACTGTCGGGAAACATCTATATCGGTCAGATCAGTGTCTACATTCTGATGGCAGCGATAGCGACGATTTTCGCGTTGGAATGGTTGCTGAACCGGACTGATCTTGGGCGGCGCATTCAGGCGACCAGCCAGGACCGGGCCACTGCATCGCTCTTGGGTATTGATACAGGCCGCACGCTGGCCATCGCCACAGGCATTGCACTTGCGACCGGGGTTCTGGCGGCGGCGGCACTTGGCTTGCGCAGCGCATGGGGCCCATATGACGGTTCAGCGCAGCTGCTATTCGCTTTCGAAGCCGTGGTGATTGGCGGGCTGGGGTCCATGTGGCGCGTGATGGCGGGAGCGATGACCCTTGCGATTGCCCAATCCATCGGCGCGATGATCCACCCTCAGGGCTTTCTGATTTGCGGGCACCTGGCATTCCTTGCAGCTGTATTTATCCGCTTGGGCGGCAACGGTTTCAACTTGCCCGGACTTCTTGGAAAAGGAGCGCAGACATGAACACGACCGCCAAATTGACTGTGTCGCGCGGTGGTGCCACCGCAAATTTGACCATGATCGCAATGATTATTGCCGTGGTTGCGCTGGCCGCAACACCATGGGTTTTCGGTGTCGGGGGAAGCGGTCGGGCTGTGGCGCTGCTGGTCTATGTTTTGCTGGCGGTGATGTGGAATGCACTTGCCGGGTTCGCCGGGCTGGTTTCGATCGGTCAGACACTGTTCTTTGGCACAGCGGCCTATGCCACCATTCGATTGGCGGATGCCGGGGTTGATCCCTATATTGCCATTCTGATTGCTATAGCATTCGGTGCCGCACTTGGATGGATAACCTCGCTGTTCATGCTTTCGTTGAAGGATGGTGAGTTTGCAATTGGTATGTGGGTTCTGTCTTCTCTGGCGCATCTTTGTGTGAACCTTGACCCACTCATTCAGGGCGAGACCGGCACATCGCTGATTTCACTGAACGCATATGATATTCAGACCCGCAGCACGATTACACTGTGGATGGCTTTGGGAATTACAATTGCTGTATTCGTCATTCTTGTTGTGCTCCTGCGTAGCCGCACAGGCGCTGCCATTACCGCCATTCGCGACGACGAAATCGGGGCGCGCTCGGTCGGTGTGAATGTGATGAAGACGAAACGCATCGTCTTTGTTCTGGCCGCAGCGGGAACTGCAGCAGCCGGCGCCATATGGCTGGCCTCAGCGTCAAACTTTCAACCGCGCGCCTTCTTCGGAGTGCAGTGGACGGCGTACATGCTCTTCATGGTGCTTGTTGGCGGGCTTGGCCGGATCGAAGGCGCCATCATAGGGGCTGTGCTGTTCTTTGTGATCGAAACCGTCTTTGCCGCCTATGGCGCCTGGTACCTTGTCGGGCTTGGGGCAGTGGCCGTGTTTTTTGCTTTGTTCCTGCCCAAAGGGGTGTGGGGCTGGATTGGTCCGCGTCTGCCGGGAGAGGCAATTCCAACCGGCTATATCGTCAAAAAATCAAACACATGATGAGGAGTAAGACATGTTGAAGGACAAAACTATTATTGTAACGGGTGTCGCCTCTGGAATTGGCGCGGAAACTGCGGTGCAACTGAAACAGCATGGCGCAAAGGTCATCGGCGTCGACCGGAACGAACCTTCGGTCGAACTGGATGCCTTTCATCAGGTGGATCTAACGGATGCAACCGGTGTGGCAGATCTGATCGAAACGCTGAAGGGCTATAACGCCGATGGCTTGGCCAACATTGCAGGGGTTCCGCCCACGGCACCGCCCGAAGTTGTCGTCACTGTAAATCTTGTGGCTTTGAAGAAACTGACCCTGGGTCTGGTCGACAGTTTGGCGGATAATGCTTCGATTGTGAATCTGGCGTCACTGGCCGGGATCGGCTGGGAGGGCGAGGTTGCCAAGATCAGGGCGACCAATGATTTGGATTTTGACGGTGTCGAGGCCTTCTGCAAAACGCATGGTATCACCGCTGAAAATAGCTATTTCTTTGGTAAACAGGCGCTTGTTGCCTGGACGCATGAGAACCGCTGGACGTGGCGTGATAGGGGTATTCGTATGAACGCAGTCAGTCCGGGGCCAGTAGATACACCAATTTTGGGTGATTTTCTTGAGACGCTTGGGGAACGCGCGGAAGAGGACATGCGTATCATGGACCGCCCGGGCACGGCCAAGGATATTGCACCGATTGTAGCCTTTCTGCTGTCCGACGGATCCGTCTGGCTGCGCGGCACCAATATCGCAAGTGATGGCGGAATGCGGGCCAATATCGACGCAACGAGCAATGGGTTGAACTGAGCGCCACAAACAATCTGATTTCAGGAGAGTAAGATGAACATTTCAATGTTGATCAACGGAGAAGATTTGCCTGCGGAAAGCGGTAAGACATTCGAGCGCGCTGACCCGGTCACTGGTGAGATTGCCACCGTTGCTCCGGCAGCGGGCGTGAAGGATGTCGAAAAGGCGGTACAGGCAGCGGCCGACGCGTTTCCGGCATGGTCAAAGACAAGCCCAGCGGAAAGGCGCGGCCTGTTGTTGAAAGCTGCCGAAGCTATAGAATCCAATACCTGTAAGATTGTTGATGCCATGGTTGCCGAAACCGGTGCCACGTCAATATGGGCCGGTTTCAATTGCATTCTAGCTGCGGGTATGCTGCGCGAAGCTGCGTCTCTAACAACGCAGATATCCGGCGAGGTCATCCCGGCAAACAAACCCGGAACGCTGGCAATGGCGCAGCGCAAGCCATTGGGCGTCTGCGTCGGAATTGCGCCCTGGAATGCGCCGGTCATTCTGGGCACACGCGCTGTATCCACCGCGATTGCTTGCGGAAACACTGCCATTCTTAAAGCTTCGGAACTGTGTCCAGCTGTCCAGCTTGCCATCGGTCAGGCCTTTAAAGACGCAGGCTTTCCGCCCGGCGTGATGAATGTGATCACCAATGCGCCAGAGGATGCACCCGAAATTGTTGGCGCCCTGATTGACGATGTGCGAGTGCGGCACGTGAATTTTACAGGTTCAACTCACGTTGGTCGTATCATCGGGGAACGTGCTGCCCGTAACCTAAAACCTGCGCTGCTGGAGTTGGGAGGAAAGGCACCGTTGATCATCCTTGATGATGCTGATGTGAACGCGGCCGTAAACGGGGCGGCGTTCGGGGCGTTCATGAACCAGGGACAGATCTGTATGTCGACCGAGCGGATCATCGTTCAAGACCGGATCGCAGATGAATTTGTCGAAGCGCTGGCAACCAAAGCTTCCAACCTTCCCGCGGGCAATCCGCGCGAAAAGGTCGTGCTGGGTTCGTTGGTAAGCTCACAAGCCGCAGAGAAAATGGATGACCTCATCGCCGATGCAACCGGTAAAGGCGGTAAAGTCGTTGCGGGCGGTAACCGCAAAGGAACCATCGTCGAAGCGACATTGATCGACAATGTTACGCCAGAGATGCGGATTTACAGCGAAGAGAGCTTTGGCCCGGTGAAATCAATCATTCGCGTCAAGGACGACGAAGAAGCCATCCGCGTTGCCAATGACACGGAATATGGTCTGTCAGCCGCCGTTTACGGCAGCGATATTACACGTGCCATGTCAGTGGCCGATCGCATCGTATCCGGGATCTGTCATATCAATGGACCAACCGTTTCAGATGAAGCGCAGATGCCGTTTGGTGGAGTAAAAGACAGCGGGTACGGTCGATTTGGAGGCCGTTCCGGGATCGATGCGTTCACTTCGGTTCGGTGGGTAACAATCGAAGATCCAAATCAGCATTTCCCATTCTGAGGAGCCGAAATGACAAACGATCTGGAGCAAAACAAAAAGAATGTCATCGCGTTTTACGAGATGATGTTCAACGATTGCGAACCGACTAAAGCCATCGAACAATATGTCGGAGATGAATACATCCAGCACAACCCGGATGTTGAAGACGGAAAGCAGGGTTTCATCGACTATTTCATCAAGATGGCCGAAGAGTATCCGGTGAAGTCAGTCGTCGTGAAACGCGCAATAGCCGAGGGCAATCACGTCGTGCTTCATTGCCACCAGATCTGGCCAGAAGGTCTGGAATACGCGGGAATGGACATCTTTCGTCTGGATGGAAATGGCAAGATTGTCGAACACTGGGACGTCCTGCAAGTGATCCCCGACCACGCCAGAAACGATAACGGTATGTTCTGAACTTACTGACCCGGACCCGGTTGTCTTTCGATACGAGAGATTCCGGGTCCGGTTCTTCGATAAGAGATACGCGTTATTGTGTGCGACGGTGCTCTGCCCTGCGCTCTACACGGAGCTTCAGTGTTCTGAGCCCGCGCCCCTCATAACCCGGTTCCCAATCGGGTTGTTCAAACAGGCTGACGGTCGAAAACTCTGATACCAGACCCTGAAGCGCCACCGACATTTCCATCCTTGCCAGTTGCGCGCCGGGACACGCATGCATGCCTGCTCCGAACGAGAAATTGCGTGTGCGCCCCTCGCGGGTGATATTGAAACTCTGAGGATCTTTGACAACCGACGGGTCCCGATTAGCACCTGGCACAAGCGCATAGGCAACATCCCCTTTACGAAACTTCAGGCCCTTGTACTCAAACTCTCCGGTTGCCTGATGTGGAATGGCCCATGGAAGCGGGGCGAAACGCATACCCTCGTCAACAGCGCGCAGCGCAAGACCGGGATCCGCTCGGAGTTTTTCAAGTTCATCAGGGTGTTGAAGCAACGCCAGAAGGATCAAGGGAAGCTGTGTCCGCGTTGTATCCACCCCGGCCGAGGCCAGTTCGGCGGACAAATAGACAATCTCATCTTCAGACATTCGATCGCCGTCAATTTCGGCCTGAATAAGTTCGCTGAACAGATCCTCGCCTGGATTTTTACGGCGTTCAGACAGCAGATCGCGCAAATAGGTGTGAATTCGGCGATTGGCTTCTTCGACCTTTTCTATCCCGACACCGGTTTGGAGGGCATCCAGCTTGCGACCACCCACCTTGATCCAGTCGTTCAGGCCTTCTGTTTCCACGTAAGGTACGTCAAACATTGGCCCCAGAACCCGTGAAGGCAAAGGGTCGGCCAAGTCCGCGCAAAACTCAACCTCTCCTGTGTCAGGAAAAACCGCTGTCAGATCCCTGGAAATCGCTTCGATGGATTGGCGCATCCCGTCCACGATCCGATCCCGTAAAGCGATTTTGACCAGCCGTGATAGGCGATCATGACCTACCCCGTGCATATTAAGAAGTTCGTGATCAATCGCTTTTTTCAGGTAGGGGCTCTTTGTTTCGTCTATCCCTTCAAAATAGAATCGGAAATCCCTGCATTTGAATATCTCTGCAACGTCTTCCTGATTGTAGAAAATCATCCCTCCATCGGGTGTGCGTGCATAAAAGGACTGTGCCCTCAAATGTTCGATAAACCCGTATCTGTCCTGTTTAAACTCTTCCGCATCAAGAGCCACGGTCATGGGGGTGTCTGGCATCTGTGTAACTCCGCATTTATGGATTTCTCGTCGTATCGAGAACAGGTCGCCGCACGCGCTGTCAGGTACCAATTGAACGGCACCTGGATGCGTGGGGCTCGTTTGACCGCCTGTGACCAGTCGGATCTTTCTCTCCGATCCCCTTTCAACGGCAACCGAAAGCCCCCCGGAATGAAGTCAATGCCCGGCTCGATTTGGGCATTTGCTCTAAGGTGGATTCCCGTGCTTTCAATAGTTGAGCCAGCGCCTGATCCGCTGTTGCTTGGATCGAAACCGTTCCTTTAGGGCCGTTCGCGTGGTCGCGGTTGATGCGGATCAGCGTGGCATTTGGAAGTTGCGCAGCAATCGTTTCCATCGGCACCCGTATCACACCAGGCGTGTTGAATCCTGAGCCAATTTCGATCAGGGCAAGCTTCTTTCCTTCCTGTTCCGAAAGCCACTTGGTAAGCCGTCGCGCCTGCGGCCTGTACGGGTCTTCCACAAACCAGTTGCCGCCGCGCACATTCATGAATACCTGCCCACCACATCGGGGGCAGGTTGGCAGCGTATACGGATCTTCGATCATCTGCGTTTTTTGGTTCACATGCGGGAGCATTGCAGCAACGAGAGGCTTCCCATCCCATGTGCCGTCATGGCAGCGGTTGAAACACTGGAATCGTTCATAGTCACCCTGGGGCGTGAAAATCTGCTCTTCGGCAAATCCGTTCTTGTGGAAGTATCGATCAACATTTGAGGTCAGGACGAAATACGCCTTGCCACCTACAATGGCGCGCAAATTTTGATAAACCTCAGTCGATTGCGCTCTGTATACATAGTCCAGCGCCACCGAATAATATCCCCATTTCAACGCTTCGTCAGGAAAGGGATATCCCATCAGCTGATATTGGTACCTGGCCCCGTATTGCAGCATGCCCGGAAAACGTTCAGCGAAGTCAGCTTCGCTTGTATAATCAAGCCCCGCTGCAGCAGACAATCCCGCGCCTGCACCTATCAGAATCGCGTCCGCATCCATCACAAACTGCGCTGCTTGCGTTATCGCTTCCATGACGCAACTTTCCTTTCGTAGATCTGAGTGGCTGCATCGCCGAATGTATTGAAAACGACGTGTTCTAAAGTTCCTTGATGGGCTTGCAGCCAATCCGAAACCGTTCGCAAGGCGACGCCAGCTGCTTCTTCTGGCGGGTATCCAAAAACGCCTGTCGAAATTGCGCAAAAGGCAAGCGATTTTACCCCGGCTTGTGCCGCCAGAGAAAGGCAAGACGTGTAACAACTCGCTAATTGCCGAGCTTGCTCAGCTGTGGATCGATGGTTTCGGACGATGGGACCAACCGTGTGCAGCACGAATTTTGACGGCAAGTTGTATCCGCGCGTGATTTTAGCTTCGCCTGTCCGTTCATCCCGACCTTGTAGGGACATGATCGTGGCGCAATCTTCGCGCAACTGAGGCCCGGCGGCACATTGTATGGCGTTGTCAATGCAAGCATGAAAAGGTTGGAAACACCCCAGCATCTGCGCGTTTGCAGCGTTAGTTATCGCATCAATCTTTAGTGTCGTGATGTCGCCGTTCCAAAAGCTGATCAATTCGCCAAAAGGGCAGGGGCCAGCAGTACGTGGCAGAGACGCCGCATCCACGATGTCCTTTTGCGTTAATTCAGATTGTAGCAAACGATCAACAGAGTTTGTCAATTCATCCGACAGCGCTCCGGTCGGTCGCATTGTAAGCGCAGCCTGCACCCATCGTCTTTTTTCTGCCGGAGAATGGGGGACTTGATGGCGGCTGCAGAATTCGCGGGAGGCTGGATCTGCTTTGATCGCTGACACGGCATCTGTCAGATAGGCAGCGCCGGATGCCGGCACAAAGGGCACTCTTAGTTTGATCAGATCAGCATATTGCAGCATTGCTTTGCTCCCTGATGGTGCCTCCCGGCGAATGTCGCCAGGAGGCATAAGGTTCGGATGTCAGAATTTTCCGTTGTTGTGGGCCATTTCGGACGGGATTTCGGAGGTCGTGTCCCAATGCTCTACGATCTTACCGTCTTCGACTCGGAACAGGTCAAAGAATGCTGTCGGTGCGCCGCCCAGAGTTCCTTCTGAAGCCGTGAAAACGAAATTGCCTTCTGCCACAACAATTGGTGTATCGGTGTAAACCATTGAGATGCCGTTATCGGCCATTGCGGCCAATGCCGATCCCAGCCCGTCCAGGCCGTCAGCGATGGCCGGGTTGTGCTGAATGTATGTTTCAGCAGAGATAAAGTCCGTAATGTTGGATGCGTCGCCACCTTGCAGAACGGTTTCAACAAAACTCGTTACCAGAGCTTTGTTTTCCGCCGTTTTGTCGAGATCGGAGATCTCGGCCGCACCGTCTGTCATGGTGTGACCAGACGGGTTTGTTTTTCCTGGTACTTGCAGGTTGTCCCAATGCTCAGCCACTTTGCCGTCCTCGACACGGAATACGTCGAAACCGACGAGAGTTTCAGCTCCAAAGGCCTGAGCGTTGTGGTACGTGTTATGCAGGACAACCAGGTCGCCTTCTGCAATGACACGGTGTGTTTCGGTTTTCAGACCACTTTCCTGCAATGCGGGTATGAAACCCAGAATTGACGCTGCGCCGGTGGGAACGGCGGGATTGTGTTGAATGTAGTTGTCAGCCAGCAACTGTTGTGCCGCATCCGGGTCGAAGTTGGTGAAAATGGGGTCTGCTCCGGCTGAGTGCAGAATGACACCTTAAGCGCTGAGCACGCGTTTCCCATATTCTCGCAGGTTGCCTTTGGGATCGA
>NZ_JBQERO010000025.1:0-48363 GCF_056535125.1 Ruegeria sp. O4 | reverse complement strand
TAAAGGGCTGATGCTACCCTGCGGCAGACCAACCCATCCCAACATCCAAACACGCTAAATAAGACCTCACCACCAAACCCACAACCAAAACCAAAAAACTCAACCAAGCCAATACCGCTATTGAACGGCTAATGGTTCAGCAGGTTCTTGAGGTATTCGCCGTAGTCGTTTTTGCCGAATCTTTGGGCGCGGGCTTCGAGGTCCTGGTCGCTGATCCAGCCCAGCGTATGGGCGATTTCGTCAGGTGATCCGGTTTGCAGGCCTTGCCTGTCCTGAAGCGTACGCACAAAGTTTCCGGCGTCCAGCAGGCTTGCGTGGGTTCCGGTATCCAGCCAGGCATAACCGCGCCCCATGCGGTTGACGCTGAGCAACCCGGCCTCAAGGTACATTTCAAGCAAGGTGACAATCTCAAGCTCGCCGCGTGCAGACGGTTTTACGGCGCGGGCCCGTTCAGGGGCAGAGCCGTCCAGAAAATACAGCCCGGTCACGGCGTAGTTCGATGGCGGCACTTGGGGTTTCTCGACAATCTGGGTGACGGCGCCAGCCTCGTCATAGGCCACGACCCCATAGCGTTCGGGATCAGCGACCCGATAGCCGAAGACAGTGCCACCCGTCTCTTTGGCGTCTGCCGATTGCAGGATCTCGGGCAGGCCGTGCCCAAAGAAGATGTTGTCGCCCAGCACCATGGCCGAGGGGGCACCATCCAGAAAATCTTCTGCCAGAATATAGGCTTGCGCCAACCCGTCAGGAGAAGGTTGAACAATCCAGGTCAGGGACAGGCCCCATTGGCTTCCGTCACCCAACAGGCGCTGAAACTGCTCCTGATCCTGCGGCGTCGTGATCATCGCGATGTCGCGGATCCCGGCCAGCATCAGCACCGAAAGGGGGTAATAGATCATCGGCTTGTCATAGATGGGCAAAAGCTGTTTCGAGACGCCCATCGTGATCGGATAAAGACGGGTGCCTGACCCGCCTGCCAGAATGATACCTTTGCGTTTCTTGCCGTTCCGGGTCGTCATGTGCCGAGCTCTCCAAGGTCTTCAAGTATGCTGTGCAGGCCCGCCTTCCAATCCGGACGGGGCACGCCCAGTTCCGTTGTCAGTGTCGTGCAGTCCAGGCGGCTGTTCAGGGGGCGTTTCGCGGGGGTCGGGTATGCGCTGGACGGGATGTCTTCGACATTGCAGTCAATACCGGCCTGATCGAAGATCTCGCGCGCAAAATCGGCCCAGCTGACATCAGGGCCACCGCTGCAATGGTAAATTCCGGTCTTTTCATCCGGGTTTGTCAAAAGGGCGCGGGCCGCGCCGATACAGGCCCCGGCCAGTGCCGATGCCGGGGTTGGACCGCCAATCTGGTCTGCGACGATCGTCAGGTGGTCACGCTCTTTGCCGAGGCGCAGCATGGTTTTGACGAAGTTATGCCCATGTGACGACACCACCCACGAGGTTCGTATGATTGCATGGGGTCCGCCCGCCGCAATCACACCGGCCTCACCCGCCAGCTTGGTGCGCCCATAGGCGCCCAGCGGGCCGGTCGCGTGGTTGGGTAAGAACGGGGCCGTGCCCGCCCCGTCAAACACATAATCTGTCGAGACCTGAACAAACGGCAATCCGCGCCCGGCCGCGGCTTTGGCCAGCGCCGTGGGCGTGGCTCCGTTGATCAGCAGGGCAAGGTCTTCCTCCGCTTCGGCCTTGTCGACGGCGGTATATGCGGCGGCGTTGATCACCGCATCCGCATCGGTGTTGCGAACCAGGGCCGCGCACCCTTCGGGATCGGTAAAATCCGCCTTGTCGCGCCCAAGCGCTTCAACCGAGATATCCCCGCCACACCGGATCAGTTCCCGGCCCAGCTGACCGGTCGCCCCGAAGACCAGAAGTTTCACGCGCTGACCCCCAGCCGTTCGCCAACGCCGGACCGGTTCTGTAAAGACCGCCACCAGTCTTCATTGTTCAGGTACCATTCAACCGTTCTGCGCAGACCTTCCTCTACCGTCACGGACGGGCGCCAGTTCATTTCGTTGCGCATCCGCGAGGGATCGATGGCGTAACGCGCATCATGCCCGGGGCGGTCTGTGACAAAGGTGATCTGGTCCGCATAGACCCCCTGCGGTTTCGGGCGCAGGTCGTCCAGGATCGCACACAGCGTCTGCACCAGTTCCAGATTGCTGCGCTCGTTCTCGCCACCGATGTTATAGGACCGGCCGACAGCCCCCTTTTGCACCACCAGCAAAAGCGCGTCGGCGTGATCCTCGACATACAGCCAGTCGCGGACATTCGAGCCGTCGCCATAGATCGGCAGCGCCTTGCCCGCGATTGCGTTCAGGATCACAACAGGGATCAGCTTTTCAGGGAAATGATAGGGCCCGTAATTGTTCGAACAGTTGGTCAGCACCACCGGCAGGCCATAGGTCTCGTGCCAGGCCCGGACCAGATGATCGCTGGAGGCTTTCGACGCGGAATAGGGTGACCGCGGATCATAGGGGGTATCCTCGGTGAACTGGCCGGTGGGGCCCAGGCTGCCAAAGACTTCATCGGTCGAGATATGGTGGAACCTGAAAGTGTCCGGTTTTCCTTGTCCGGCCCAATAGCTGCGCGCCGCCTCCAGCATGTTGTATGTGCCCAGGACATTGGTTTCGATGAAAGCCCCCGGCCCGTCGATGGACCGGTCAACATGGGATTCCGCCGCCAGGTGCATCACCGCATCAGGCGCATGCTCGGCAAACACCGCCTTCAGGGCCGCAGGGTCGCGGATATCTGCGTGAACAAAGGCATAGTTCGGGTTCTCTGCAACCTCGGCAACATTGTCGAGGCAGGCCGCATAGGTCAGCGCATCAAGGTTCACGACCTGATGTCCGTCCGCAATGGCACGCCGCACGACCGCGGACCCGATGAAACCCGCACCACCTGTCACCAACAGTTTCATATTCTATCCTTCGTAAACAAACGGGCTGTCAAAATCGGCCAGCGCAGGCGCAATCCTGTCCTTGTCGCTCAGCACCGGGTTCCCCTGCAAGGGCCAATCAATACCACAGCTGTCCCAGCGCACACCCCCATCGGCATCCGCATTGTAAGAGCTGGTACATTTGTAGCAGATTTCGGTGTCGGGCTCTAACGTCACAAAACCATGGGCAAATCCCGCCGGCACCCAAAGCTGCCGCCCGTTCTCAAAGCTGAGCTCGATGCCGAAAGATTGCCCATAAGTTGGCGATCCCTTGCGGATATCGACGGCGACATCATAAAGCGCGCCCCGGCCCGCGCGCACCAATTTGCCCTGCGCATGCGGAGGCGCCTGAAAATGCAGGCCGCGCAATGTCCCCACCGCGGACGACAGCGAATGGTTGTCCTGCACAAATTCCGGCAACACAACCCCAGCCTCCTCCAGCCGCGCCTTGTTCCAGCTTTCGGAAAAAAACCCGCGCAAATCCCCATGCCGCTGCGGGCGAATAACCAACACACCCGACAACCCCGTCTGCTCAATCTCCATAACACCTAACCTCAACCACCTGTTGCCTGTGTTGGGCGAGTATTGTCAGGCTGGGTTTCAATGCAAGGGTGTTGCGCAATTTGCTGCTTAGATGACCGCAGCCGGAGATGGCGGCTCGCTGCCTTCCTGCTCCCTCAACCCACTACGTCACCTGCTGGTCCAGCATCTCAAGCACGGCGTCGCGTTCCGACAGAACCAGCAGCAGTGCTAGATCGCCCGGTTCCACCTGTTTCAGGATCATCGCGGCGGCCTCGGACGGGGATGCGGCCCTTTGGATCTGGGTCTTGTCATACCCTTGTTCCAGAGCCGACTTTTCAATCAGGTCCGGTATCTCTCCCAAAGCGCGACCCCGTAGGTACCCTTCCAGTTCAGCAGCAACGACCACGTCGGGTTGGAAATTCAAGGCGGTTGCGGTGACGTCGCGAATGTCCTGGTCCGAGCGGTCTCCGGCATGGCTGAGCATGATGAACCGCCGTTTTGCCGGCAAGGCCGACAGCGCATCGCACACGGCAGAAATCGAATGCGGATTATGCGCGAAATCCACGAAAACCTGAGCGCCGTTGTGCTGGAATTCGTTGCAGCGACCCGGATTGTCCTTGGCATCCGGTTTGAACCCGGCCAACCCATGCCGCACCGCTTCAAGCGGCAGTTTCAAAGCCAGCGCAAGGCACATAGCCGCCAGAGCGTTCAGGATGTTGTATTTCGCGACCCCGCCCATGGTCAGGGGCACGTCGGACACGGCAATGACCGTATGCTCGGACCGGCCGTCAAAGAAGACGATGTTGCCCTGCGAGACATAAGCGCAGCATGTTCCCGCGTCGCGCGCCCGACGGATCAGATCATTCCCGGCATCCAGTGAAAACCACCAGATATTCGCCGCCGTGTTTTCGGCCTCGGCACGGACAAAAGGATCATCGGCATTCAGGGCCAGAACACCGCCCTTGGTCAGTGTCCGGTGCACGGCGAATTTCGCCTGAGCCAGCTCGGGCACCGTGTTGACGCCGTATTGCCCCAGATGATCGTTCGCCACGTTGGTGACAGTGGCGGCCATGGCGGCACGCGTCGGCAGGCCGCGGCGCAGGATACCCCCACGGGCCACTTCAAGGCATCCGATTTCAAGCCGCTTGTCGCGCAGCAACATCCGCCCTCCGCCGGGGCCGGAATAGTCGCCGCGATCCAGAATATCGTCACCCACCCGCACAAACTCGGTCGAGGTCAGCCCTGCGACCTTGCCCGAGGCGCGGGCGATCGCCTCCAGCAACCGGGTCGTGGTGGTCTTGCCGTTGGTGCCGGTGATGAAGGCGACGGGGATGTTGTGAAAGGCGGGCCAGTCCACGTCATCCGGGGCGGGCAACGCGTCGACAGGCCAGGTTTGGCTGCCGGTTCCATGCCCGATGGAAATCTCATCATCGTCGCACAGGATATCCACACCATGCGCGTCGGCTGCCGCGATCAGGGCGATCAGCGCAGGATTGGCCTCCTTCGCCATGACGCCTTTGACGTCCCGGATCATCTGATCAAAATCGCCCGGCGTGGTCTCCAGCAACTCTGCCGCGCAGAAATGCCAGGCGGTCTGAGCCGCAAAGATCGCGGAATAAAGCTGATCCATCGGTGCCGAGATTGCCAGATTGACGCCTCCGGTAAAGGTACGGTGGGTCAGTGCCTGATCCTGCCAGCCAAGCGCATCCAGAACGCGCCGGGCGTGTTTTTCCCACAGTGCAATGACCTGCGCGGGGTCGATAATAGTGAAAAACACATCCATCACCGCGCCGGGGTGATCCCATAACAGGCCGGGGCCGGTCAGTCGCCGCGCGTCATCCACCTGAATATGATCAGCGGTCGCGCTTTCGATGGTCAGCGCGGTTTCAAGCTCTTCGATCCGGTCCATTCCGGTACCTCCGCTCAATCCGCGTCTTCGCTGATTTCACGCGCCAGTCTTACACCGCGTTCGTCCCGGATCAGGTTCTGATCGCTGTCGAACATGTCCTCGAACGTGGTGTCGGCAGGGCTGGTCCTGGGTGCTGCCTCGGTTTCAGAGGTTTCTCCATCGGAGTTGAAGTAGATGATCTGTTTCCAGCAGCGTGTGGTGTCATCTCCGAAGATCACCAGCAGATCGCCCGGTGCCGCCATCTCCAGCGCTGTGGTCACGGCCTCAACCTCATCCGGGATGATCGAGATTGCCTCATCCGGTGTCCCGCAATCGATCAGGGCCTGCCGCATCATTTGCGGCACCTCGTCATGCCCGCGACCCCGGCGGCGGTCATCGGCCTTGCAGATGAAGTGGTCAAAATGCCCGGCCAGCGCTGCGGCCCCATCAACAATGTCTTCATCGCGCCGATCACCGGGCATCGCAACAACGCACAGCCTGCGGCCCTTGACCTCCAACTGATCGGCCAAAGCGGCCATCGCCTTCAGCGCGGCCGGGTTGTGGCCGTAATCAAGGATCACCTTGAAGGGATGTTCATCATAGACATTCATCCGCCCCGGTGCCTGGAAATAACTGGTGTCGAAAGTGCGCAGACCATGCCGGATATTGTCCAAATCGACCCCAAAGCTATAGGCCATTGCAGCTGCGACCATGGCGTTTTGCACGTTGAAGATCGCCTTGCCTTCAAGCGTGGCGGGGATCAGATGCGACCACAGAACCGGGATGTGAAGCCCTTTGTCATAGATGGTCAGCATGTCGCCATTCATGCCTTTTTCCAGCACGATGGCCTTGCCCCCTGTCTTGATATGTTCCTTGACCAGACTGTGACCGGGGTTGGTCGTGACATAGAAGATCTGATCCGCCCCGGCGTAATCGGCCATCTTCAGACAATTGATGTCGTCGGCGTTCAGCACGGCCGTATCGGTCGCGCTTTCCACCACCACCCGTTTGACGACGGCCAGCTCCTCGACCGTGTTGATCCCGCCCAGGCCCAGATGATCTGCCGAGACGTTCAGACAGGCTGCCACGTTCGAGCGTTGATAGCCCAGACCCGAGCGCACCAGCCCGCCCCGCGCGGTTTCCATCACCGCAAAATCGACCATCGGATCACGCAGGACGATCTGCGCCGATTTCGGGCCGGTCATATCCCCTTTTACGCTCAGCTTGCCATCCACATAGACGCCGTCGGTCGAGGTCATGCCAACGATCTTGCCGCTGGTTTTCATGATATGACCCAGCATCCGCGACGTGGTCGTCTTGCCGTTGGTGCCGGTGATGGCCGCAATCGGGATGCGGGTTTGTTCATTGGCGGGGAACAGCATGTCGATGACCTTGCCCGCCACATCGCGCGGCTGACCTTCGGACGGGGCCACATGCATCCGGAAACCGGGTGCGGCGTTTACTTCGACAATCGCGCCACCGATATCCTTGTAGGACTTGGTGATATCGTCGATCAGGAAATCGACACCGCCCACATCCAGCCCGACGGCCATGATGGCGCGTTCGGCCATGTCGCGGTTGTCAGGATGCACCACGTCGGTCAGATCGATGGCGGTGCCACCGGTTGACAGGTTCGCGGTCGAGCGCAGATAGAAAACCTCACCCTCGGGCAGGACAGTGTCTTCCGTCACGCCCGCATTCTCCATCAGGCGGTTAGCCTGATTGTCCAGCTCGAGCCTGGTCAGCACTTTTTCGTGCCCGATGCCCCGGCGTGGGTCCTGGTTCACGATGTCGACCAGTTCGGCAATCGTATGGGTTCCGTCGCCTATTACATGGCCGGGGACGCGTTTGGCCACCGCAACCAGCTTGTCGTTCACGACCAGCATCCGGTGATCAAAGCCGGTGATGAAGCTCTCGACCAGAATGGCGCGGCTGCGCGAATGCTCCTTGGCCTCGGCAAAACCCGCCTCGACCTCGGCATCGGAATTCAGATTGATCGAAACGCCGCGCCCATGGTTGGCGTCCAACGGTTTGACCACCACCGGAAACCCGATCCGGGCTGCCGCGCGTACGGCCTCGCGGGCCGAATAGACCATGCGCTGCTGCGGAACCGGCAGGCCAAGATCGTTCAGCAGATTATGGGTGTCTTCCTTGTCACAGGATATCTCGACCGAGATATGCTTGGTCTCGGACGTAATTGTCGCCTGAATGCGTTTCTGAAACTTGCCGTGTCCAAATTGCACAAGCGAGCCGGAATTCAGCCTGATCCACGGAATGTCGCGTTCCTGCGCCGCCTTGACCAGCGATCCGGTCGATGGGCCAAATTCCTTGCGTTGCGCCCGCAGCACAAAGCTGCGCAGTTCTTCATCCCAGTTGAAGTCCGGGTCGAATTCGTAATCCACCTGATCTTTCAGGGATTGCGGCAGCAGGTGCATCAGTAACCGCATCGCCAGATTGCCCGCATCCAGACCGACGTCGCGCTGGCGGTATTCATAGACCATATTGTACTGGCCCGGCTCACCTGTGCCGCGCGTACGTCCAAAGGTCACGTCGGACCCGGCCACGTTCTGAACTTCGATGGCGCAATGTTCCAGCACATGTCCCAGCCAGGTGCCTTCATCCTCGCGCAGGCGGCGGATAAAGCCGCCGGGTTCGCGATAGGAACAGCCGTGTTCCGCCAGACCGGGAAGCGCCTTGATCAAGGCGTCAATAAACTCGGAACCAATTTTTGCCGAGGGCCACTCTTCCAGAACACCCAGATCGATGACGTGGCGAATGACCGGAAAACTTGCCCAGACATTCGGGCCGACAAAGACATTGGTCGAGATTATTTTCATGAGGCTCCCCGTTGGTTAGCTTTTTGTTTTCCCCCCGCTGGCGGCCTCTTGACCGGACATGTCCGGCAATGTGCAGAACGCCAAATGCTCATCCGGCGGAAAAGCCTGGCGAGCCGTCAGATCATAACGGCACCCTTCGCCCAGAACGTCAAGCCGAAGTCCAAGCAGGCTCAGCGCTTCGCCGCGGCGCGCGTCCCACATCGATGAATGGGTCAGATGACTGGCGTCCACGACGGTAACCGATCCGCTGCCCACGACTTCAAGGACATTTTCGGGTCCGATGAAGGCTGCCGTGTCTTCGTCGATACCCAGTCCGATCAAAAAAGGGTTGAAAGATGAAGCGGTTAGCAAACGTCCCAGCCGATTGCGTTGTGTGAAGTGCTGGTCGATGATGACGGCGTTGGTCAAACCCATGCCCGGAGCCAGCGTGATATTGCCCTCAGCCGGAGCCGAGTTGCTGCTGCCCCCGGCCACCATGTGTTCGGACATGATCGACGCCCCGGCTGAAGTGCCGGCAACCGGCACACCGGCCGCATTCCGGCGCCGAATTTTCTGCGCCACAAGTGTGCCACCCAGAATCGCCGACAGCCGCAGCTGGTTGCCGCCGGTCATGAATATCCCTGTAGCGCGGTCCAGCATCTCGGCATAATCGGGATTGTCGCAATCAGCACGCCGCGAGATGGGCAGAAATTCGACCTTGCCCGCGCCCAGCTCGGAAAAGATGCGATTGTAATCCGGTCCGGTCTCTTCCAACATCGAGGCCGTCGGGATCACGACAATATCGGCATCAGGACCACCAGACAGCTCAACGAACTTGCGGTGAATCTGCATTTCCTTGACGCGGTCTTCGCCGCCGCCGATCGGGATGATGAACCCGCGCGGGGTCTCTGCATCAACGGGTGCAGGGCACATATCTTACTTACCTTCCGGTATAAAAGCAGCCAGCCATCGGGGCCACTCGGACGCTTAACCTGTTCATACATGCCGTGTCGGGCCATCTGACCCTATCGGACATGCCGTTCCCCCCCCCAGCGACATCACATGCCGCACGGCAGGGATTTCGTCAAGAACCACCGGTTTTGTGCCTGCTTCAGCCTGCCAGTGCCAAACCCTGCACGACAAAAGCGATCCCCCCGAAACATCAAAGCTCCGGGGGGATCAGATTGCCCGTCAGTTTGCGCGCTGGTTCAGATGTCGAATTTGACACCCTGCGCCAGCGGGAGCTCTGCCGAGTAGTTCACGGTGTTGGTCTGGCGGCGCATATAGGCTTTCCACGCGTCCGAGCCGCTTTCGCGTCCGCCACCGGTTTCCTTTTCGCCACCGAATGCGCCACCGATCTCGGCGCCCGAGGGGCCTATGTTGACGTTGGCAATACCGCAATCCGACCCCGCCGCAGTCAGAAACTGCTCGGCCTCGCGCATGTTCAGCGTGAACACACAGGATGACAGCCCTTGCGGCACATCGTTTTGAAGCTGGATCGCATCGTCAAAGTCGTCGTAGCCCATAACATAAAGGATTGGCGCGAAAGTTTCGGTTTTCACGACCGCGCTTTGGCCGGGCATTTCGACAATTGCGGGCTGCATATAGACACCCGCAGGAAGCCCTTCGGTTACACGTTCGCCGCCAAACACGGTGCCGCCTTCGGCCCTTGCGGCCTCCAGTGCGGATGTCATGGCGGCACCCGATGCCTCATCCACCAGTGGCCCGATCAACGTGCCCTCAGACAGCGGATTGCCGATGGCCAGACCGGCATAAGCCTTTTTCAGGCGGCCCACCAGTTCCTCACGGATCGAGTTGTGCACGATCAGACGGCGCAGCGTGGTGCAACGCTGACCGGCGGTCCCAACGGCCGAGAAGACAATGGCGCGCACGGCCATTTCCAGATCCGCCGAAGGGCCGACGATCATCGCGTTGTTGCCACCCAGCTCCAGAATGCACTTGCCAAAGCGTGCCGCAACAATGGGCGCAACCGCACGGCCCATTCGTGTGGACCCTGTGGCCGAGATGATCGGAACATCTTCGCTGGCCACCAGCGCCTCGCCCAACTCCGCGCCACCGATCAGGACCTGAAGCAACCCTTCGGGGGCATCGCCAAACCGCACCAGCGCGCGTTCAAAGATCTTCTGGCAGGCCATCGCTGTCAGCGGGGTCTTCTCGGACGGTTTCCAGATCACCGGATCGCCACAGACCAGTGCCAAAGCGGCATTCCACGACCAGACCGCAACTGGGAAATTGAAGGCCGAGATCACTCCGACCGGGCCCGCCGGATGCCAGGTTTCCATCATCCGATGACCTGGGCGTTCCGACGCGATGGTCAGACCATAAAGCTGACGCGACAGACCAACGGCAAAGTCGCAGATGTCGATCATCTCCTGCACTTCGCCCAGACCTTCGGATGTGATCTTGCCGGCCTCCCAGCTGACAAGCGCGCCCAGATCGTCCTTGGCCGCACGCAGCTCTTCGCCCAGCAGGCGGATCAGCTCGCCCCGACGCGGGGCCGGCACAACGCGCCACGCCTTGAACGCGTTTTTGGCGCGGGCAATGATCGCGTCCATTTCGGTGGCCGGCGTTTCATGCACATCGGCCAGCAGGCAGCCGTCAATCGGCGACGTCACCTTCAGAGTGCCGCCCTTCAATGCGGCGTCTGTCAGATCCAGATTTGCAAGCGTGGTTTGGGCTGTCATTACGATGTCTTTCATATCTCAGGCCGCCTTGTTTTGCCGGGTCACGTCACCAGCACGATACAGCTGGCCAAATTCTGTATTCAGGAAGTCGTTCAGTTTGACCTGTTCCTGCCGGACGAACCCTTTCGAAGGCAGCGTGCCGGTGCGCATCAGGTCAACGACGCCCAGAATACCCGCAGCTGTGGTGACCTGAATGGCACTCCAGACCTGCCCATTGATGGTTCGGGAAAAGCTCTTGTTGATCAGGGATTTCTCGCGCAGAACGCCGTTGATCATGCCCTTGGCCGTGCAATAGACCAGCACAACGTCCTGATCAGTGCGGGGCAGGGCGGTCTCGAAGATTTCTTTCAGCAGATCGCGGCGGCGTTCCAGCCCCAGATCGTGCAGCAGCAGTTTCAGGATTTCACAATGGCCGGGATACCGGATCGTGCGATAAGACACGGCCCGCGCCTTGCCTTCCAGCGTTTCCGGCAGCGTGCCCAACCCGCCCGAGGTGTTGAAGCATTCGTATTCCACGCCATCATGACCCAGAATCTCGTAATCTTCCAGCGGCGCGGTCTTGACCAGTTTGCCGTTCACAATGGCGTCGCAGGGATTGCAGTACTCATTGATCAACCCATCGGTCGACCAGGTCAGATTGTATTTCAGTGCATTGGTCGGATAAAGCGGCAGCGCGCCCACCCGCATATGCAGGCTGTCCAGCTCATCAAACTCCGCTGCAAGCGCGGCTCCGGAGATGCCCACAAAACCAGGTGCCAGTCCACATTGCGGCATGAAAGCCGTCTCACTGCCTTCGGCCAGCTGGCGTACGGCCTCGGTGGCCGCGACGTCTTCGGTTAGGTCAAAATAATGCGCGCCCGCCTCTTTGGCGGCCTTGGCAATGTTTGGGGTAAGAAAGAACGGTGCCGCTGATACCACGGCGTTAAACCCGGTCAGCTCCTTTGCCAGACGATCCGCATCCCGGGCATCAATCTGCTTTGTTCCAATCCCAAGCCTTGTGATTTCACCCAGTGCTTTCAGGTCATGGTCAGCCACAGTCACTGTATAGTTTGGCGAGGCCCTCAGCAGCGTCGCGATCATCTGACCGATCTTGCCAGCCCCGATTACGCAAATATTCCAGGACATCAACGTCTCCGTAAAATTCTGTTCCTGATATTATGGTGCAGGGCTGGCCAGACATTTCATAGGCCGCAATTTGACGAAGTGATCGACTTATCCGACATTATGCCGGAATAATTGGCATTATGGCGTGACCGCCATCAGGGGTTGAATTCGGCCGGCACCCCGAAAGGAGGAGAGCTAACGCCAGTGCCCGTCAAGGAATGCAGAAAAGCGACCAGAGCGGCGATTTCCGCATCCGAAAGCGTCATTGGCACAATGTCGATCCTGCTGCGCTGGCGCTCCATCTCGAACCGGTCGTCCCACACCACGAAATCCACCTCTTGCAACCAGGGGACCTTGGGCAACGCAGCCATGTCGGGTTTCCATTTGGCAAGGCTGGTCTGGGGGTCAAGATGGTGACGGATCATGCTTTCGAGATCCGCAAAAGCGCCGTTATGTCCATAAGGCGCAGTCAGGGCGACATTGCGCAGCATCGGCGTGCGAAAGCGATAGGCGTCTTCCAGACGGTTGCTTTCCGCCATCCGTCCAACGTCCCGCGCATATGGGTCCCATTGCCGGGTCCGGCCCGGCCCGAAAGGGGGCAAACCTAGCGCGTGAAACTCTTGGTCCGACATCAACGGACCCGCATGGCAGGTCGCGCATCGCGCATTGCCATAAAACAGGTTCATCCCGTCTTTCTGGATGTCTGACAGCGCATCCTTGTCCCCGGCCAAGTACTGGTCGAATGGGCTGTCGGTGCTGCGCCACTCGATGGCCATGAAGGCCGCCAGCGCGTTGGCGATCTGGGTGATCGTGATGTCTTCGGTGGTCTCGATGTTGTCAAAAGCCGCGACTATGGCAGGGCCATAACGCGGATCGGTCCGCACGCGTTTGGCAAGGATCGGCCAGCCCTTGTCGATCCTGTCGTGAACCGCGCCGGTCACCTGATTTTCAGCGACATTACCGGCCATCTCGAATTGCGCGGTCAGCGGGAACAAGGCCTGCGCCGCCAGAAGCGAGTTCAATCCCCCGGGCAGCCATTCCTGTGCAGGCGAATTGAACCCGTTGCCATAGAGGTCCGAGATGCTCAGGCGGCCATCGTGGAAAACGGTACGGATGTCCTTGGCCCCGAGGTTCCACAACCCCGGCGCATTTCGGGGAATGCGTTTGCGGATCTTGTCCGCCCCGGTACCCGGTGTGCGCTCCGGTCCAAGACCCTGTCCGCCTTCGCCGATCCCCAGGGATAACCCGTCGGAGGTGCCGAAATCGGGGTGGTGGCAATGGGCGCACGAAATGTTCTGATTGCCTGACAGGATCGGATCGTAAAACAGTTGATGACCGATAGTGGCCTGTTCCATATCAAATGGGATAAAGTCATCATCTGTCAGCGGGCGCGGCAGGTCCTGCGCCACCGCGGCCCCCGCCCAAACGAGGACAATCGCCCAATGCGCCAGTTTCTCTTTACCCTTTGTTTTCTTGCGACCCCGGCTCTGGCTGAGCTGGAACAGGCCCGTGACATGATGGAGGCCGGAGAGTTTGAAGCCGCGCGCGCGGAACTGCTGCCCGCCGCCCGGTCGGGCAATGCCGAGGCCGAGGAACTGATTGGTGTGATGTACGGGCTGGGTCTTGGGGTCGAGCAGGACCATGAAAGGGCGTTTGAATGGTATCTGCGTGCCTCGATGAAGGGGCATCCGGGGGCGCAGTCGGGGGTCGGCTGGTACTACGAACTGGGTCTGGGATTGCCCGCCCCCGATCTGGTGCGGGCCTATATGTGGTACACGCTCAGCGCCATTGGCGGCGATCCCGATGCAGCGATCAGCCTTGAGGAAGTGATCAAGAAAATGTCGCCGGAGCAGATCGAGAAGGCGCATGTTCTGGTCAACGACTACAAAGGGTGGATGTACCCGTTTCGATAAGGGCCGGGCCACAAGGCCCGACCCATCCGTTTAGTTCAGGTCCGCATTGCGCGAGGCGTTCACGTCCGCCTCAGCCGCCGCGACCGCTTCGGTCAGCGCGGCAAAGATTTCATCACCACGGGCAACATTGGTCTGGAACCAGTCATAGACAGGCGAAGCCGCAGCTTTGAACGCCGCCTTCTGTTCGGGCGTTGGGACATACAGGTCGCCGCCACCTGCGACGAAGTCCTCATAGGCCTGGATCGACTTGCGCTTGGGCGATGCAAAGGTGGCCTGTTGCAGGGCGTAGAACCCATCGACAACGACCCGACGCATATCTTCCGGCATCGCCTGGAATTTGGCGTTGTTCATCCACCACAGCGCACCCATATAGGCGTGCCCGTCCAACGTGACAAATTGCAGGCCGGCATCCGGGAACTTCATGCCCATGATGTCGGTGATGCCGTTCTTTGACCCCTCGACGACGCCGGTCTGGAAGCTGGTGAAGAGTTCCGGCCACGGGATCGGTGTAGGTGACGCGCCCAGTGCCTTGACCAGTTCCTGTGGCAGGTCGGCGACAACGGTGCGGATTTTCAGACCTTCCATGTCGGCAGGCTCGGCGACGCGGTGTTTTGTGTTGGCGAAGTTGCGCCAGCCACCGGTGTTGCCGATGGTCATCAGGCGGATTGCGCCACCGGAATCCTCAAGCGCCATGTCGCGCATGGTGCGGGTGAAATCGCCCGACAGAACATGCTCGGCGATCCGGTCATCAGCCATCAGATAGGGCAGATCCAGAACCTGCACATAGGGGAAGATGCCCGACGCCCCGCCCGAGGTAGAGATATAGATATCGATGGTGCCATCCGCAACGCCCTGCAGGCATTCAGCACCGTTCGAACACAGCTGGGTGCCGATGAACAACTCAACCTCGATGGCGCCGTTCGACGCCGCCTCGACATAGCTCTTGAAAACGATCAGACCGTCGTAATCCTCGTCATTTTCGTTCGAATTGGCAGTGGCGCGCAGCGTATAGTCCGCAGCCGTCGCCGCGACCACAGACGCGGCCACAAGCGATGTGGCAATCGCCGCTGTTTTTATGAAGTTTCCGAGCATGCGTTTCCTCCCTGTGATACTCAGTCAATTTGCAAATCCCGTTATCCTCGGGATCGTCATGGATAGTGCGGGGATGTAGGTGATCAGAAAGATCACGATGATTTCGACCGCCAGAAACGGCAGGATCGCCTTGGCGATTGTCTCGACCCGCTCCCGCGACACGGCGGCGGCCACGAACAGCACCAGCCCCATGGGGGGCGTGGCAAGACCCACGGTCAGATTGACGCTCATGATGATGGCGAAATGGATCGGGTCGACGCCAAGGCTGGTGAAGATCGGGCCAAGGATTGGGCCAAGGATGATGATCGCAGGGCCTGCATCCAGAAACATGCCGACGATGAACAGCAGCAGGTTGATCAGGAATAACAGGATCAGCGGATTTTCCGACAGGCTGAGGATCAACGAGGCCAATTGTTCCGGGGCATGGCTCAGGCTGACCACGGTCTTGAACGCCATTGCTGCGCCAACCAGCAGCAGCACCACAGCCGACGTCATACCTGCATTGCTCAGAACATCCGGAATTTCCCTCAGGGTCAGTGTACGCAGAACGAAAAATCCGATGATAAAGGCGTAGCCCACAGCAACAGCGGCGGCCTCGGTCGGAGTAAAGATGCCCCCCAGAATGCCGCCCAGTATGATCACCGGCGTCATCAGCGGGAAGAACGCCTTGAGGCTGGCTTTGCGCCGCTCATCCCATGTGTATTTCCGGCTGGCGACGGGAAAATCGTACTTGTCGGCCATGAATTTGATCATCACCATCAGGCCGACACCCACCATGATTCCGGGCACGATGCCTGCAAGAAACAGGGCGGCCACGCTTTCTCCCATGACATAGGCATAGATGATCATAATGCCCGAGGGCGGGATGATCGGCCCGATCACCGAACTCGCGGCTGTGATGGCGGCGGCGAATTTTCGGGTGTAGCCCTGTTTTTCCATCGCCGGGATCAGCATCGACCCCAGGGCGGATGTATCAGCCACCGCAGATCCCGAAAGGCCCGCGAACAGGATCGAGCTCAGCACGTTTACATGCGCCAGCCCGCCACGCAGATGGCCCATCAGGGCCTGGCTGAATTCGACGAGGCGGATGGTAATGCCGCCACGGTTCATCATTTCACCGGCCAGCATGAAGAACGGGATGGCCATCAGCGGAAAGCTGTCCATGCCGTTGTAGACATTGCGATAAAGCAGGGTGATGTCATTCGTCTGTCCGTTCAGCCACAGCAGAATGCCGGGTGCTGCCAGAAGCGCGAAGAAGACTGGCAGGCCGATCAACAGGAAAATCAGGAAAGTGGGCAGGAACCAGATCAGCATTTATTCGGCCCCCACGGCTGCGTCGGGAATGTCCGGCAAAAGATGCGCGCCGCCAAGCAAGGTGACCACGGAACGCAGGATAAGCTCGATATTGACCGAGATCAGCAGAATGATGCCCACCAGCAGCGAAGCCATCATCCAGCTGCGCGGAATGCGATACCACTCGTCAAACCCAAGCGATGTCGGCAGGTACAGGGCGGCGGTGGCGAACCTGCCGCCAAAGCCCGTGACCTCGGACCAGCCGATATTGACCGCAACCAAAAGCACGGCCAGCGAGATCAGCAGGAGGAACAGATTGAGCGACAGGCCGAGCATACGCGGCAGAAACCGTTGCAGCATGTCGATAGCTACAAACCCGCCGCGCCGAAAGGCCGTCGGTGCCATCAATCCGGTCATCCACAACATACAGAACCGCGCGGCCTCATCCGGCCAGGGCAGGGCGTTGCCCAGAACGTATCGGAAGAACACCTGAATCAGGATTGCGATGACCATGAATGCAATCGCAACAACGCCAACCGCGCGGCCCAGACGCAGCACGGTTTCGTTCACAAATGCAATCGGCGCAAGCACCGATGCCAGTCCGCCCATGCGGATCCTCCCTTGTTCAGCCGCAGGTGTGTCCCGCGGTCGTCAGATCGCGCTTAGTGCTGCGCGAATTGGCCCATTTTCCCGGCATAGAACGTCAGCGCGTCGCCGTCGCTCATGCTGGCCTTCAGGACTTTGCCCACCACGATCACGTGATCGCCCGCGTCGTGATAGGCATGTTGTTCGCATTCAAACCGTGCCAGACAATCCGACAGCAGCGGGGTGCCGTTTGCACAGCGCTCGTGCCGGATGTCGCGCAGGGCATGGGCATCTTTCGAGCAGCCAAAACACAGCTCGGCCTGCGCAGACGATAACACATGCACCGTGAAATGCGGTGCCGCGCGAAAATAGGGGAACCGGCGCGAGTTGCGGTCTCCGGCCCACATGATCAGTGGCGGGTCCAGCGACAGGGAAGAAAAGCTGTTGGCTGTGATGCAGATCGGGCCATCACCGCTGTCGCATGTCACAATGGTAACGCCGGTTGCGAACCGCCCAAAAGCATCCCGCAGGGTCCGGGTGTCGTCCTTGTGTGGCACAAAAGTGTGGGTCATATTCCTTGAGATTGCGTTCATCATGCTACCTCATGCCCCAGCGCCGCTTCGTACAGGCGGAACCAGGTTTCGCGATCAATTGTGACTTTCAGCGCGTCCGAGATGCGTTTGATACGGTTCAGGTTGTTGGTGCCCAGAACCGGCAGAATGCCCGCCGGATGAGCCAGCAGGAAGGCCACGGCCACAGCGGCCCGGTCTACACCGAACTCTTCTGCGATTTCATCAGCGACAACCCCAACGGGCGGGTTTCCGGCCATCAACAGCCCACCCCCCAGGGGCGACCACGCCATAAGGTGGTGCCCGTGCTGTTGGTGAAACGCCAGATCTCCGTTGGTGAAAGGGGCGATCTCGCCCAGTGAGATCTCGATCTGGTTGGTGACCAGCCGGGTTTTCATCGCCGATTGCAGCAGGGTCCAGTCCCACGGGCGGAAGTTCGAAACACCAACCGCGCCTACCTTGCCGCTGGCGACTGCCTCATCCAGTGCTGCCCCGGTTTCGTGGTGGTCCATGAACGGATCAGGGCGGTGGATCAGCAACAGATCGATGTGGTCGATGGCCATTTCCGACAGGGACGTGTCGATGGACTTCAGGATATGCGCGCGCGAGGTGTCATAGTATTTGACCTTCGCATCGGAATGCCGCCCCACGGGCGCGACGATGTCACATTTGGTGACGATCTCCATCTTCTGGCGCAGGCCGGGATTGGCGCGCAAGGCGTTGCCCAGAACGGCTTCGGCCGCGTATCCGCCATATATGTCGGCCTGATCGAAGGTGGTGATGCCCTGATCAAGACAGGCTTGAATCTTGGCCTCGACATGCCCTGCCGAGGTGTCGCTATCGTCACCCAGCCGCCACATGCCATAGACAAGGCGGCTCATTTCCAGCGTCGGGGATAGTTTCACACGTTGCATCAGCGGCGCACTCCATTGCCCAGCGGCGTGGCCGGGGGTGTCTTGGGCACACGCCCGTACGCTTCGGGCAGCGAGCATGTTTTCAGATGCGGCATCACACGCGCACCGAAATGCTTGGCCTCATCCATGTGCGGATAACCAGAGAAGATGAAGGCGCGAATGCCCATCTTCCGGTAGTCTTCGATCTTTGACATGACCTGATCGGTTGATCCCACCAGTGCCGCACCACAGCCCGAACGGGCGCGGCCGACACCTGTCCACAGACCGGGTTCCACATAGCCATACTCATCCGCCAGATCACGGTTCCTGGTCTGATGCGCCACACCCAGCGAGGTCGCATCCAACGCCCGCTCGCGGATCGCGCGGCCATAGTCGTCATCCAGTTTCGAGACGATGTAATCCGCGTATTCCTGCGCCTCGGCTTCGGTATCGCGAACGATCATGTGAACCCGCAGGCCATAGTCGAGCGTACGGTCATAGTTTTCGGCCACTGCATGAACAGCTTTCATCCGCTCGGCCAGTTGATCCTTGGTTTCCGGCCACATCAGGTACACATCGCAATGCTCGCCGCACAGCTCCAGCGCCGCGGGCGAATAACCGCCGAAATACAGCAGCGGACCGCCAGTCTGATAGGGCCGCGCCGGGTCCGTTGTCAGACCTGTAAAGTTGTAGACCTCGCCCGCGTGATTGATCTCCTCCTGCGTCCAGGCCTGTTTCAGGATCTCGACCACTTCGCGCGAGCGTTGATAGCGAAAGGCGCTGTCGGCCTTTTCACCGGGAAAATCGGATGAAATGATGTTGACGGTCAGCCGCCCCTTCAGCATGTGATCCAGCGTTGCGATCGTGCGGGCCAGCATGATCGGCTGCATCTCGCCGCAGCGCACGGCAGCCAACAGGTTGATCTTTTGCGTGATCGGCGCACAACCGGCGACAAAGCTCAGCGTGTCCTGCCCAACCTGATACGATGACGGGCACAGGATGTTGCGGAACCCCTGTGCCTCGGCCTCTTTCACGATGGCCGAGCAATGCTCCCAGCTGGAGCGCAGATCACCATCGGGCACACCCAGAAACTGATAATCGTCGGAACATAAGGCAGCGAACCACGAAACCTCGGCCGCATCCAGATCAGGGGATGTGATGGGGACGATGGTCATTTGATTCACGCTCCGTGCATCTTTTACTTTCCCCTTGCGTAGCAACCACATTGATGTAGATCAATAGTGTATCAATTTTTCCTGCGACCGAATGAAGCGCCTGAAATGCCCCCCAACACCCGAAACCCCAATGCCCTGCCTATCTATGTTCAGATTGCCGAGCTGCTGATCCGCGATATCGCTGCAGGCCGTTTGATCGATGGTGAGCGTCTGCCCCCGGAACGCGACATGGCGGCCAAGCTGAACGTGTCGGTCGGCACGCTGCGAAAATCGCTCGCCGAGCTTGAGAAAAAAGGCATGTTGGAGCGTATTCAGGGGTCAGGAAATTACATCCGCGAGACCGGAACCCAGAACAGTGTCTACGCGATGTTCCGGCTGGAACTGCCCCAAGGGGGCGGGTTGCCGCGTGCGGACATCCTGTCGGTCGATCATCTGAAGAAACCTTCCGATCTGCCGGATTTTGGCACCTCGGACTCCGGATCGCGCGTACGTCGGATGCGCTATCTGAATGACACAATCATCGCGGTCGAGGAGATCTGGCTGGACGAATCAGCCGGCCTGATCAAGCGAAGCCTGCTGTCGGACTCGCTCTACCGCTATTATCAGCACCAGCTGGGTTTCTGGATATCACGGGCCGAAGATCGCGTGTCGATTGGCCAGTTGCCCGATTGGACGCCCGCGGCGTTCACCAAAGCCGCCGGTGAAACGGTGGGTTATATCGAACGGTTCAGCTGGTCGGACAAGGCCGAACCTGTCGAATTTTCAAAGACCTGGTTCGACCCGGACCGGGCCACCTATGTCCAACGTCTGAAGTAAAAGGAAACGCGCATGACCCGGACCATCAATTACGGGCTGATCGGATGTGGCATGATGGGGCAGGAACACCTGCACAATATCGCCTTGCTGGTCGGCACGCGTGTCGCGGCGATATTCGAGCCCGATCCCGGGATGGCAAAAGCCGCGCAGGCGATTGCGCCGGGTGCGGTTATGGTACAATCGGTGCAAGAGGTGTTGGATATCGAAGACCTGGACTGCCTTGTCATCGCCAGCCCAAACCATCTGCATGTCGATCAGGTCTGTGAAATCGCGCAAACGCGCCCCTTGCCGCTATTGGTGGAAAAGCCCCTGTTCACCAACCCCCAGGACGCCGCAAGGCTAGAGAAGGTTCAGCGCGACTATCCACACCCGATCTGGGTTGCGATGGAATACCGCTATATGCCGCCCATCGCGACCCTGATCGACAAGATCGGGGACACAGGCGGGGTCAGGATGCTGTCGATCCGGGAACATCGCTTTCCGTTTCTGCCGAAAGTCGGCGACTGGAACCGGTTCAACCGCAACACCGGCGGCACCTTTGTCGAGAAATGTTGCCACTTCTTCGATCTGATGCGGCTGATCCTGCAATCCGACCCGGTGCGGATCGCCGCAAGCGGCGGACAGGCGGTGAACCATCTGGACGAAACCTACGAGGGCGAAACGCCTGACATACTGGATCACGGCTATGTTCTGGTCGATTTCGCCAATGGCGCGCGCGCGATGCTCGAGCTGTGCATGTTTGCCGAAGGCACCCGCTATCAGGAGGAGATTTCGGCCATCGGGCCCAACGCCAAGGTCGAGGCTCTGGTGCCGGGGCCGGGACGGTTCTGGCCCGACCATCTGGGAACGCCGCCCGTGCCGCAGGTCATCGTCAGCCCGCGGGACCCCAAGGGGCCAATATCGCAGGATATCCCTGTCGATCCCCGCTTGCTGGCTGCCGGTGATCACAACGGCTCGACCTATTATCAGCACAGGGGGTTCCTGGATCTGGTGCGCGGGCACAAGGCCGAACCGGATGTAACAGTGCAAGACGGTCTGTGGGCGGTGCGAATGGGATTGGCAGCACAGCAGGCCCTGCAAACCGGTGAAACGGTTCACCTAAAGCACCCTTAGACTCACCCCAGGCAAGTTCAGTGTAGACAGGTCTGCGGCGACAAATGTGTCGCTTGCGGGCCAATCTGTCGTAAATCAGCTAGTGAAGCGGGGCGCAGTAGGGGAAAAAACTGTATGACCTGTCAGTGTATTCCCACCCGCCTTGATCGCCGTGCGACCGGCTGTGATCTGGTCACGACGCGCCGGTAACCGCCCTGCGGGGCCGTTCTGCCTGCCTGCTTTCAGACGACAACGGAATACCTCATGACAACCGCTCTGCGCCTCGCCATCGATATTGGCGGCACTTTTACCGACACGGTCCTCGTCTCGGGTGATGAGACGATACTGGCCTCTACCAAAACCCTGACCACCCACCGGAACCCGGCAGAAGGCGCACTGGAGGGCGCACGGCGCGTCATGGCGCAGGCTGGCCGGTCGCTGAATGATGTCACCGGATTTATTCACGGAACCACTCTGGCGACCAACGCGCTGATCGAACGGCGCGGGGCGGTCGTGACCACGGTCTGCACCGAAGGGTTCCGCGATATTCTCGATATCGGGTACGAGCGTCGGTATTCCCAATACGACATTAACCTTGAAAAGCCGGACATGCTGGTGCCGCGCGAACGCTCGTTGACCATAGGCGAACGCATGTCGGCAGAAGGCAAGGTGCTGATTGAACTGGATGAAGGGAAAGTAGACCGGTTGCTGGCCGAGATTGACGCCAGCGGGGCCGAGGCGGTGGCCATCTGCCTGATGCACTCTTACGCCAACCCGACCCACGAACGGCGCTTGCGCGATCTTCTGGCGCGACACCGCCCCGGCTTGACCGTCTCGATCTCGTCCGATGTCAGCCCCGAAGCGCGTGAATTTGACCGGCTCTGCACCACTGTGGCCAACGCCTATATTCAACCGTTGATGGAAAACTATCTGACCCGGTTTGTGGATCAGTTCACGGCCGAGGGCGTAACCTGTCCGATCCTGATGATGACGGCAGGCGGCGGTATGTGCACGATCGGCACCGCCACGCGCTTCCCCATTCGTCTGGTGGAATCCGGCCCCGCCGGTGGGGCCATTCTGGCCGCCCGTATCGCCGCGCGTGCCGGGTTGGACCAAGTCCTGTCCTTTGACGTCGGTGGCACAACTGCCAAGCTCTGCCTGATCGACAAGGCGCGCCCCCAGACATCGCGCTCATTCGAAATCGCCCGCGCAGCGCGGTTCATCAAGGGGTCGGGAATGCCGGTGCGCATTCCGGTGATCGAGATGATTGAAATCGGTGCTGGCGGCGGTTCGATCGCGGGTGTTGACCGTCTCGGGCGTCTGACGGTCGGGCCAAAATCGGCAGGCTCGGAGCCCGGTCCGGTCGCTTTCATGCGCGGTGGCGTCGATCCGACCGTGACCGACAGCGACATCACTCTGGGCTATATCGTGCCCGACACCTTTGCCGAGGGGCATATCCAGCTTGACCCCGATGAGGCAAAGGCCGCCCTGAGACGTGTGATCGGGGACAAACTGGGGCTGGATGCAACAGGTGCGGCAGATGGGGTCAGCCGCATCGTTGTCGAAAGCATGGCCAGCGCCGGGCGGATGCATGCGGTCGAAAGCGGCAAGGACCTTGGCCCGCGCACCATGATTGCCTTTGGTGGCAACGGGCCGCTGCATGCCACCCGCGTCGCCCGGTCCGCCGGGGTGTCGCGTATCGTGATCCCGCCCAATCCCGGTGTCGGTTCGGCGGTTGGGTTCCTGTTTGCCCCGGTATCCTTCGAAATCGTCCGCTCGCGCTATTCTCTGCTCGACAGCATGGACATGGACGGGGTGAACGCCCTGTTCGATACGATGATTGCCGAAGCAAAAGAGGTCGTCGCCCAAGGGGCAGGGGATGCACCCACCGAAACCCTGCGCACCGCCTTTATGCGCTATAGCGGGCAAGGGCATGAGGTCGAGATTACCTTGCCGGACCGCGCCCTCACACGCCGGGATATCGCCCCGCTGACGGCCGCATTCGAAGAGGAATACCGCAAACAATTCTCACGCCCTGTGCCGGGGATGAAGATCGAGGTTCTCAACTGGGCCGTTCGCGTTGCCACCCCGGACAAAGCGGTGCCCACAGTGTCGGAAACGCCGGGCAAAACCGCATTTCAGGTCACGCAGACGCGCCCCATCACCTGTGATCTGGATGGCACGGTAAAACAGGCCGCCTTTCTCGCCCGCGCCGATATGCGCCCCGGTGACCATGTGGCAGGCCCCGCGCTGATCCATGAACCGCAAACAACCACACTCGTTTCCGCCGATTTCTCGGCCCAGATGGACGCAATCGGCAACCTTGTCCTGATACAGGACCAGAAAGGAGGCGCATGATGACCGCTGATCTGTCCCCCGCCCTTCTGCAAGTGATGTGGAACCGCCTGCTGGCTGTGGTCGAAGAACAGGGCCAGACCCTGATCCGCGCGGCTTTCTCGCCCATCGTGCGCGAATGCGGCGACATTTCCGCCGGGATATTCGACGTGAATGGCCGGATGCTGGCGCAGGCCGTGACCGGAACACCTGGCCATATCAATACCATGGCCGAGGCCGTGCTGCACCTGCGCGCCCGTTTCGCGGTGCAGGATATGCGCCCCGGCGACATCTACATGACGAACGACCCTTGGCTGGCCTCGGGGCATCTGAACGACTTCCTGCTGATGATGCCCGCGTTCAAGGACGGCAGGGTGGTGGGCTTTACCTCCTGCACCTCGCATCTGGTGGATCTGGGCGGTCTGGGCATGGGGCCTGAAGGCTCGGACATCTATGACGAAGGCCTGCTGATCCCGCCTTGCAAACTGGTCGAGGCCGGAACGCCCAATGCGCTGCTGATGGATATCATCCGCGCCAACTCGCGCGAGCCTGTGGCCAATGAGGGCGACATCTACGCCCTGATCGCCTGTTGCGAGGCCGGGGTGAACCGCCTTGTTGCGATGATGGAGGAGTTCGGGATCGATGATCTGGACAGGCTTGGCACATATATCATCGACACCTCGCGTAAAGGTGCGTTGCAGGCCATCGCCGAGGTGCCCGAAGGCGTGTACAAAAACGTGCTGCGCATGGACGGCTATGAGGCCGAGCTGGAGCTGCACGCGACACTCACCGTCACCAAAGAGGGGATGCATGTCGATTTCACGGGCACGTCCGGGTGTTCTAAAAAGGGCATCAACGTGCCTTTGAACTATGCCACCGCCTATACGGTCTTTGCCCTGCGTTGCATCGTCGGGCCGGATATCCCGAACAACGCGGGCTCGCTGGAACCTTTCACGGTGGACGGCCCCAAGGGTTGCATCCTGAACGCCCAGCATCCGGTGCCAGTGGCCATGCGGCATACGCTGGGGCAGGTCACACCGGATCTGGTTCTGGGCTGCCTGCATCAGGCGCTGCCCGATCAGGTGCCCGCCGAAGGGGCGTCGTGCATGTTCGACCTGCCAATGCGCCACGCGCCCGAAGTGGCGGCGAATGGCGGGCGCGAATTTGCCATCGAACCCGTTCACAATGGCGGTACCGGGGCGCGGCCCCACGCGGATGGCCTGTCTGCGACAGCCTACCCTTCGGGGGTGTTCGGCTCGCAGGTCGAAATAACCGAAAGTGTCGCACCGGTGATCATGTGGCGACGCGAATTGTTGGCCGACTCGGGCGGCGCAGGCCAGTTCAGGGGCGGATTGGGTCAGCGGATCGAGATGACGTCCGCGAACGATGCCCCCTTCATCGTCTTCCTGTCGGTCGAACGTCTGAAATTCCCGGCTCTGGGTCGTATGGGCGGCCTGCCCGGCGCGCCGGGACGTATCCGGTTTCGCGATGGCGGCGGCGACATTCCGGGCAAGGGCGAGCTACGTGTGGAAAGCGGCGATTACCTGATCTTTGACACCCCCGGCGGCGGCGGCTTTGGCGATCCGGCCGTGCGCGACCCAAAGGCGCTGGCGCTGGACCTCAGGCGCGGGCTGGTCACAGAAGAAGGGGCCAAAGCCTATGGAGGTGCCTCATGATCCGCGCAGTTGATCACATTCGTGCCATGGCGGCCTATGCGCTGGCCGATCTGGGCGCGTCGGACACTGTATCTCTGGCCCAGAATGAAAGCGCCTTTCCGGTCAGCCCTGCCGCAACTGCTGCGGGGCAGGCGGCACTGCACCGGATGCCGCTTTATCCTGATCCCGACTGGTCGGACCTGCGCGCGGCCATCGCTCAGGCGCACGGGGTACCAGCCGACAACATCCTGTGCGGTGCCGGATCGATGGAGTTGATCGGCTGCCTGATCCGCGCCTATTCAGGGCCGGGCGACCATGTATTGGGCACGGATTACGGCTATGCCTATGTGGCCTCAGCCACGGCGCAGGTGCGGGCAGACTATGTAAAAGCGCGCGAGGTTGATCTGACCGTCTCGGTCGATGACATTCTGGCCGCTGTCACGCCTGATACCCGGATCGTCTTTGTCTGCAACCCCGGCAACCCGACCGGCACCCTGATCCCGAACGCCGAGATCATCCGCCTGCGCAACACCCTGCCCGGGAACGTGCTGCTGGTGGTCGATCAGGCCTATGCCGAATTCGCCGATCGCGATCACGACCCGGCTGAAATCTTTGCCCTCGTTGCACGTGGGGATACCGTGGTCATACGCACCTTCTCAAAGGCTTACGGTCTGGCGGGCGCGCGCGTGGGTTGGGGTCTTTTCCCGTCAGAGGTTGCGATTGAGCTGCGAAAGCTGCTCAACCCCAACAACGTATCAACCCCCTCTCAGGCCATGGCAACAGCAGCGATGCAGGATCAGCCCCACATGCGCGACACGGTTGCCAGAACTGCCGCCATCCGGGATCGCTTTGCCGATGGGTGCCGAGCGCTGGGATTATCTGTTCCGCGCAGCCACACCAATTTTGTCCTGATCCGCTTTGCCGATGCCGCGACGGCGCAAAAAGCGGATGCCGCGTTGCGCAAAGCGGGTTTGCTCATGCGCGGAATGGGCGGCTATGGCCTCGCGGATTGCCTGCGCGCCACGATCTGCGACACGGCAGTGATGGAGCGCTGCCTGACTGTTCTGAAAGAGGTGACGTCATGACCTTTGAAACCCGGACACGGGCCAAAATCGGGGTGCTGGTGCCCTTTACCAACACCAATCTCGAAGCTGACATGATGCTGATGCGCTGCCCGGACACGACGGTGCATTTTCAGCGAATGGGTGGCTATGACGTGGATGAGATCCCCGGATCGGATCAGATGGCGGGTCTGGGGGCCTCGGATATCGGCCACGACCTCAAGATGATCTCGGGCGTTCGGCCCGATGTGGTGCTCTATGGCTGTACCTCGGCCACGCTGACCCATGGCCCGTCCTTTGACCACCAGCTGGCGCAGGACATCAGGGCCGCGTCGGGGGCCGTGTGTATTACCGCCGCAGGGGCGCTTGTTGCTGCGATCCATGCGCTCGGCGTGTCCCGGGTCGGTTTTTCTTCGCCCTATCTGGGCGAGATCAACACGCAGGCCATGGATTTTCTGACGCAGAACCGGATCACAACGGTGAATTGCGCCGATATCGGCCGCGAGCTGGGCAATTACGGGCAGGGCGAGCTGACCCCGGACGAGGTTTTCGACCTTGCCATGCAGGCCGACCACCCAAAGGCCGAGGCCATCATACTCAGCTGCACCGACATGCGCGCAGTCGAGGCCATAGACCGGATCGAAGCGGCCCTTGATAAACCTGTTGTGACGTCCAATCAGGCCATGATGTTTGCCCTGATGCGGGCGCTTGACCTGCCAAGGCACAGAAATGTTCCGGGGCGGTTGTTTGATCTGCTATAGCCTTGGGTTAGGCAAAAGCATGGAACCCGCCCCGGTCGGCTGCCCGCATCAAAGGCGGGAGCGCACCGGCATATGGGGCGGGTATTCCAGCCCACCCAACGCGCCGTGTCGCAGACGTGACTGTATTTACGTCGCAAAAGAACAAGATACCGCGCCTTCTACGCCATAGTCGGAATAAGGACCGCTCGGGATTGAAGCACATGTTGAACCAGCCGCACAGTCACGGGAAATTTGGCCTGCCCCGCGGGGAAACCATCTTAGGCTTGTCTGAAACATCATACGTTCACAAAACACAAAGGTGCCGCTTTTCATGAGCCAAATTTCGGAAAATCTGCTGAACCGGATCCGCGACCGTTTTGCCCAGATCGATCACTGCCCCGAACAGGGCGAGCGGATATTTTTCGAAAACGCCGGTGGGGCTTTGACACTGAAATCCGTGCTGGACAGCTCGGCGCGTCACGCCGCAATTCCCGACAATCAGGGGCGTGACAATCCGGGGTCTCATGCTCTGGTTTCCACGATCAACGCGGCCAAGGCCGATATGCGGGATTTCATGAATGCACCCAGTGGTCAGTTCTTTGTGGGTGAAAGCGGCACCGAACTTCTGTTCCGGCTGATCATGAACGCCTGTCTCGGAACCGGTCCGGGGATTGTGCTGGGGTCGACACTGGAGCACCCCGCCACACGGTCAGCCTGTGATCGTTGGGCTCGCATCGCCGGGCAGACCCATGTGCTGGTGCCCCACGATGACGATACCGGCACCGTGACTGCCGACGCCTATGCTGCGGCCGTAACCCCCGACACCAAAGTGGCGACAATCCTGCACACCTCACCGGTGACGGGCATGGGCGTCGATGTGGCCGCTGTTTCGCAGGCGATCCGCGCCGTGGCGCCAGACTGTTTCATCATTGTCGATGGCATCCAGCACGCCGCCCATGGCCAGATCGACCTCAGCGCGTATGACGTCGACGGCTACGTGATCTCGCCCTACAAGGTGTTTTCGCGCCATGGCTACGGCGTTGCGTGGATTTCCGACCGGCTGACGCGGCTTGAACACAATGCCCTGTTGGACGGTCCGGCAGATAACTGGGAAATGGGCACGCGCGATACAGGGGCCTATGCGACCATGTCCGACGTTGTGTCTTACTTCGAATGGCTTGGCAGTCAGGTCAGCGACGCCACCGACCGGCGTGCCAGATTTCTGGCAGCGGGCGAAGCCATCCACGCGCAGGAAAAGGCACTGACCGACGCGATGATCCACGGCACCGGCAACCTGAGCGGTCTGGCCGAGATGGAGAAGGTCACCATTCTGGGCGGTGCCGACAACCCCGCACGCGAAGGGCTGGTGTCGCTGCGCGTGCAGGGCGTGGCCTCGGCGGATGTCGTCAAACGGCTGAACGATGAGGGTATTCGCACCCATTTGCGCAAGGCCGACCATTACTCTGGCAACATATTGACACCGCTGGGTTATGACGCCTGCGTCCGGGTCTCGATGTGCCACTACAACTCGATCGGCGAAGTCGCCAGATTTCTGGCTGTCATGAAAGAAATCGCCGCCTGAGCTGCGGCGGACCAAGGGACAAGCACTCATGAAAACCCATGCACAAGCTGTCGTGATCGGAGGGGGCCTTGCCGGCTGTTCGATCCTGTACCATCTGGCCAAGCTTGGCTGGACCGACGTTGTCCTACTGGAACGGAACGAGTTGACCTCCGGCTCGACCTGGCACGCAGCGGCGAATATCCACGGGCTGCACGACAACAACAACATCACCCGCATCCAGCACTATACGATGAATCTGTATAAACAGCTGGAACAGGAAACCGGCCAAAGCTGCGGCGTATTCCAGCCCGGCTCGCTCTATCTGGCCCAGACCGAAGAGCGTGAGCACCAGCTGCGCCTGCAAGAGGCGAAAGCCCGGTTTTATGGTCTGAACTTCTACGAAGTCAGCCGTGAAGAAGCCAAGGAACTGCACCCGCTGGCGCAGTTCGATGACATCCGCTGCATCATGTACGAACCCGATGGCGGCAATGTCGACCCGTCGGGCGTGCCGCACGCCTATGCCGCCGGGGCCCGCGCCATGGGGGCCACCATCGAACGGTTCTGCCCGGTGACAGGCACCGAACAACAGCCCGACGGCAGCTGGATCGTGCGCACGCCCAAAGGCGACATTCACACGCAATGGGTTGTCAACGCCGCCGGTCTCTGGGGCCGCGAGGTAGCGGCGCTGGCGGGTCTGACCCTGCCGCTGCAACCGACCGAGCATCAGTATTTCGTGACCGAAAGCATCGACGAGGTCGCCAGTCTGGGCCGTCGTTTGCCCTCGATCGCTGACCGCGACGGCGAATATTACTTCCGGCAGGAAGGCAACGGCCTTCTGATCGGAGCTTATGAGAAAGATATGAAGTTCTGGGCCGAGGACGGCACGCCGCTCGACTTCGCGCATGATTTGTTCCCCGACGATCTGGACCGGATCATGGAAAACGTCATCCGCGCCACCGAACGCGTGCCAGTTGCGGCCACTGCCGGGGTGAAACGCGTGATCAACGGCCCGATGATCTGGTCGCCCG
The DNA here is from genome assembly GCF_056535125.1 of Ruegeria sp. O4. Lineage (NCBI taxonomy): Bacteria > Pseudomonadati > Pseudomonadota > Alphaproteobacteria > Rhodobacterales > Roseobacteraceae > Ruegeria > Ruegeria sp. O4. The sequence continues at coordinate 18,581 of NZ_JBQERO010000025.1, read as the reverse complement.
ACGCCAACATGCTCTGGGGGCCGGTGCCCGAGCTGAAGAACTATTTCCTCTGCGGCGGTCTGATCCCCGGCTTCTCGCAATCCGGGGGCTTGGGTCTGCTGGCGGCGCAATGGATGATCGAGGGCGAGCCGCAATATGACATGTTCGCCTGGGATCTGGCCCGGTTTGGCGACTGGGCCGACAAGGCATTCACCAAGGCCCGTGTTCAGGATGCGTACACCCACCGCTTCAAGATTCATTTCCCCAACGAGGAACGCAGCGCAGGCCGTCCGGCCCGTGTGCGCCCCGCCTATGAGATGCAGAAGCAGATGGGCTGCGTCTTTGGCCTCAATTGCGGCTGGGAACATCCGCTCTGGTTCGCCGATGAACCGGAGGTGGAAGAGACCACCGGTTTTACCCGCCAGAACTGGTGGGAGCCCGTAGGCCGTGAGGTGCAGATGCTGCGTGACAGCGTGGGCGTGATCGATATCTCGAACTTCGCCAATTACGTGATCAAGGGCCCCGGTGCCCATGACTGGCTGGACCGTCTGGTGGCCAATCGGGTGCCCACCGAAGTGGGGCGCAGCTGTCTGACGCCACTGATCTCGGTTCGCGGTGGCGTGGCGGGCGATTTCACCATCACCAAGCTGGCCGAGGATGAATACATGATGATCGGGTCGGGCATGGCCGAACGCTATCATCAGCGCTTCTTTCAAATGGTGGAAATGCCCGAGGGCACCACGCTTGAGGTCGCCACCGACCGCGTCGCGGGGTTCAACATCGCAGGCCCCAGGTCACGCGAAGCGCTGGCACGCCTGACCAATGCCGATCTGTCGAACGAGGCGTTCCGCTTCATGCGGTCGCAGAAAATCACGGTCGCCGGCGTCGAATGCGTGGCCATCCGGGTCAGCTTTACCGGCGATCTGGGCTGGGAACTGCACTGCGCCGAGGGGGATCAGGTGGTGCTCTACACCGCCTTGCTTGAGGCCGCCAAAGACTGTGGTGGCGGTCCGGTGGGTGGGCGCGCGCTGGGGGCGCTGCGGATCGAAAAGGGCTATGGCTCGTGGGGTCGAGAGTATTCTCAGGAATACTGGCCGCAAGAGGTCGGGCTGGCCGGCCTGATCAAGCTGGACAAGGATTTCCTGCACAAAAACGCCTATCTGTCCATCAAGGACAACCCCGCGCGCGAGGTGCTGTCCGTCTTCGAACTGGATGTGACCGAAGATGCCGACGCAACCGGGGGTGAGCCGATCTTTACCCCCGACGGCGCGCCCGTGGGTCGTGTCACGTCGGGGGCGTTCGGCTATTCGGTCGGGAAATCGCTGGCGCTGGGGTTCCGCAACCCAAACACGGCACAGCCGGGCGATGAGGTGGTCATTCAGGTCATCGGCAAACCACACAAGGCGCGCATACTGGCCGAGGCACCGTTTGACCCGACAGGCGCCAGACTGCGGTGTTAACGCTCAAAACCCGTCTACAGGCAGGCAAGGCCAATAAGACGCTCCAAAAGATGTCTCGTCTCAGCCCTTCAGGCGACTTCATCTTTTTCCAAATACTCCCGCCGGAGGCGCCCGAACTCACCCACCAGCGCATTGCGGGCGCCACTCTTGCGCCACCGGGTCACAAATGCGCAGGCAGTCCACCGCGCGTGCAGCGATCTGGGACACGATATCCATCAGGGTGTCGGGCTTCAGATAAAACGCAGGAACCGGGGGCAGGATGATGGCCCCCATTTCTGCCGCCGCCGTCATGTTGCGCAAATGGGCCAGCGTCAGCGGTGCTTCGCGTGTCAGTAAAACCAACGGCCTGCGTTCCTTGAGCTGAACACTGGCGGCGCGCGTCAGCAGGTTATCGTCCAGCCCATGCGCAATCGCGGCAAGCGTTCGCATGGAACAGGGCGCAACGATCATGCCGGATACCGGAACCGACCCGGACGCAATGCTGGCACCGATATCGGCGCTCGGGTGATGCCGCGTCACCAGTTGCCGCAGGTTTGGCAAAGCGTCCGGGCCGCATTCCTGCGCAAGGGTCCGCATCCCGGCTGCGCTGACCACAAGATCGGTCTCGATATCCGATGACGCCAGACACCGGGCCACGGCAAGGCCCAACGCCGCGCCCGACGCACCGGATACCCCCAGAACAACACGGGTGTTTGTCATGCTCTCAGCTCCGGCATCAATCGGTTTACAAGGTCTTCCGCAAAGGCGTGATCTCCATCCGCAGTGTGCATCACCGTCCCCCATTCCCGCTGCGTTTCACTGCCCAGTTTCGTCGTGGCGTCGATGCCGATTTTTCCGGCCAGACCGGGTTCGGGCGATGCGAAATCCAGATAATCCATAGGTGTCCTGTCCAGCACCATCACATCCCGGCCCGGGTCCATGCGTGTGGCAAGCGCCCAGGCAATATCCTCCCAGTTTCGCGGATCGATATCCGCATCGACCGCGATGATCATTTTCGTATAGCTGAATTGCGGAAGCATTCCCCACAGGGCCATCATTACGCGCCGGGCCTGCCCCGGATATCGTTTGTCGATGGCAACGATTGCCATACGATAGGAACAGGCGGCGGGCGGCAGCCAAAGATCGTGGATTTCGGGGATCTGCGCACGGATGGTCGGCAGGGCCAGGCGGTTGAACACCTCGCCAATGATCGACGGCTCGTCCGGTGGCCGCCCGGTATAGGTCGAAAGATACAGCGGCGTGTCCCGATGGGTGACAGCGCTGACCTGCATCACCGGAAAGGGCTCAGCCGGGTTGTAATAGCCGGTGTGATCCCCAAAAGGCCCCTCGGGGGCGGTTTCGCTTGGTGAAACCCAACCTTCCAGAACAATCTCGGCATCTGCAGGGACCAGCAGGGGGATGGTTCTGGCCGGGATCAGATGTGGGCGCTTCTGGTTCAGGGCACCGGCAAATGTCAGCTCGGATACCGCCTCTGGCAAGGGCAAGGCCGCCGACAACAGCGTCGCGGGGTTTGCGCCCAGCACAATGGCGACGGGCATCTTTTCGGCGCACCTCGCCCAGCTTCGGTGATGCGCCGCGCCGCCGCGATGGGGCAGCCAGCGCATGATGACACGGTTCCGGTCCAGCACCTGAATGCGGTAAACCCCCGCGTTATAGCCTTGCGCCGCGTTGGGATCGCTGCCGTAGGGCCGGGTAAGGACCACGGGCCATGTGATCAGCGGCCCGACATCACCGGGCCAGTGCGTCTGGACCGGCAGCGCTGTCAGGTCCACATCCGCCCCGCTGTGGCAGACGCTTTGAACCGGGGCAGTTCTGACCAGTTTCGGCCGGGTCGACAGGGCCGCCTTCAGCATCGGCCATCTGGCCAGCGCGTCCCGCACCCCGTCCGGCGGCGTCGGGGCTCGCAGCGCGGCCAGAAAGGCGCCCAGATCGTCCAGCCCGTCGGGTGTGACACCCAGCCCGGCAGCAACCCGCTCTGCCGTTCCGAACAGGTTGACGACGACCGGGGTATCGAGCCGATCAGTGGACACGTCTGTCGGGTGGTCAAATTGCAGAACCGGTCCGCCCGCCTCAAGCACGGAGCGGTGAACAGCGGTCATCTGGTGGCGCACGGAAACCGGATCAGGGATGCGCCTGAACTGTCCGGTGTCCTCGCACCATTTCAGAAAATGCCGTAGGCTGGGATATTGCGGCAGGGTGCGAATGGGGCTGCTCCGACAGTGGTTTCCACCCTCTAGCAACGAAAGCGAGGCGTCGAATTGACAACCGTCAAGTCACCCCTGTTGCGATCGCCCTAGGAAGGCATCCAAGGTCACAACGTTGAGACAGCAGGAGGTCTCGTTGCCCGTTCCTCAGAACCCGATACCGCGCTGCCCGGCGGCTTTGGCGGTCACGCTTCGGATAGCCCCGCTTGCCCCCTTGTCGCTGTCGCTGACGGTCTTCACGCGCCGGATCGCAAAGAAAAACCCGGAAATGTTTCAACGGCTTGGCGCATACGGAAGATCAGTTTTCGTTCTTGATCCGACCGATCTGCCTGTTGTCCTGCTGCTGAATCCGAATGGCGGTGCCCCAAAGGTGACACTGACCCGGCGCGGCGGGACAGGGGTTGCGCGTATTTCCGGCCCTCTGGCGGCCCTTCTTGGGCTGGTTCACGGTGCGTTTGACGGCGATGCGCTGTTCTTCTCACGTGATCTGGTGATCGAGGGCGATACGGCCGCAGCGCTGGCCCTGCGCAATGCAATCGACGACGCGGAACTGGACCTCGCGCACGAGGCCGCAGCCCTCTCCGGCCCGCTTGCGCGCCCGCTCAAGCAGCTCATCGCGTTGGTGGAACGTCGAACCGGCCTGTACCTGACCCGACCGGAAGACGCTGTACTATGGTAATGGAAATCGTCTGCCCGGCAGGAACGCCCGCCGCTTTGCGCGCAGCCGTCAAGGCCGGGGCGCATACGGTCTATTGCGGCTTCAATGATGAAACCAATGCGCGCAACTTTCCCGGTCTGAACTTTGACCGGGCCGAAATGCGCGCGGGCGTTGCCTTTGCCCATGACCACGGGGCCAGGGTGCTGGTTGCGATCAACACGTTTCCCCGCGCCGGCAACGAAGCAATCTGGCACCGCGCCGTGGCCGATGCGGAAACCTGCGGCGTGGATGCCGTGATCCTCGCCGATATTGGGTTGCTGGATTATGCCGCGTGCAATCATCCGGGGCTGCGCAGGCACCTGTCCGTGCAGGCCGCAGCCGCAAATGCCGATGTGATCAACTTCTATTCCGAAACCTTCGGTGTCAAACGCGTGGTCCTGCCGCGCGTGCTGTCGATTCCCGAAATCGCTGCCATCAACGCTGAAACGGATGTCGAGACCGAGGTTTTTGTGTTCGGCGGGCTCTGTGTGATGGCCGAAGGTCGCTGTTCGCTGTCCTCTTATGCCACCGGGCTGTCTCCGAACATGAATGGCGTCTGTTCGCCCGCCAGCCATGTTGAATACCAGAACGACAAGGGCGCGTTGAACACCCGTCTGGGTGGCTACCTGATCCACCGGGTCGAACGAAACCAGCCTGCACCCTATCCGACACTGTGCAAAGGGTGCTTTTCCGCAGGTGAAAAGACGGGCCACCTGTTCGAAGACCCCGTCAGCCTGAACGCGGAACGGCTGATCCCGCAATTGCAGAAGGCCGGTGTTACCGCGCTGAAGATCGAAGGGCGCCAGCGTTCGAAATCCTACGTCGCGCAGGTGGTTCGGAATTTCCGCGCCGCTGTCGACGCGCTTGAGGCCGGACGCCCTCTGCCCGAGGGGATGCTGGCCCGTTTGTCCGAAGGCCAGGCCATGACAACCGGCGCCTACAAAAAAACCTGGAGATAGCGCGATGGAACTGACCGTTGGCCCCAACCAGTTTTTCTGGCCCGCCGAGAACTGGACTTCCTTTTATGAGGATCTGGCCCAAACCCCCGTCGACCGCATCGTGCTGGGTGAGCTGGTTTGCTCCAAGCGCCTGCCGTTTTATCAGGACCGGATTCCCGACGCGATTGCCCGGCTGGTTGAGGCTGGCAAACAGGTTGCGCTGACCAGTCTTGCACTGGTGACGCTCAGGCGTGAACGCAAGCTGACCGCCGATCTGGCGGATCTGGGCGTCACGGTCGAGATCAACGATCTGACCGCGCTGGCGCATCTGCCCGAAAACACCGATTTCGATGTCGGACCGCTGATCAATGTCTATAACGAAGGCACATTGGAATGGCTGGCGACACGCGGGGCGCGTCGCATATGCCTGCCGCCGGAACTGCCAATCGCCTCGGTCAGGGTTCTGGCACAGGCCGCCGCCCGTCTGGGTGTCGCGGTCGAGGTTTGGGGCCATGGTCGCCTGCCGCTGGCCATCTCCGGCCGGTGTTACCACGCGCGCCTGCATGGGCGCAGCAAAGACAACTGCCAGTTTGCCTGTGAAAACGATCCCGACGGGCTGGATGTGCTGACCGGGGATGGACAGCCGTTCATGGCCATGAACGGCGTGCAGACCCTGTCAGACAGCTATGCCTGCACGGATCATCAGGTCGAGTTGCTGCAAAGCGCGGGCGTCTCGGCCCTGCGACTGTCGCCGCAATCTCAGGGGTTCCCAAGGCTGTGTGCCCTCTACCGACAGCGGCTGGATGGTCAGCTTGGCAGGGGCGATCTGGAACATGCGCTGCGCGCCGCCGATCCCGGTATAAGGCTAAGCGATGGGTTCCTGACCGGCGCATCCGGTGCTGAATGGTCGGGTTCGGCACGCGTGTCCACCGAAGCGGCACGCTGATCATTCTGGAAAAGTCCGGCATCCGTGGGCGAATGTTTGAGGCGACCAGAGGAAGCGATCCGAAACATCCACGGATCGTCCTGCGCAGTCAGGTGGTCACTGGCAGACGTTGCCGCACCAGTTCGGCCCACAGGTTTGCCCCCAATGGCAGCAGCGCGTCGTTGAAATCATAATCGTCCGCGTGCAGGGGGCGGCCATTCGACCCCTCGGTTCCATTGCCGATCAGCAGAAAACACCCCGGAACCGCAGCCGCAAATTCCGCGAAATCCTCGGAAAACGACATGGCAGTCCGGTCGCCGTCAACCTCAAGGCCCAGCGTTTTTGCTGCTGAAACCACATGGGTTGCGGCGTCGGCATCGTTGATTGCCTCGATGAATTCGGTCCGGATTTCCACCGTCACCGCGACACCATGGCTTTCCGCCAGGCCCGCCGCGATCTGCCGCATATGGTTTTCAATCCGCGCGCGGTCATCGGGGGACATCGCCCGTGCGTCCCCTTTCAACACTGTTCGACCCGGCAGGACGTTGCGCTGCCCATCGGTGATGAACTCGGTCACGGAAACGACCGCGCCAGACAATGGGGCAAGCTTTCGCGAAACGATGGTTTGCAAGGCCAGAACAAGCTCTGCTGCGGGCGTGATTGTCTCGCGCCCGACATGGGGCATCGAGGCATGGCCGCCCTGACCGGTGATGGTGATCTCGAATAGGCTTTCGCTGCAACAAATGACACCGGCGCGGGTTGAAACCCGCCCGACGGGTTCGCCCGGCAGATTGTGCGCGCCATAGATTTCGTCAATCGGAAAATCCCGCAGGACGCCTTCCTCAATCATCGCCCGCGCGCCCAGCCCGTGCTCCTCGTTGGGCTGGAACAGGAAGACAACGGTGCCGTCAAAGCCCTGATCCCTGGCCAAAAGCTCGGCCGCGCCCAGCAGCATCGTCGTATGGCCGTCATGGCCGCAGGCATGCATCACGCCCGGGTTCCGAGACTTGTAGGCAAAGCTGTTGGCTTCGGTAATGGGCAGCGCGTCGAAATCCGCGCGCAGACCGATGGACCGGTTGCCATGGCCCGCGCGCAGAACACCAACAACGCCGACACCTTCATGCACCTCGATGCCAAGGCTTCTCAGGTGATCGGCGATCCGGGCCTTGGTCCAGTCCTCCTGAAAGCCAAGCTCGGGGTTACGGTGAAACTCATGCCGCAGGGCGCGCAGGTTTTCGGAAAAACTCGTCATGGCAACACTCCTTCATCCTGCTTTCTTGCGCCCTTGCTACAGGATTTTGCAATCTCGCTCAAAGATCGGTTCCGATTGATGCAAGTTGTCCCCGGATGAGCGCCCTGAACAGTTTCGATCCTGTGAACCCACACACCTCAAGACGGGCAGGTCTGTAAACCATTCTGCGCCTACATCCCGTTGCGGGGGATGACATAAGACTGTTCGTCCTCAAAGATCAGATCGTCACCCGACCACGCCTTTAGGCGCGCGGTCAGGTGAAATTCGGTCGCTGTCGCCGTTTGTTCGGAACAGGTCCAGATCTTGGCTGACCAACCCTCGCGGTCGAAACCGGCGGTTTGCTCCATTGTGGCCACTGCCGACAACGGATCACCCGGCTGGATGGTGTAGCGTCGATCCGACATATCGCTCAGCACCGTGCCGATATCGTCAAGGCGAATATCGCCCACCGGCCCAAAGACACCCCCGTCAAGGAAATACCTGTGTGTCACCGCGCCATTGGTCAGATCGGTGTGAACCGAACGCTCCATCGAGCCGGAGCGAACGTTCGTCTTCCGCGGGGCGACGTCGGAACCCTGAGGTTCCGGCAGCGGGCGTGGGGCTGGCGCGTCATCTCGCTGGCTGCGCGTGGGCAGGATCAGCCGCGACGTGCCGGGTCGGATCGTCAGCGTAACCGGCTCCGGCGCTGGCCACAGAACCGGCCAATAGGCAGACGCGATTTGCAGAACGATGCGATGACCCGCCAATACCCGATAACCGGTTCCATAAAGCGGGACAGTCACGTGCAAATCTTCGCCGGGTGTAATCGGTGTCGGTTCAGTGTCGCTGATCCGGTGCGTCAGGTTGCAGAACCCGCGTGCAATCAGCGTCTGTGCGCCGTCCGGGGCCTCATCCACCAGCAGGGCCGCAACAAAGCCCTGCGCCCGATCGGCAGAAACTGTCAGGTCTACCGAGGGCTGGCCCAGAATATCTATGGGCTTTTCCAAGGGCTTTGCTTTGAATTGCAGCGCCCCTGCGGCCTCGATCCGGCAATCTGCTGCCATATCTCCGGGTATTGCAAAGGAACACATGTCGCCCGCTGCGGCCCCGAAATTCTGTGGCGAACAGACCGACATCTCCCCGCCCGACCCGGTGGAGGCGTCCAGCGTTCCGTCATTCAGCCACAAGGGCTGGTCCTTGACATTTGGCGATGGCCAGCTCGGCTCTTCGATCCACCGCCCCTCGCGGTGTACATGAGTTCCGGACGGGGCGGCACTGTCTTGCAGGAAAAACCGCAGCGGCGGCTCGTCCATCAGGCCGGTGTCGATCCCCTTCAGCCAATGGTCCCAGAACCGGATTACCTCGCCGACGAAATCGACCCGGGGCCCCGGCACCCCTTCTTGCGGATACAGATGCGCCCAGGGGCCCATCAGGATCTTGACCGGCCCGCTCAGGTGTTCCGCGATGCGGAACGGCGTGTCGCGATACAGGTCCATCCATCCGCCAAAGAAATACACCGGCACATCGACATCCGCATAGTTTTCGCAGATCGAGCCGCGCCGCCACATGTCATCATGGGTCTGATGTTCCAGCCACATGGCGGGCCAGAATTCGACCCCCTCCAACCGTGCGCGCCACATGTCGATCCAGCGATCCGCGCCCACAATCTCGGGGTCGGGCGGCATGGCATTGTACAGCTGCATGATCGAGCCCCACCAGAAATTGTCATTGGCCAGACAGCCGCCGTAAAAGTGAATATCCTCGCGCCAGCGGTCATCCGTTCCCATCACCGGCGCAATCGCCTTCAGCGCAGGCGGGCGGGTCGCGGCCACCTGAAAGGCGTTATACGCCCCCCAGCTTTTGCCGAACATTCCGACATTTCCGTCGCACCAGTCCTGATCGGCAATCCACTGGATGATGTCGTGCCCATCCTGAATCTCCTGATGCGAATACTCGTCTTCGGGAATCCCGTCGCTGTCGCCATAACCGCGGATATCTACCCGGATCGACGCATAGCCCGCCGCGGCGAAATGCGGATGCATGCTTTCATCTCGCATCCGGGTGCGATCCCGGCGGCGATAGGGGATGTATTCCATAACACAGGGAACAGGCGTTGTTCGCGCCGATCCGGGCAGCCAAAGCCGGGCCGCAAGTTTTGCGCCGTCCGGCATGGGAATCCAAACGGTTTCGATGACCTCTGTGTTGCTCATGTCCGGTCCTTTGACTGACTGTCAGGTGAAAGGCTGCTTGTGGTGTGCTTCATTGATCTCACCACCGAAGCCCCAAGCGCAGCGCATCATAAATGGCGGCATGCGTGTTGCGCGATGAAACGGCATCGCCGATCCGGTACAGATCAAACCCCGCCTCTGGGACAGATTGCGGAAACACGGGGCCGGACCCGCTAACCAGCGCTTCATAATCCACGGCGCCCAGGTTGCGCGACAGCGGTTTCAGGTCGAAGTACAGATCATCCAGCGGCAAAACACCCTGATTGACAACCACCTGATCATACAGGCGCTTTTCTGTCAGGTCCGAGTAATCCGTTCCAATGGCTGCCTCCAGCTGATTGCCTGATCGCACCAGTGATTTCAGCGTCCGGGCGACTGTGAACACGGCTCCGGTCTTTTGCAGGGCCCGCATGTAGGGCACCAGGTTCATTCCCATGATTTCGGGGGCAAAACTTCGGTCGCGGGTCATGATTTCTACCCGCCCGCCCGCTTTTGCGATAGCCTCAGCCGCCATCAGGGCCGGGTGATCCCCCGCATCGTCATAGATAAGGACATTGTCGCCGGGGCGCACATCACCGGTCAGGATATCCCAGGCAGTAACCGCCAGATCGTTACCCGCCTCCAGAACCGTCACCTCGGGCAACCCGCCGGTTGCGATCACCACCATGTCCGGCGCAAGCGCGGTTACAGCATCGGCGTCCGCAAAGGTGTTGAACCGAAATGTCACGTCGCGCGCCGCGCATTGGGCCATGCGCCAGTCGATGATCCCGATCATCTCGGCCCGGCGTCGGGATTGCGCGGTCAGCCGCACCTGACCGCCGGGTTCGGGCGCGGCCTCAAGAACGGTGACGTCATGCCCGCGCTCGGCCGCAACCCGCGCGGCCTCAAGCCCGCCGGGGCCTGCGCCCACAATCACCGCGCGGCGGCGCGTTTCAGCGGCGGGGATCACATGCGGCATCGACAATTCGCGCCCGGTGGCCGGGTTGTGGATGCACAGCGCCTCACCCGCCTGATAAATGCGGTCAAGACAATAGGTGGCGCCAACGCAAGGCCGGATGTCCTCTTCCCGTCCGGCCCGGATTTTGGCAACGATCATCGGATCGGCCATATGTGCGCGGGTCATGCCGACCATGTCCAGCAGGCCCGAGGCCACCGCATGCCGTGCCGTTGCCACATCGGGAATGCGCGCGGCGTGAAAGGTCGGCATCCCAACCTCGGCCCTCACGCGCCCGGCGAAATCCAGATGGGGTGCGCTTTTCATGCCCTGAACCGGGATCACGTCCGTCATGGCCGGGTCGGTATGAATACGCCCGCGAATAATGTTCAGGAAATCGACCTGACCACTGTCACGCAGCCTTCGGGCAATCTCCAGCCCTTCCGCTTCGGTGATGCCGCCCTTTTCCACCTCGTCGGCGGTGTAACGGACCCCTATGATGAAATCGCGCCCGACGCGGTCGCGGATTGCATCCAGAACCATGAAGCCAAAGCGCAACCGGTTGTCCAGATTGCCCCCAAAAGGCGCGTCCATCCGATTGGTCATCGGCGACCAGAACTGATCGATCAGATGGCCATAGGCCTGCAATTCAATTCCATCCAGCCCGGCGGCCTGCATCCGTTCGGCAGCATCGGCGTAATCGGTCACAATCCGCGCGATGTCGAAATCTTCCATCTTCTTGGCAAAGGCCCGGTGCGCCGGTTCCCGGTCGTGCGACGGCGACAGGGATGGCAGCCAGTCACCCTTGTTCCAGCCCGTGCGCCGCCCCAGATGGGTCAGCTGGATCATCACCGCACAGCCATGGGCATGGCAGGCATCCGTCAGCTCCGCCATCCAGCGGACCACCTCGTCCTTGTAAGCTAGGATATTGTTGAACGCAGGCGGGCTGTCGCGGCTGACAACGGCCGACCCCGCCGTCATGGTCATCGCAACCCCCGCTTTGGCCCGCACCTCGTGATAGGCACGATAACGTTCCGTCGGCATCCCATCTTCGGGATAGGCGGGTTCGTGACTGGTCGTCATGATCCGGTTCTTCAGCGTCAGGTGCTTTAGCTGATAAGGTTGCAGCAAGGCATCGCGGCTCATGATAGCGCCTCGTGATCGGTTTGAGTGCGCAAGGCGGCAACAGGGTCGGATGACATGCGGCTCTCCGGTTGTCTGGGGGCAAGAGGTGAGGGTCTTTGCTGATTGAAATCAAACTGGAATTGCCAAGTCAAACTTGTTTTCAATCAGACGTTTTCGACCCATTTTCCTCATGCCTTACGCCCGAGTGGACAGGACAAGCGTGGCCGCGCGCACCCGGTTGGCGCATGCCTTCGGTGAACAAATTCTCTTGCGGGGTGCCACGCGCAAACAGGCGGCGAGGCCGGGCTCAGGGCACGTCGGAATGAACGCTCAGCAGGGTTTCCAGAAACAGCTTGGCCGCACGTGTCGGATCCGGATGTTTCCGTGTCACCGCCGCAAAGCGCGTTCTGTATTTGATTTCCTGCGGCATCACCTGCCTCATAAGCCCCTGTTCGACAAATTCCTGCGCCAGATGGTCCGGAAGAAAGCCCAGATAGCTGCCTGACAGAATAAGAATTGCAAGGGCCTGTTCGTTCTGCACTTTGGCAGCGCGCCGAAACCCCAGTTGCTGGCCATAGATCAGGTTGGGCGAGTTCACGTTCAGACCCGCATAGTTGTACGCCTGAATGTCCCGCAAACTCAGCGTGTCAGCGGACTGGCTGAACAACGGATTGTCCTGCCCGCAATACAGAAACATGTTTTCCCCATAAAGTGGCGCATAATGCAGGCTTGCCGAGGGGCGGTGCAGGGCGATGATCCCGACATCCAGCTGCCCGCTGATAACCATGGTCTCAATGACGTTGGGCGGTTCGATCGACAACTCGATCTGGATGGCAGGGGCGGCTTCGTTGAACCTGTGAATGGCGCGGGCAAGGCGCGCTTCTGGGTTCGTGGTACACTGATCGAACAACGCCACGCGGATACTTCCTGCCAGTTGCTGCTTGATCTCGTTGACTTCGGTTCTGAACTGAGAAACCGAAATCAGCAGGTCTTCTGTCGCGGCCAGCACTTTTTCGCCGTCTTCAGTCAGGGAAAAACCCGCCGGGCCACGGTTGCACAGCTTCAAATCCAGCCGAAGCTCCAGATCCGATATGTGTTTCGAGATTGTTGACTTCCCGATGTTGAGCTCATTTTCCGCCGCTGAAAACCCTCCGCTTTCCGCAACGGTTTTGAAAACCCGAAGAAGGCGGATGTCCGTGTCCCCGATGCGGGTGGCCAGTGGGTTTTGTCTCATATTATAAGTTCGACATTTGTGAAACCTTTCACGCAAATATTAACAACGACGAAACCATGTTGGCAAGATAGCCTCTTGTGGCCGAGGCAGAATCGGACTGGCCACCTTCTCCCCAGGCCATCGCGCACCTCGAAACACGACAAATGGGAGGACATCCATGTCATTTATCAAAAAGCTTGGCACCATCAGCGCCGCCGTTTCCGTTGCTGCACTGATGGTTGCGGGCACGGCTGATGCGAAGAACTTCAAGATCGCGGTGGGCGATAGCGCAGGAAGCGCACAGGAAGCTCTGGGCATCGCCTTCGTCAAGGCGCTGGAAGAGAAATCGGGCGGTGCCCACACCGCAACGCTGTTTCTGAACGGTCAGCTGGGGTCCGAACAGGACACCGTGAACGAGGCAGCGATCGGCACGCTGGATATGTCGCTGCTGGCGATCAACAACATCACGCCGTTCTCGCCTTCGGTCGGTGTTTTCACGCTGCCTTACGTGATCCTCAGCCTGGAAGATGCCGAAAAGCTGACCCAGGGCCCAATCGGTCAGGAACTGGTCGAAAACACCATCCGTGATGCCGGAGTACGCATCATCGGCTGGACCTATACCGGTTTCCGCCGCCTGACCAACTCGAAAAAACCGGTCAAATCGGTTGCTGACCTTCAGGATCTGGTCATCCGCGTTCCCAAGAACGAGATCATGATCGAAACCTACAAGGCATGGGGTATCAACCCGACGCCGATGGCATGGTCGGAAACCTTCACCGGTCTGCAAACCAAGGTGGTCGACGGGCAGGACAACCCTTACCTGACCATCAACGCGATGAAGTTCTACGAGGTTCAGGACCATGTCACCAACCTGCGCTACATCTTCTCGATTGAACCGCTGATCGTTTCAGAAGCGGTCTTCCAGGACCTGTCCGCAGAAGATCAGGCAATCCTCCTTGAAGCAGGACAGGAAGCCACCCTGGCATCCGCACAATTCCTGCGGGATTCCGAGGCCGCCATCAAGGAAGAGCTGACCGCCAAAGGCATGGAGATCATCGATCCCGAAAACGACGAAGCCGAGTTCATCGAACTGGCAACAGGTGCCGTTTGGCCCCAGTTCTACGACTCCATCGGTGGCGTCGAAAAACTGAACACCGTTCTGGAAGCCATCGGCCGCGAGCCGGTGCAGCAATAATCGCCGCAGAGCGATACCGGGAAGAGCGCCACGGCGCTCTTCTCATCTCAGGGAGGAGTGAAACCACATGTTCTGGAAATTTCTGGACAACATAGAAAGTGTCATCTGCCGGATACTCTTATCCGGCTTTGTCTGCCTTTTGTTCGTGCAGATCATCGCGCGCGAGGTCTTCGGCTTTTCGGTCAGCTGGATCGAAGAACTCTCGGTCTACATGTTCGTATGGTTCGTCTATTTCGGTGCAAGTTACGCCGCCCTGAAAGGGGCGCATAACCGCGTGACGTTCCAGTTCAAATTCCTGCCTGACGGGTCGATCAAATATGTCGAAGCCTTTGCCGACCTCTTCTGGCTCTTCTTCAATGTCTACTTCCTCTATCTGGCGACAGACTTTGTTTTCAACAAGATGAACAAGTTCTGGAAATCCCAGACACTGGGCATCGAGATGAAGTATATCTACATGGTGCTGCCCATCGCATTTGCGCTGATGACCTTCCGCATCATTCAGGTGAATTACCTCCGCCTTGTCAAAGGCGAGGACATTCACGATCCCGACCAGATCGATCTGGACGAGATCAAGGCCGCTGCCGAAGCGGCCAAAGACCACTGAGACCGGGAGGGGTAACCATGGAATCCGAAATCGTCACGGTCCTGTTTGGATCATTTCTGTTCTTGCTGCTCATTGGCGCGCCGATCACGGTGGCGCTGGGTGTCGCGTCGCTGATCTCGTTTCTCTATCTGGGCGACAACCCGATCAAATTCGTGCAGATCGCCTTTACATCCGTGGGCTCGTTCCCGCTGATGGCGCTGCCAGCCTTTATCCTTGCCGGGGCCCTGATGGAGGCCGCCGGTATCTCAAAACGCCTGATCAACGTTGCCGAAAGTCTGGCCGGTCCCTTCACCGGTGGTATTTCGGCGGCAACGGTCATGGCCTGCCTGTTCTTTGGTGCAATTTCGGGCTCGGGCCCGGCAACAACCGCGGCTGTTGGGATGCTGATGATCCCGGCAATGATTGACCGCGGCTATGAGCGCGGCTATGCCTCGGCGATCACTGCGTCCTCTGGCGGCCTCGGGATTATCATTCCTCCCTCCATCCCGATGGTGATCTTCGGCATTGCCGCGCTCGGTATGGCCCCGCCGCCCGAAGCGGTCGAGAAATTCGGCACCTTCCAGTCGGTTTCGATTTCGAAACTGTTCATTGCCGGGTTCGTACCCGCCTTCCTGATCGCCACAAGCCTGCTGATCCTGAACTATTTCATGTCGAAAAAGCGTGGCTACAAAGGTGTCGCCGAGGGCTGGTCGATCCGCAATGTCGGGTGCGAGATGTATCGCGGGTTCTGGTCGCTGATGGCTCCGCTGGTGATCCTGGGCGGTATCTATACCGGCTTCTTCACCCCGACCGAGGCTGCAATCGTCGCGATCTTCTACACCCTGTTCGTGGGTGTTGTCATCTATCGCGAACTGACCTGGCAGTCGCTGTTCCAGTCGCTTGAAGCCACCACATGGCTAACCGGCCGCGTTCTGCTGATCCTGTTCACAGCAACGGTGTTTGGTCGTCTGCTGGTGGAAAACCAGATCCCGGCAATCATCGCAGAAGGGATGCTCAGCTTTACCGACAACCTCTATGTGATCTGGGCGCTGATCATCTTCTTCCTGCTGTTCGTCGGCATGTTCATGGAAACACTGGCCACCATCCTGATCCTTGTTCCGGTGATGCTGCCGGTGGCCTATTCGGTGGGTATTGACCCGATCCATTTTGGCGTGGTGATGGTCTGTACGCTGGGCATCGGGTTCCAGACCCCGCCGCTGGGCGAGAACCTGTTCATCGCATCCGGTATCTCGAACATCTCGATCGAACAGATCTCGCTGCGCGCGCTGCCTTTTGCGGCTGCAAACACGGTGGCGATCTTCGTTATCGCCTTCTTCCCTGAACTGTCGCTGTGGCTCCCACGGCTGTTTGGCTACTGATCTGAAAGGATGACGACATGAAACAGATGGTCACCAACATCCTGTTTGCCACCGACCTGTCCGAAAACTCGGGTCACGCCATGCGCCATGCCGCCAGCATCGCGCAGGCCACCGGGGCGGAGATTCACGTGCTGCATGTGAATGAACCCCTGTCGGAGGATGCCAAGATCACGATGGAAATATTCATCATGAACGAAGAGACCCGCAAGACCGCGATTGAGCGTCGTCACGAGATGGTGCGCAAGGTTCTGGCCGAACGCCAAGCCAAGTTCTGGGCGCAGTTCGACGGCGACGACGGGAAAATTCGCGATCAGGTTACCTCGGTTGAGGTGACTGATGGCCATCCGGCCGAAGTGATCCTGCGCCGCTCGGTCGAACTGGGCTGTGATCTGATCGTGCTGGGCGCGCATGATCACGGCTTTTCGCACACCTTTCTGGGCACGGTCGCAAAACGCGTTTTGCGGCGCTCGAGGATCCCGACACTGATCGTTCCGAACCCGGACGAAATGTAACAACCCCACTGACAAGGAAGTACAAAATGAACAAAACCCTGACCGCGCAGGACCTGGCGGATACGTTTGACGCGTTTAACCGCCACGACATCGACGGCGTGATGACCCACTTCGCCGACGACTGCGTGTTCTACACCGTGGCCGGTGACGAGAAATACGGCAACAAGGTTGAAGGTGCCGCCGCCATCGCCGCCGCGTTTTCGGGCGTCTGGGCAGGCATGAAAGACGCCCATTGGGATCATCACAGCCACTTTGTCCACGGTGATCGTGCGGTGTCCGAGTGGACCTTCTCGGGAACCGATGCAAACGGTATGCGGATCGAAGCTGAAGGTGCGGATCTGTTCACCGTTCGTGACGGTAAAATTGTTGTAAAACAGGCGCTTCGCAAAACGCGCCCAATGTTCAAAGCCTGATCCGCCGCCCTGCGCGCAGCCTCGGAGAAAAACAAGAATGGTGGATAACAGCATCCCGCGTCACTGGCCCAAGGCCAGCTATGACCCTAAATATGACCCGATCATTGATGCGGGTCCGGGTCACAATCGCGACCACGCGCCCACATATTGGATTGGAACGGCCGGAACACCTCCGGCCGATGATGGACCTGTGTCCAGCGATATGGATGCAGATGTGGTGGTGATCGGATCGGGGTATACCGGCCTGTCCACCGCCATCCATCTTGCCAAGGAACATGGCATTCAAGCCGTTGTTTTAGAAGCAAATACCGTCTCCTGGGGCTGCTCCACCCGCAACGGCGGGCAGGCCCAGATCTCATCCGGGCGGCTCAAGCGGTCGCAATGGATCGAACGGTGGGGAACGGACGTGGCCAAGCGCATGCATGCCGAGGTCACTGAAGCGTTTCAGCTGTTCAACGATCTGATTGCGACCGACGATATCGATTGCGACCCCCAGCCGGGTGGCCACTACTACATCGCGCATCGCGACAAGGTCATGCCGTCCCTCAAGAAAGAGAGCAAGCTGCTCAACGATGTGTTCGGCTATGGCTCGCGCATCCTCTCCCAGGAAGAACTGCACGAAAAGCACGTGCGCGATATGGAGGCCGCAGGTGCCATGTGGGAACCTGACGGGACCTGCATCCATGCGGGTAAACTGGCGTTCGGCTACGTCAACATGGCGCGTCGTCTGGGGGTGAAAATTCACACTGGCAGCCCGGTCATGGGATGGCAGACGAAGAGCGGCGTGCATCACCTGCGCACACCGGGCGGCATCGTCCGCGCCAAAACCGTGGCGTTGGCAACCGCGGGCTATACCCCACCGGGTCTGAACACGCGCACAAAGCACCGCCTGATGCCTATCTTGTCGAACTCGATGGTGACACGGCCGCTGACCCAGGCCGAACTGGATGAGTGTGGCATTCAGACCAAATCACCCCTGACGGACACCCGCACCTTGCGCCACTACTATCGTTTATTGCCCGACAACCGGATGCAGATCGGCAGCCGCAGCGCGGTAACGGGGCGGGATGCCGAGAACGAAAGACATCTGGAGCTTCTGAAAAAGGGTCTTGCCCGAAAGTTCCCGGCGCTGACGGATATCAACCTCGATTACTCGTGGTGGGGCTGGGTCGATGTCAGCCACGATATGATGCCGCGTATCTTTCAACCAGACCCGCAACAGCGCGTGTTCTACGCGATGGGATATGGTGGCAACGGCGTGATGTACTCGGCTCAGGCCGGGCGTCGTATGGCACAGCTGATCGCGGGCAAGAAAGACAAGGCCTTTGCCCTGCCGATCTTCACGTCCCCGCTGCCCAGCCATGGCATCCTGACACCCTTCCGCCGCCTCGGCCAGCGCATAGCCTATGTCGGCTATTACCTCAGAGACGAAATACTCTAATTTACCAACGCTTTGGCGTTCTGAAGATAAGGAAACACCCCTATGAAGATGACGACGGAAGAGGCCTTTGTTAAGGTTTTGCAGATGCATGGTATTGAACATGCGTTTGGGATCATTGGCTCTG
>NZ_JBQERO010000024.1:0-51039 GCF_056535125.1 Ruegeria sp. O4 | reverse complement strand
ACTTCCGGACCACTGACGTGACCGGCACCGTGACCCTGGCGGAAGGCACCGAGATGGTCATGCCCGGCGACAACGTGTCGTTCGGCGTTGAACTGATCGCACCGATCGCGATGGAGCAGGGCCTGCGCTTCGCCATCCGCGAAGGCGGCCGCACCGTCGGCGCCGGCGTCGTGTCGAAGATTACTGAATAATTCGCACAAGCGAATGAACCAACGAAAAGGGCTTCCCTCGGGACGCCCTTTTTTCGTTTTTGCCTAAGCTGATTGTAATGCTACTTCTCTCATATTGAGGCATCACAATTAGAAAGAGGTCACAGCATGCACTTATTGGCGCGTTCAGTTGGTCTAGTTGCTGCACTTGTTTATTTATCCACATCAGCGTCCGCACAGCAGATCGCGGACAGGATTTATCTCGGAGGGCCTGTGTTAACGATGAACGATAAGGCTCCGTCCGCTGAAGCGGTCGCAGTCAAAGACGGACGCGTTCTTGCTGTGGGGTCGTTGTCTGATTTGTCGATGCATCGCGGTGAAGAAACCGAAACGTTTGACCTGGAAGGCCGCGCGATGCTTCCGGGTTTTGTAGATAGCCACGGTCATGTGGTCATGGGGGGGTTGCAGGCATTGTCCGCCAACCTTCTTGCGCCGCCTGATGGGAAAGTCGTTGATATCGCCAGTCTGCAAGCCACGTTGACTGACTGGGCCGACGAAAATGCGCAAGCCGTTGAACAGGTCAAAATGATCATCGGCTTTGGTTACGACAATGCTCAATTAAAGGAACTGCGCCACCCTACGCGACAAGAACTGGACATTGTGTCTGAGGACTTGCCGGTCGTTATCGTTCATCAGTCCGGGCATTTGGGAGTAGCAAACTCGAAAGCTCTAGAGTTGGCAGGCATCACAGCCGCTTCAAAAGCCCCTCCGGGCGGAGTGATTCAACGCGATGACGCCGGTGAGCCAAACGGTGTTCTGGAAGAGTATGCGTTCTTTTCGGTCCTTGTGCCCATGTTGGGAAATCTGGGTGAAGAAGGCCTGGCGGCATTTGCCAAAGCTGGAACCGAACTTTGGGCACAGTTTGGATACACGACCGGACAAGAAGGCCGAACCTCAGGAGAAATTGTTGACGTTCTCAAGAAAGTTGCCGCCGAAGATGGGCTCCCAATTGACGTGGTAGCCTTCCCGGATGTTCTTGAGGCTAGGGAATATATAGGTGCAAACACCTCCAAGAACTACGACGACCGGGTTCGGGTCGGGGGCTGCAAGCTAACGATTGACGGCTCGCCTCAGGGTTTCACGGCTTTGAGGGATCGGCCCTATTATGATCCAGTCGGAAGCTACTCCGCCGGTTATTCAGGGTATGCTGCTATTACGATGGAGCAGCTACAGGACGCCGTTAATTGGTGTTACGAAAATGGGTTCCAAATCCTTGTGCACTCTAACGGGGAAGGGGCTTCTGACATGCTGATAGCAGCTCTCGAAGAGGCACAGATGAAGTATGGCGACCCGGGGAATCGTCCGGTTCTGATCCACGGTCAGTTTCTAAGAGAGGATCAGGTTGCGAGTTTTAAACGCCTCGGCGTATTCCCATCGCTTTTCCCGATGCACACGTTTTACTGGGGGGATTGGCATCGTGATCACACCGTTGGGCCGGTCAATGCAGACAATATCTCACCCACAGGATGGCTGCTCGAGCGGGACATGATGTTTGGCACACACCACGATGCCCCGGTGGCCTTTCCAGATAGCATGCGTGTTCTTGCTGCGACGGTTACTAGACGCACACGCTCTGGAGATATTTTGGGGCCGCATCAAAGGGTCGATGTTATGACTGCCTTGAAAGCCATGACAATCTGGCCCGCTTGGCAGCATTTCGAGGAAGATGAAAAGGGGTCCATTGAGGTTGGCAAAGTTGCGGATTTCGTGATCCTGTCAGACGACCCCACATCCGTTGACCCAGAAACACTGGCGGAATTAGAAGTGCTTGTAACCGTGAAGGGCGACGAGATTGTTTATGAAGCCGAAGTGGGTGTCCGAGAGGGCAAATTGGATTACTCGCCGTTCTCAAATGATCCTGTGATTGCCCATCTGTATCTGCATGCGGTTTACCAAGGGATGAAGGTAGAAGACGCATGGCTAACCAATGGCGTGTCTGGCGGCGAATAAAACGGTGTTCTTTGTGACGTTTGCCCCTTGTCAAACCCCGCCAACCCCACTAATACGCGCAGGTTCTCAACAAGAACATCAAGGCGGGATGATTCCCGCCTTTTGGGTTCGATGAGGGTTGGCGATGCGCGTCTGTCCTCCTCTCAACCTCAACGCCTGATAAAAGGCTGTTACTATGCAAAGCCAAAATATCCGTATTCGGCTGAAGGCATTTGACTATCGCGTTCTGGATGCCAGCACGCAAGAGATCGTCAACACTGCCAAGCGGACCGGCGCGAATGTGCGCGGCCCGATCCCGCTGCCGAACAAGATCGAGAAGTTCACGGTTCTCCGTGGCCCTCACGTTGACAAGAAATCCCGCGACCAGTTCGAGATCCGCACGCACAAGCGTCTGCTCGACATCGTTGATCCGACCCCCCAGACCGTGGATGCGCTGATGAAGCTCGACCTGGCTGCTGGTGTGGACGTCGAGATCAAGCTGCAGTCGTAAGATCGGAGGGTATAGATTATGCGCTCTGGTATTATCGCAAAAAAAGTTGGCATGACCCGCCTGTTCATGGAAGACGGCAAGCAGATCCCTGTGACCGTTCTTCACCTGGACAACCTGCAGGTTGTTGCGCAGCGGACCGCTGAAAAAGACGGCTACACCGCCGTTCAGCTGGGCGCTGGTGCTGCCAAGGCAAAACGCACCTCGAAGGCCATGCGCGGCCACTACGCCGCTGCCAAGGTCGAGCCCAAGCGCAAGCTGGCCGAGTTCCGCGTCTCCGAAGATGGCCTGATCGAAGTGGGAGCCGAAATCTCGGCCGAGCACTTCCTGGCTGGTCAGAAGGTTGACGTGTCGGGCACCTCGATCGGTAAAGGCTTTGCCGGTGCGATGAAGCGCCACAACTTCGGTGGTCTGCGCGCCTCGCACGGTGTGTCGATCAGCCACCGTTCGCACGGCTCGACCGGTCAGTGTCAGGATCCGGGCAAGGTGTTCAAAGGCAAGAAGATGGCCGGTCACATGGGTGCTGCCCGTGTTACCACCCAGAACCTCGAGGTTGTCAAAACCGACGCCGACCGTGGTCTGGTCTTCATCAAAGGCGCCGTTCCCGGACCGAAATCGGGCTGGGTCACCGTCAAGGACGCCGTGAAGAAGAAAGCACCGGAAGGCCTGCCTTTCCCGGCTGCTGTGAAATCGGCTGCAACCGAAGCACCTGCGGAAGAAGTATCCGCGGAAGGTGGTGAAGCATGAAACTTGATGTAATCAAACTGGACGGCGGCAAGGCCGGCGACATCGAGCTGGATGCAGACCTGTTCGGCCTCGAGCCGCGCGCGGACATCCTGCACCGTGTGGTCCGTTGGCAGCGCAACAACGCGCAGGCCGGCACCCACAAGGTCAAGACCCGCTCGGAAACCAGCTACTCGACCAAGAAGATCTATCGCCAGAAGGGCACCGGTGGCGCACGCCATGGTGACCGTAACGCACCGATCTTCCGCAAGGGTGGTGTTTACAAGGGCCCGACCCCTCGTTCGCACGGCCACGACCTGCCGAAAAAGTTCCGCAAGCTTGGCCTGCGCCACGCTCTGTCGGCCAAAGCCAAAGCAGGTGAACTGGTTGTGATCGAGAACGCCGAAGCCGAAGGCAAGACCGCCGCACTGGCCAAACAGGTTGCAAACCTGGGCTGGAAACGCGCTCTGGTCATCGACGGCGCGACCGTGAACGAAGGGTTCCTGAAGGCGTCGCGCAACATCGAAGGTCTGGATATCCTGCCGTCGATGGGTGCAAACGTTTATGACATCCTCAAGCGTGACACCCTGGTGCTCACCAAAGCGGCTGTCGAAGCACTGGAGGCTCGTCTGAAATGAGCGCGAAGGCAGAACACTACGACGTGATCCGCAAGCCGATCATCACCGAAAAGTCGACCATGGCGTCCGAAAATGGCGCGGTTGTCTTTGAAGTGGCGATCGAAAGCAACAAGCCGCAGATCAAAGAGGCCGTTGAGGCGCTGTTTGGTGTGAAGGTCAAGGCGGTGAACACCACCGTGACCAAAGGCAAGGTCAAGCGGTTCCGCGGCCAGCTGGGCCGTCGGAAAGACGTCAAGAAAGCATATGTGACCCTGGAAGAGGGTAACACAATCGACGTAAGCACCGGTCTCTGATCCAACGCTTACAGCGACACTTTTCGGCCCCGGTGGATCACTCCTCCGGGGCCGATTTCGTTTCAGACGTCAAAGCTCTGGGTTTGCGCGTCGGGGCAGGGCGGTCACACGTCCTCCAGCGGCCGCTCAGGACGATTCTGGCGTCACCGGCATATTGGTAGCCCATCAACAGCTATCGCACCCTCTGGCGGCCGCTGAGCGGCCTGCTCGCGGGGCAGGGCCTGCACTGAACATAGAAAAGGCGCCCTAAGGCGCCTTTGGGTCGTTTCAATTGTATGAGTGGTTACGAGCAATATACGTGCCGGTGCGCGATATCTGCGATGTCGCAGCGGCGGATGCCGATATCGTCCAGCTCACGGTTGCTCAGACGCTGCAACTCGGTATAGGTGCGCTGATACTCAGCAGCACGTGCGCGGGCTGTTTTGATCCGTGTGATCATGTCAGCGATCCGGGTGCCGAAGTTGAAGCCGGTATGGGTCAGTGTCGCAGTTGTCATCTCTTTATTCCTTTCTCGTATCAGGGCGTATTCCCTGACGTTTCCTTTTGAGTTCCTTCATTGGACAAGGCAGAGATAGGAGCGTTTGCTATCGCTAACAACGCAGATTTTGGTCTAGCCGATATGCATCTATTGAATGGCTATACATGTCGTGGGCCACGTCAATCACACGCCGCTTTCATTTCTTTTGCGCGTTTTATTGCGGGCGGCCATCGCCCGACCATCACGTATGCTCAGCCCCATCAGTGTCAGATTGGTCGCCCCGGCAATCAGTTCGATGATCTGTACAATATAGAAGCTGGTATCAAACGAGCCCGCGTTTGCCTTTGCGCTCAGGTAGACGGCGGCTGGAACAAGGACGATGAGCCCGTTCATAGCAATGATTGGCATCCGTTTCTTTTTGGCGAGCGCAGGGGCATCTTTTCGACGACGCCCAAGTGTCGCCCCGGATGCACCGACAATCACCATTGCAGGCACCAGAACAAAGAGCCCGCTGACGATCATGGACTTTACTGCCGCGACGGTCTCATGGTTTGCAAATAACTCACTGTACAAAGTGGATGTCCAGAATACGAGTATCGTAAGAAAGCCTACTACTCCGGCGATGGGGTGGATGGTTCTTAACATGTTGCTACTCCCAAATGAGGGTCAGGCGACGCAGTGGTTTTCGACTGCGAGCTTGCGAAGAAGATGTGGCCGGGCCACTGCGCTTGCTGGATAGTCCGCGATCCGACGCTGGAACTCGGGATGAGTGAATGCGTCGCGAAAGCTTTGCACGTTCTGCCAGATCGCGTAGTTCACAAAGGTCGAACTGCCCGCGATACCCTGATGGAGCTGGGTTGAGATATATCCCGGTTGCGATTTCATGAAATCCGCATCATGCGCCCATGCCCGAAGCAGCGTCTTTTCGTCTTCGGCGTCCACCGTAAACAGGTTGATCAGCACCACCGGTCCTTCCTCGGTCTGCATCTGATCTGCCAGCGTGACGATCGTGTCCAACTCTTTGATACGAGCCATTTCGGTTCCCTTCGATTCTGAAATATAGCAAGCTATATAAAATTGCATAGCATGCTATTCAAGTGTAAATCCAGGACATGGACTTCGAAAAAGAAAACTCGGCCGGGTATCTGGTTAATCACATGGCACGATTGTTTGCAAAGGAGTTGCAGCAACGCATTGCGCCCTTTGGCATCGTCGTCGGACAATTCCCAATCTTGCTGGAACTCTGGCTCAAAGACGGTGTGACGCAAAAGGATCTGCTGACCAAAATTGACGTCGAACAGGCGACATTGGCTAACACGCTTAACCGTATGGAACGTGATGGCTTGATCAAAAGAACGAAGAACCATGCTGACGCCAGGGCTCAATTGATTTGGTTGACCGAGAAGGCCGCAGCACTTCGCAACAGCGCCTACGAGGCAGCTCAGAACGTGAATGCCGATGCATTACAGGTCTTGAATGACCCTGAGCGCGCACAATTCATGAACTATATGCGTCGAGTCATAGGCGGCATGCGCTCAAGGTGAATTGACGGAGGATCAGTTCACGGCACCGGCAGGCAAGCCCTTAAACAAAAAACGCCCCCGACCGAGGTCGGAGGCGTTTCTAAGTCTTCGAAGCTGCGGGCTTAGCCGCGCTCTTCGATGATCTCTACCAGATGCGGGATCTTGCGGATCATGCCGCGCACCGAAGGAGTATCCTCCAGCTCACGGGTTCTGTGCATCTTGTTCAGGCCCAGGCCGATCAGGGTTGCGCGCTGTTCGGCGGGGCGGCGGATCGGCGAACCGACCTGTTTGACGACGATGGTTTTTGCCATGACGTGCTCTCCTTATGCTTCTGCTTCAGCAGCAGCCGGTGCGTCGTCCCGCTTGGGCAGGATGTCAGCAACCTTTTTGCCACGACGTGCGGCAACCGAACGCGGGCTCTGCTCTTTCTGCAGGCCGTCGATGGTGGCGCGGATCATGTTGTAGGGGTTCTGCGAGCCCAGCGACTTGGAGACAACGTCCTTGACGCCCAGCATTTCGAACACGGCACGCATCGGACCACCGGCGATGATACCGGTACCTTCAGGCGCGGCGCGCATAACCACTTTACCAGCGCCGTGACGGCCCTCGATGTCGTGGTGCAGGGTCCGACCTTCGCGCAGCTGTACGCGGATCATCTGACGCTTGGCTTGCTCAGTCGCCTTGCGGATGGCTTCAGGTACTTCTTTCGCTTTACCCTTGCCAAAGCCGACGCGGCCTTTCTGATCGCCGACAACCACCAGAGCGGCGAAGCCAAAGCGCTTACCACCTTTTACGGTTTTCGACACGCGGTTGATTGCGACCAGGCGATCTGCAAATTCCGGCGTTTCTTCACGGTCGCGGCCACGGCCCCGACGGTTTTCACGTTCTGCCATTTGGCATCCCTTTTCCTCTAGAGGCGCTTGCGGCGCCAATTGCTCAATCGAAGTGAACCCCTGAATGACATTCTGGGGCTCCCCGATCATCGAGGCGGGCGGACCCGCCTTCAAAGTGCCGGTGCCGGGCTGAAGCCCGGCCTACGGCGTCGGATCCGGTAGGGCGGGCTTCAGCCCGGCACACCATCAGATCTTCAGGCCACCTTCACGCGCAGCGTCGGCGACAGCCTTCACTTTGCCGTGGAACAGGAAGCCGCCACGATCGAAATAGGCCTCTTCGACGCCCGCCTTCTTGGCACGCTCGGCGATGGCCGCGCCCACTTTGGTGGCCGCTTCGACGTTGTTCTTGCCAACAACACCCAGGTCTTTTTCCAGGGTCGAGGCCGAGGCCAGGGTCACGCCACGTACGTCGTCGATCAGCTGAACAGAGATGTTCTTGTTCGAACGGTGTACGGACAGGCGCGGACGACCCGCGTTGACCTTGCGAAGTTTGTTCCGAACGCGCAGGCGGCGCTTCAGAAACAGGGTTCTTTTGCTGTTTGCCATTGTCTGCGTCCTTACTTCTTCTTGCCTTCCTTGCGGAAGATGAACTCGCCCTTATAGCGGATGCCCTTGCCTTTGTACGGCTCGGGGCGGCGCCACTCGCGGATTTTGGCCGCGGTTTCGCCCACCAGCTGCTGGTCGATACCTTCCACAACGATCTCGGTCTGCTTCGGTGCGGTGATGGTGACACCTTCCGGAGCTGTGAAATCAACATCGTGGCTATAGCCCAGGTTCAGCTTCAGGGTGTTGCCCTGCATCTGCGCCCGGTAACCAACACCCTGGATCTCCAGCTCTTTTTTGAAGCCTGTGGTCACACCGGTTACCAGGTTGGCAACCATGGTGCGGCTCATGCCCCACTGCTGGCGGGCACGCTTGGACATGCCACGAGGGTCGATCTTGACCACGTTGTCTTCAACCGACAGCGTTACGTCGTCGGTGGCGGTGAAGCTGCGGGTGCCTTTCGGACCTTTGACTTCGATGGTCTGACCCGACACAGAGGCGGTAACGCCGCTGGGCAGCTCGACCGGTTTTTTACCAATACGAGACATTGCAGACCTCCTTAGAAGACGGTGCAGAGCACTTCGCCGCCAACATTGTTGGAGCGAGCGTTTGCGTCCGACATCACACCTTTCGGAGTGCTGACAATCGACACGCCCAGACCCTGACGGACCTGCGGGATGTCATTGACGCCCATGTATACGCGGCGACCGGGTTTCGAAACCCGCTTCAGTTCGCGAATGACAGGGGTGCCTTCGTAGTATTTCAGGCTGATTTCGATGGCCGGATGACCGTTTTCACCGGTCGTCTTTTCATAGCCACGGATGTAACCTTCGTCCGCCAGCACGTCCAGAACCCAAACACGCAGCTTCGACGCCGGAGTGGATACGGTGGACTTGCCGCGCATTTGCGCGTTGCGGATACGGGTGAGCATATCGCCGATAGGATCATTCATATCTATGTCTCCCTTACCAGCTCGATTTCACCATGCCGGGGATCTGACCAGCAGAACCCAGCTCGCGCAGCGCGATACGGCTGACCTTCAGCTTACGATAGTAAGCGTGGGGACGACCGGTCAGCTGACAACGGTTGTGCAGACGGGTAGCCGAGCTGTTGCGCGGCAGTTTCGCCAGTTTCAGACGCGCCTTGAAGCGCTCTTCCATCGGCTTGCTCTCGTCATTCGCGATTTCTTTCAGCTCGGCACGCTTTGCGGCATATTTGGCCACCAGGCGTTCGCGCTTCTTCTCGCGTTCGATCATTGCTTTCTTAGCCATGTCTCAATCCTCCCGGCGCTTACGCGTTGAACGGCATGTTGAATGCTTTCAACAGTGCCTTTGCTTCAGCGTCGGTTTTCGCTGTGGTGGCAATTACGATATCCAGGCCCCAGACCTCGTCGACCTTGTCGAAGTCGATTTCCGGGAACACGATGTGCTCTTTCATGCCCATGGCAAAGTTGCCACGACCGTCGAAAGAAGGCTTAACACCGCGGAAGTCACGAATACGCGGCATCGCGATCGTGATCAGACGATCCAGGAATTCGTACATCCGGTCACCGCGCAGGGTCACTTTCGCACCCAGCGGCATGTCTTCCCGGACGCGGAAACCCGCGATCGACTTCTTCGCCTTGGTTGCAACGGCCTGTTGACCGGCAATCGCAGTCAGGTCCTCGACAGCGGCTTTCGCTTTCTTCGAGTCTTTGACGGCCTCAGCACCACAACCGATGTTCAGAACGATTTTTTCCAGCTTGGGCAGCTGCATGTCGTTCTTGTAGCCGAACTCTTCTTTCAGAGCGGCACGGATGGTCTCGGCGTACTGCGCTTTCAGGCGCGGGGTGTAGGTTGCGTTATCAAGCATCGATCACGTCCCCTGTGGTCTTGGCAAACCGCACCTTCTTGTCACCTTCCATACGAAAGCCAACGCGGGTTGCTTTGCCGTTCTTATCCAGCAGTGCCAGGTTCGACAGCTCGATCGGGTTTGCCTGAGGCAGGCGACCACCTTGCGAGGTTTGCGACTGGCGGGTGTGGCGGATGGCGATGTTGATACCATCGACAACAGCTTTACCGGCTTTGGGGTCAACCGAGGTGATAGTTCCCTCTTTGCCCTTGTCCTTGCCGGACAGCACGACGACCTTGTCGCCTTTGCGGAGTTTAGCAGCCATGATTACAGCACCTCCGGAGCCAGCGAGATGATTTTCATGAAGTTCTTCGCGCGCAGTTCACGAACAACGGGGCCAAAGATACGGGTACCTACGGGCTCGTTGTTGTTGTTCAGGATGACGGCGGCGTTGCGATCGAAACGGATCGCGGTGCCGTCTTCGCGACGGACTTCCTTGGCGGTGCGTACGACGACGGCCTTACGGACGTCACCTTTCTTTACGCGGCCGCGCGGGATGGCTTCCTTCACCGAGACGACAATGATGTCGCCAACGGAGGCGTATTTACGCTTGGAACCACCCAGGACCTTGATGCACTGAACTCGGCGTGCGCCAGAGTTGTCAGCGACATCCAGATTGGTCTGCATCTGGATCATGTGGTTTCTCCCGACCTGTGGGGGCTGGTCTGATTAAATCCCCCAGGGTTTCGACAAATGAAAAATCCCGGAAGCTTACGCTTCCAGAACTTCCCAACGTTTCGTCTTCGATTTCGGCGCGCATTCGATGATGCGTACAGAGTCGCCGACCTTGAAGGCGTTCTTTTCGTCATGAGCCCGGTATTTCTTGGACTTACGAACGGTTTTGTGCAGCAGCGGGTGCTTGAAACGGCGCTCGACCAGCACGGTGATGGTCTGTTCGTTGGCGTCGCTGGTCACGGTGCCTTGCAGGATACGCTTGGGCATCTGATTACTCCTCGGATGCCGCAGCAGCGGCCTTTTCGTTCAGGATGGTTTTGACGCGGGCAGCGTTGCGGCGGGCCGCTTTGATGCCAGCAGTGTTTTCCAGCTGACCGGTTGCCTGTTGAAAGCGCAGGTTAAAGCTTTCTTTCTTCAGGTTGACCAGTTCCTCGCGGAGCTGATCAGGGGTCTTGTCACGCAGTTCTTGGGCGTTCATCGCCTTTTTCCTTTGCTCAAAACACCAGAAGGCCCCGTACACGGGTCACCTTTGACCTGGTGGATGAATGATAGACATACGAATCGCCCGACAACGCCGGGAGACCGCAAGATGCCGCTCTATAGGGGGTTAGGGGTGGGGTGGCAAGGGAAAGTTTGCCATGCGGGAACAGGGAAATTCCCAAAATCAAAAACTCGCGTGTGTCACCGTGTCAGACCCTGGCTATTTGCCACTCTGGTCAATACGGACAGCATCTCGGAAACCTCTTCCGGTGAAAGACGGCCATGACCGTCCAGGAACGCTCCGATGTCACGCCCGGTATATCGCCCCGTCAGCTTCCCTTCCTCAAGGATCAGATTGTTTCGCACGAGCTCCACGGCGGTCACATGGCAAATACGGCATTTCTCGATGAAGATCCCGCCCGAGTCCCGGATAATTCGGAAATGAGCAAGCAGAACCTCGGCCTTGTCCGGAGTCACCCCGCCATGACCGGAGCGCAGGTAAATTTCGACCGCCCGTCCGGACCGGGCTCCGACCAGCACGCCATCTGACACATTAAGCTCATCCCAAACGAAATCACCGGAATGGGGGGCGTGGCATCCGGAACAGCTGTTTTCGTAGATGCGGTGCGGGTCGACCTCCTGTCCCACTACGCCAGTCGCGCTTGAGACCAGTAGCCCTATGATCAATGTGACAAATCTCAGCACGGTGTGTCCGATCAAACCAGATACGCGGCACTCCGGTCCGACTCATCAGGCAGACCGACGCATTGGAGCGGAGTCTACAACGAGCAGGCTTAAGTGTGCTTGATCCCGATCAATCAAACAGGTGCAGAAGTCAGCCCTGCCAGAAACGGTCAGTCCCACTTATAGTTGAAACTCACCGAAATCCGCTCTTCCTCGGCCATGTTCATCGGCACCTCGTGGCGTAGCCAGCTTTCCCATAGCAGGACATCGCCCACCTGCGGCTTCATATAGATGAACGGCTGCAAATCGCGCCGCCCGCCTTTGAGGCGCGTCGGCGCGGCCATCATGCGGCCTGAGCGAGGGTCTTCAAGCTTCAGAGCACTCGCCCCTTCTGGCATCGATACATAGGTCGTGCCCGAGATCACGCTGTGCGGGTGCAAGTGGCTGGAATGCATGCCGCCCTCGGGCAGGATGTTGATCCAGAGGTCTTCCAGCTTCAGCTCACCCTCGCCCAGATCAAACTCCAGATCCTTGGCAAAAGCCGCCACATGGCTGTCCAGCGCCTTGACCAGATCGGCGAATATCGGAAACCGCCAGGGCAGGTCGGTCAGCGAAGCATAGCTGGTGTAACCGGGATAGCCGTTTTCTTCGCACCAGTCCTGACCGGCCTCGTCATCCTCGGCGATGACAAGGCACGAGCTTTCCAACTCCTCCGCATCGATCGGGGGACCAAACTCGGACAAAGAGGCACGATAGAGGCGGGTGACGAAGAGTGATTCAATCTGTGGCATGGCGCTGTCTTAAACCAGCCGCGCGGTGAAGGCGATGGCTGTTTTGCGAGGCTCTGCCTCGCGCTCCGGGATATTTGCAGCCAGATGAAGAACGGATTCCCTGCTTCATCTGGCCCAAAATTCCCGGGGGAGGCGCGCGGCACGCGCGACGGGGGCAGAGCCCCCTATAGAAAAACCCCCGCCGGTGTTCCGACGGGGGTCAATCTTGTCACGAGCGGGGGTGCCCCCGGATCGCTTACCAGTCTTCGCGAACCACGACGCGGGTCTTGATCGGCAGCTTCATCGCAGCCAGGCGCAGGGCCTCGCGGGCGATGTCGTCATTGACGCCGTCGATCTCGAACATCACGCGACCGGGCTTGACCTTGCAAACCCAGCGGTCGACCGAACCCTTACCTTTACCCATACGAACTTCGATCGGCTTTGCAGTGACCGGAGTGTCGGGGAAGATGCGGATCCAGACACGACCCTGACGCTTCATGTGACGCGTCATGGCACGACGTGCAGCTTCGATCTGGCGTGCGGTTACACGCTCAGGCTCGATCGCTTTCAGGCCGTAGGTGCCAAAGTTCAGATCAGAGCCGCCCTTGGCTTCGCCCTTGATCCGGCCTTTGTGCAACTTGCGGAATTTTGTACGCTTTGGTTGAAGCATATCTTTCCCTCCTTAGCGACGACCGCCACCAGCACCACGAGGTGCAGGGCCGTCCTGGAGTTCCTGTGCTTTACGGTCACGTGCCTGCGGATCGTGCTCCATGATCTCCCCTTTGAAGATCCAGACCTTGATCCCGATGATCCCGTAGGGGGTCATCGCTTCGGCATGTGCGTAATCGATGTCGGCGCGCAGCGTGTGCAGCGGCACACGGCCTTCGCGGTACCATTCGGTCCGTGCGATTTCGGCACCACCCAGACGGCCAGCGACGTTCACCCGGATACCCAGGGCGCCCATGCGCATGGCGTTCTGTACGGCACGCTTCATCGCGCGGCGGAACGAAACACGGCGTTCCAGCTGCTGAGCGATTGACTCGGCAACCAGCTGACCGTCAAGCTCGGGCTTGCGCACTTCGACGATGTTCAGGTGCAGTTCGCTGTCGGTCATCGCGGCCAGCTTCTTGCGCAGAACTTCGATGTCCGCACCTTTCTTGCCGATGATGACACCCGGACGTGCGGTGTGGATCGTAACGCGGCACTTCTTGTGCGGACGTTCGATGATCACACGGGCAACACCGGCCTGCTTGCACTCTTTCTGGATGAACTCACGGATCTTGAGGTCTTCCAGAAGAAGATCACCGTAGTCCTTGGTATCTGCGTACCAGCGGCTGTCCCAGGTGCGGTTGACCTGAAGGCGCATGCCGATCGGATTGACTTTATGTCCCATTAGGCTTGCTCCTCAACTTGACGCACCTTGATGGTGATCTCCGAGAACGGCTTCATGATCTTGCCGAAACGGCCACGGGCACGCGGGCGACCGCGCTTCATGACCAGGTTCTTGCCAACCCAGGCTTCGGCGACGATCAGCTCGTCAACGTCCAGGTTGTGGTTGTTTTCGGCATTCGCGATTGCGGACTGCAGGCACTTCTTGACGTCCTGCGCGACGCGCTTGTTCGAGAAAGTCAGGTCGGTCAGGGCCTTCTCGACTTTCTTGCCGCGGATCATTTGCGCAACCAGGTTCAGTTTCTGCGGGCTGGTGCGAAGCATGCGCGTTTTCGCCATTGCTTCGTTTTCAGCCACGCGGCGGGGGTTCTTTTCCTTGCCCATGACTTACTTCCGCTTCGCTTTTTTGTCTGCGGCGTGGCCATAATAGGTCCGTGTCGGCGAATATTCACCGAACTTCTGACCGATCATGTCTTCCGAGACGTTTACCGGGATATGCTTCTGGCCGTTGTACACACCAAAGGTCAGACCCACGAACTGGGGCAGGATGGTGGAACGACGCGACCAGATCTTGATGACTTCGTTGCGGCCCGACTCGCGCGCTGCTTCGGCTTTTTTCAGCACGTAAGCATCGACGAAAGGACCCTTCCAAACAGAGCGAGACATGGATTAACGTCCCTTCTTCTTGGCGTGCCGCGAGCGGATGATCAGCTTCTGGGACGCTTTGTTCTTGTTGCGGGTACGCTTACCCTTGGTGTCCTTACCCCACGGCGTAACCGGTGTACGGCCACCCGAGGTACGACCCTCACCACCACCATGCGGGTGATCGATCGGGTTCATAGCAACACCACGAACCGACGGACGAACGCCCTTGTGGCGCATACGACCGGCTTTACCAAGGTTCTGGTTGCTGTTGTCGGGGTTGGACACGGCACCGATGGTGGCCATGCATTCCTGACGGACCATGCGCAGCTCGCCCGAGCTCAGACGGATCTGAGCGTAACCGCCATCGCGGCCCACGAATTGCGCGTAAGTACCGGCCGCACGTGCGATCTGACCGCCTTTGCCAGGCTTCATCTCGATGTTGTGGACGATGGTACCGATTGGCATGCCCGAGAACGGCATTGCGTTGCCCGGCTTGATATCGGCCTTTGCCGACGCGATGACCTTGTCACCAACAGCCAGACGCTGCGGAGCCAGGATATACGCCTGCTCGCCGTCTTCGTATTTAACCAGTGCGATGAACGCGGTCCGGTTCGGGTCATATTCGATCCGCTCGACGGTTGCCGCGACATCAAATTTGTTCCGTTTGAAGTCAACGATCCGGTAGAGACGCTTTGCGCCACCGCCGCGGCGGCGTGAAGTGATCCGTCCGGTGTTGTTCCGGCCGCCCGATTTGGTCAAACCCTCTGTGAGAGACTTGACCGGACGTCCTTTCCAAAGCTCCGAACGGTCGATCAGCACCAGCCCGCGCTGGCCCGGCGTCGTCGGCTTGTACGACTTGAGTGCCATGCTTTCTGTCTTCCGTTTAGCAAGTGCAGGGGAGGTCCCCCGCTATGTGATAGGCCCCCGTAGGTGCCAAAGGTATAGGGCCCCGAAGGTCCCCGGTTGCAAAATATCTAAGGCCCCGGAACGAATCCGAGGCCGCAAGATTGGGTGCGTTTAGCAGTGTTGGGAGTTGGTGTCTATAGGGTGCGGCAGATTATCTTAGCGTTGCTGACAACACACTGAGGGAGTTGCTCACACTTTTCAACTCTACTACCTCAAAAGGTGAAAGAATCCAGTCTAGAAAGCGGGTAACGCGTTGATGTTAAAAACACTAATCAGCCAATTTGGGAGAAAGGAGCTCGAAGTATATGAATGGGACAGAAATGACATTTTGATGAAGAGGCTGCCGGATCGACCCCAGTGGGCTCACTTCGCAAATGCCAGACCAGCACTTGAGTTTTCAGGCTGGCAGCTTGCGCAGGCAGTTGTTAAAACAGATTTCCTGATAACAAAAAGTAGATATTTGCAAAGCCTTGGGTTTCTCCTCCAATGCCACCACGTTCTTAACCCAAACATGGGTGGAAATTTGAGGCTTGTAGACGGTGGATCCGGCCTGCTTAGCGATGTTTCTCAAACCAGCATGAGCGCTCGCCTAGGGCAAGGTATCTCTGTTCTTTTCGCTCAGAACTTAGGATACGATTTTGTCAGTCATCTAGCTACCGACCCGGACGTTATAGTGCACAAGAAGACCAATAAAATTGGCACAGTAGCAGATTTTCTTTTCGAAAACTCCTCTCGGGAGCGTATGATACTTGAAGCGAAGGCCTCTTTTGCGCTGCAAGAAAACAATCCTTCCGGGGTGAAGCAAGTGCTTAAACCCGCCCTTGAGAAACAAGTTGCACCGTGGCTTAGCGCAATTTCCCCACCTGCCAGTAAAGGATACGCCACCCTTACGTGTTTTCGCGAGGCATCGAGCAATACGCAGAGCGCCCTGGTTTTTGTAGACCCACCAGGGGATGAAACCGTAACAGGAATGAAGTTGCCACCTAGTTGGGTTCTTCGTAGAAATTATAGTTCTTGGCTTGCCGCAATGGGAATGATTGAAACAGCCCAACAGCTTATTGGAGCAGATATCACAGAAAGTCGGTCCCATGACATTGACCTAGCTACAATCAGGGATCGAGCGTTTGTTGTTACCCGGTTTCACCCTGAAATTTCTGAGATGGAAGATATCTACGTCGGAATCGATTTGAGTATATATTCTCTCATTCGCGATACGATAAATGGCTCGGAAGACGCACTATTGGGCTACGAGCAGGTGGAGTGGGAACCTGATGACTTCGGGCAACGGCCAAATGGCAGCCTCATGTCAGATGGAACATTTTTTGGGTCAATTGATGAAATCCAAGAAATTAAATCTCCTAAGAAACATTACACGTAGTTTCGCAATGTTCACGAAAACAAAAAACCCCCGCTTTCGCGGGGGCCTTTATCTCTCTCCAAAGACGGGTTCGATCAGAGACCGCTGGACACGTCGATGGAGCTGCCCTTTTCCAGGGTCACATAGGATTTCTTGACGTCTTTCCGACAGCTCAACCGGCCAAGGAACTCCTCACCCGTAAAGCGCGCGGGCCTCGGCGAATGACAGCAGTCGGCGGCTTTGCTCATCCCAAAGGTGCAGGCGCGCGTTGGCGAGGCTCTCGCGGATGGTCATCCGGTTGCTGTTTGCCAGCTCATCATGGTCGCGCAGCACTTCGGTCAGGCGATAGAATGGAATGCGGCTGTACAGGTGATGCACGTGGTGGATGCCGATATTGGCGGTGAACCACTGCAACACGGACGGCAATATATAATGAGAGCTTCCGTGCAGCGCCGCTTCGTGCAACTGCCAGTCTTCATCGGCGTCCCAATGCGTGTCCTCGAACTGGTGTTGCACATAGAACAGCCATACCCCGGCGGTGGCGGCAATCAGGGTCGAGGGCAGGAAGATCAGCACCATCGGCATCAGCCCGCCAAAATAGTAAATGGCCACAAGCGCAACCAGAATGGCAAGATTGGTGGCCATCGCGCTGACCCAGAACCGGACGCTGTCGGTCAGACCCAGCGGAAGGCGGTTTTGAAACAGGAACAGATATCCGGGGCCAAAAACGAACAGGGTGATCGGGTTTCGATACACACGATACCAGAACCGGTTCATCGGGGTTTTCGCCTGATATTCGGCCACGGTCAGGGTGTGGATATCGCCCATCCCGCGTTTGCCCAGATTGCCGGAACTGTTGTGATGTGTGGAATGCGTGCGGCGCCAGACATCATAAGGTGTCAGCGTCAGAACTCCGATCGAGCGTCCAACCCAGTCACTGACCGTCCGGTTCTTGAAGAACGCGCCGTGCCCGCAATCGTGCTGGATGGCAAACAGGCGCAACAGAAAGGCCGCGTTGAGAACGGAAATCGCAAAAGCAAGCCAATAGCTGACCGACAGCGACATCCAGGACAAAGCCCAGAGCGCGAAGAAGGGGATGATACTGACGCCCAGCTCAAACGCGCTGCGCAGCTGGTCGGGTTCGCGATATTTGGCAAGCGTTGTTACCCAGTCACGTGCAGCGGTAGCCCCAGGCTGTTTCCGGGTCGAGAGAGTGGTTTCAGTCATGCGCCTGCCAAGTTCTTGTTTGTGGCAATCCGGATAGACTACCGCCCGGTCATGGCAAGCGATATTTGCCAAAATCGCCATATTTCGTGCTCAATTTTCGGTCAGACTCCGGTGAAGGTGTCCTTTTGGGTTCACCCGCGGGGCCGGTCCCGGGGCTTTTGCCGGTCATGACAAGCGGCTGGCGATCTACAGTCTTGCCAAGCCCTGCCATCGGGCCTATACGCCTGCGGTGGCTTTTTGGCCGCGAGAATCAAAACCAAGAAATGCCGTGTTTGGCCCATCACGCTTCGGGGGTCATATCCGGCTTAGGAGAAGCGAAATGAAACTGAACGAATTGCGCGACAATCCTGGCGCCGCCCCAAAACGCACCCGCGTTGGCCGTGGTCCGGGTTCCGGCAAAGGTAAAATGGGTGGCCGTGGTATCAAAGGCCAGAAATCCCGCTCGGGTGTGGCCATTAACGGCTATGAAGGCGGTCAGATGCCCTTGTACCAGCGTCTGCCCAAGCGTGGCTTCAACAAGCCCAACCGCAAGGAATTCGCCGTCATCAATCTGGGCCTGATCCAGAAATTCGTCGAAGCCGGCAAGCTGGACGCCAAGGCTGCGATCACCGAAGACGCTCTGGTTGCGTCCGGTCTGGTCCGCCGCAAGCTGGACGGTATCCGCGTTCTGGCCAAAGGCGAGATCAGCGCCAAGGTTGATCTGGAAGTGACCGGTGCGTCGAAAGCTGCTGTCGAGGCAGTTGAAAAAGCGGGCGGTTCACTGAAAGTCACAAAAGCCGCTGCGGCAGAGTAAGCGCTTGTGAGCGGGCAAAGACCCGCTTACATAGACTTCAGAGTTTTCCAAGACGCCGTCCGAGCCGGAAAACGGTTCCGGGCGGCGTTTGCATAAGAGAGACCGACTTTATGGTATCAGCAGCAGAACAAATGGCAGCCAACACAAGCTGGGCTGCCCTTGGCAAGGCCACCGATCTGCGCAACCGCATCCTGTTCACGCTGGGTTTGCTGATCGTCTATCGTCTGGGCACCTTCATTCCGGTGCCGGGGATCGACGGAGCAGCATTGCGCGAGTTCATGGAACAGGCGGGGCAGGGCATCGGCGGCATGGTTTCGATGTTTACAGGCGGGGCGCTTGGCCGAATGGGCATCTTTGCCCTTGGCATCATGCCCTATATCTCGGCCTCGATCATCGTGCAGCTGCTGACATCGATGGTTCCCGCGCTCGAACAGCTCAAGAAAGAGGGCGAGCAGGGCCGCAAGAAGATCAACCAATACACCCGTTTCGGCACCGTGGCGCTGGCCACCGTTCAGGCCTATGGTCTGGCTGTGTCGCTGGAATCGGGCGATCTGGCGACCGATCCGGGGCTGTATTTCCGCATGTCGACCATGATCACGCTGGTCGGCGGCACCATGTTCCTGATGTGGCTGGGTGAGCAGATCACCGCGCGCGGCATCGGCAACGGTATCTCTCTGATCATTTTCGTCGGCATCATCGCCGAGGTCCCCGCCGCCCTGGCGCAGTTCTTCGCGTCGGGCCGTTCGGGCGCAATCAGCCCCGCCGTGATCGTTGGTGTGATCGTAATGGTGATCGCCGTGATCATGTTCGTGGTCTTCATGGAACGGGCGCTGCGAAAGATCCATATTCAGTACCCGCGCCGTCAGGCCGGGATGAAAATCTATGAAGGCGGCTCCAGCCACCTGCCGGTCAAGGTCAACCCCGCGGGCGTGATCCCGGCGATCTTTGCCAGCTCGCTGCTGCTGCTGCCGGTGACGATCTCGACCTTCTCGTCGGGCGCTGCAAACGGGCCGGTCATGTCGTGGCTGCTGGCCAATTTCGGCCCCGGACAGCCGCTGTATCTGCTGTTCTTCGCGTCGATGATCGTATTCTTCGCCTATTTCTACACGTTCAACGTGTCGTTCAAGCCGGATGATGTGGCGGACAACCTCAAAAAGCAGAACGGGTTCGTGCCCGGTATCCGCCCCGGCAAGAAAACCGCGGAGTATCTGGAATACGTGGTCAACCGCGTGCTGGTGCTGGGGTCGGCCTATCTGGCCGCCGTCTGTCTGCTGCCTGAAATCCTGCGGGGCCAGTTTGCCATCCCGTTCTATTTCGGCGGCACCTCGGTTCTGATTATCGTCTCCGTGACCATGGACACGATCCAACAGGTTCAGAGCCATCTTCTGGCGCATCAATACGAAGGGCTTATCGAAAAGTCTCAACTGCGCGGCAAAAGCAAGAAACGCGGCAGGAAGGGACCCTCTCGTCGATGAATATCATTCTGTTGGGCCCCCCGGGGGCAGGGAAAGGAACGCAGGCGCGTCATCTGGTTGAAACACGCGGCATGGTGCAGCTCAGCACGGGCGACATGCTGCGCGAAGCCAAAACCTCGGGCACGGAGATGGGCCGGAAGGTTGCGGCGATCATGGATGCGGGCAAGCTGGTCACCGATGAAATCGTGATCGGCCTGATCGAAGAGAAACTGACCACCGAAACAGGCGCCGGTTTCATCTTTGACGGCTTTCCCCGAACGCTGGCGCAGGCCGATGCGCTGGCCGCTCTGCTGACCAAGCTGGGCCAGTCGCTGCACACCGTGATCGAGATGCGCGTTGATGACGACGCGCTGGTGGGCCGGATCACCGCACGCTCAACCTGCGGCGGATGTGGTGAAGTCTATAACGACAACACCAAGCCGATCCCGGCGGATGGCAAATGCACCAATTGCGGCAAGGAAAATGACTTCCAGCGCCGCGCCGATGACAACGAAGACAGCCTGCGCACGCGCCTGATGGAATACTACAAGAAGACGTCTCCGCTGATTGGCTATTACTACGCCAAGGGCGATCTGCGCCCCGTGAACGGGCTGGCGGATATCAAGGAAGTGACGGCCTCGATCGAGGCGATACTGGGTTGACCGAAAGTTGGGGCTTGACGGCCCCACCAAAAGCCCATATCGACCCCCATCCCTAAAGGGAATCAAGACCGCATGCGGGATTCGTCCCAATTGCCCCGACCACCTCGAATAATACTGGACCCTCTGGCGTCACTGCCACGGTAAAGTGTTGTGAAAAAAGGTTCCGGAGTTACGGAACCGCAACAAAAAGGAAAGTGACACGTGGCACGTATTGCCGGCGTAAACATCCCGACTGCAAAGCGGGTTCCAATCGCCCTCACATATATCACCGGTATCGGCAACACCTCGGCCAACGCAATCTGCGAAGCCGTGGGCATTGAAGCGCACCGCCGCGTCAATGAACTGTCGGATGCCGAAGTTCTGGCCATCCGTGAACATATCGACGCCAACTACACCGTCGAAGGTGACCTGCGTCGCGAAGTTCAGATGAACGTCAAGCGTCTGATGGACCTGGGCTGCTATCGCGGTCTGCGTCACCGCCGCAACCTGCCGGTTCGCGGTCAGCGTACCCACACCAACGCTCGTACTCGCAAAGGCCCCGCAAAGGCCATTGCCGGTAAGAAGAAATAAGGGAGGGTCTGACCGATGGCACGCGATAAGACTCGCATCAAGCGCAAAGAGCGCAAGAACATCGCATCGGGCGTTGCCCATGTGAACTCGACCTTCAACAACACCAAGATCCTGATCTCGGACGTACAGGGCAACGCCATCTCGTGGTCGTCTGCCGGTACCATGGGCTTCAAGGGATCGCGGAAATCTACTCCGTATGCCGCGCAGATGGCTGCGGAAGACGCAGGCAAGAAAGCGCAGGAACATGGCGTCAAGACGCTGGAAGTCGAAGTTCAGGGCCCCGGTTCGGGTCGTGAATCGGCTCTGCGCGCACTGGCTGCCGTGGGCTTCAACATCACGTCGATCCGCGACGTGACCCCGATTGCTCACAACGGCTGCCGTCCGCCGAAGCGTCGTCGCGTCTAAGCGATCTGGAATTAAGCTGGGGCTGTGTTTTTACACGGCCCCAGCACGTCATTTTGAACCTCGGGCGTCTGCACCTTGTTGGTCATGGGGCGCGGGCAGGAATGGAGGGATTACATGATCCACAAGAATTGGGCAGAATTGATCAAGCCGACCCAGCTGGAAGCCAAGCCGGGCAACGACCCTGCGCGTCAGGCGACACTGGTTGCCGAACCGCTGGAACGTGGTTTTGGTCTGACCCTGGGCAACGCCCTGCGTCGCGTTTTGATGAGCTCGCTGCAAGGCGCGGCCATCACCAGCGTCCAGATCGACAACGTCCTGCACGAGTTCTCGAGCGTGGCGGGTGTGCGTGAAGACGTCACCGACATCATCCTGAACCTCAAGCAGGTTTCCTTGCGCATGGAAGTCGAAGGCCCCAAGCGCCTGTCGATCAATGCCAAAGGTCCGGCAATCGTAACGGCTGGTGACATCAGCGAAAGCGCAGGTATCGAGGTTCTGAACCGCGATCACGTCATCTGTCACCTGGACGACGGCGCCGACCTGTTCATGGAACTGACCGTCAACACTGGCAAGGGTTACGTTTCGGCTGAAAAGAACAAGCCGGAAGATGCGCCCATCGGCCTGATCCCGATCGACGCGATCTATTCGCCGGTCAAGAAAGTCGCCTATGACGTGCAGCCGACCCGTGAAGGTCAGGTTCTGGACTATGACAAGCTGACCCTGAAGATCGACACCGACGGTTCGATCACCCCCGATGACGCACTGGCTTATGCCGCGCGTATCCTGCAGGATCAGCTGTCGATCTTCGTCAACTTCGACGAGCCGGAATCGGCAAACCGTCAGGACGAGGACGATGGTCTGGAGTTCAACCCGCTGCTGCTCAAGAAAGTGGACGAGCTGGAACTGTCGGTCCGTTCGGCAAACTGCCTGAAGAACGACAACATCGTCTATATCGGCGACCTGATCCAGAAGACCGAAGCCGAGATGCTGCGCACCCCGAACTTCGGCCGCAAGTCGCTGAACGAGATCAAGGAAGTGCTGTCCGGCATGGGTCTGCACCTCGGCATGGATGTCGAGGACTGGCCGCCCGACAACATCGAAGATCTGGCAAAGAAATTCGAAGACGCGTTCTAAGCATCTTCGGCTGCGGCGGCGGGGCCAACCTGCCGTCGCAGGTTTTGTACAATTCGGACCAATGGGGTCTGAAAGCCGGTACAAAACGTACAATCCGGGCAATCCCGCCCCAAGGTGAGCCTCTGACACGCATCGGAGGCCGGACAAAGCAAAACGCGAAAGAAGGAATTGAAAAATGCGTCACGCACGTGGTTACCGCCGCCTGAACCGTACTCATGAGCACCGCAAGGCTCTGTTTGCAAACATGGCTGGCTCGCTCATCGAACATGAGCAGATCAAGACAACTCTGCCCAAGGCAAAAGAACTGCGCCCGATCATCGAAAAGCTGATCACCCTGGGCAAGCGCGGCGACCTGCACGCCCGCCGTCAGGCCGCAGCACAGCTGAAAGAAGACAAAGACGTCGCCAAGCTGTTCGAAGTTCTGGGCCCCCGCTATGCCGAGCGTCAGGGCGGTTACGTCCGCATCCTGAAAGCCGGCTTCCGCTATGGTGACATGGCTCCGATGGCGATCATCGAATTCGTCGATCGCGATGTTGATGCCAAAGGCGCCGCGGACAAAGCCCGTACTGCTGCCGAAGAAGCCGCAGCCGAAGAATAAGCACTAAGGTCATCGACCTAATGCGCCTGCCCGAGCAATCGGGCAGGCTTTTTTTGTGCCTCAGCCAGCCGATTGTCATCATGTGGTTTGTCCATTAAGTTCAAACCGTTATGACAAATAAACCTGCAACTGGATACTCGGGCAAACCGCTCTGGTCGAAACTGGGTTTCAAACCCGGAAATGCGGTCCGCACGCTCAACGCTCCGGCCCATTATCCCAACCTGACAGCCGGTGCTGACGGTGTTCTGTTCGACCCTGCAGCCGATCCTGCGGATGCGGTTCACATGTTCCTGAACCATCCGGACCAGATCGCCGAATTGGCCGCTGAGCAGATCGCCCACATACGGCCCGGAGGAATGCTGTGGGTCTCCTGGGCCAAGAAATCTTCGCCCCTGCACGCAGGTGTGACCGAGGATATGCTGCGCAGTGAAATCCTGCCGCTGGGCTGGGTCGACGTGAAGGTTTGCGCGGTTGACGCCGATTGGTCCGGGCTCAAGTTCCTGCGCCGCCAAAGCTGAGCGCGCGGCTTGCATTTATCGCCTTTGCCCCGCATATCCCAAGGATAATCAAATCCGGAGCCCCCATGATCCGCGCATCCTTCATCTCTCTTATGCTTGTCATGGCCCTGCCAGCATTTGCCGAAACCCGCGTCCCGCAATCGCAGTCCGAAATCTCTCTGGGCTTTGCTCCGGTGGTCAAAAAGGCCTCGCCTGCGGTGGTGAATATCTACGCCAAGATCGTGCGGCAGGGGCGGGCCAGCCCGTTTTACTCGGACCCGTTCTTTCGGGATTTCTTTGGCGGAAGCCTGGGAACGCCGCAGCCGCGGGTTCAGAACTCGCTGGGTTCCGGGGTCATCCTGTCTGAAGATGGCTACGTTGTGTCCAACTACCATGTTGTAGGCTCGGCGACCGAGATCAGAGTCGTGACAACCGACCGGCGCGAATTTTCTGCCACGGTCGTACTGGGACACGAAGAAAGCGACATTGCGATCCTGCGTCTGGAAGAGGCGCAAGACCTGCCCTACCTGACCCTGCGCGATTCCGATCAGGTCGAGGTTGGCGAACTGGCCCTTGCCATCGGCAACCCGTTCGGGGTGGGGCAGACGGTGTCCTCTGGTATCATCTCGGGCTTGGCGCGCACAGGTACGGCGACAGGCAATGCGCGCGGGTATTTCATTCAGACGGATGCAGCGATCAACCCGGGCAACTCCGGCGGTGCGCTGATTGATGTGAACGGGGACCTGATCGGGATCAACACCTCTATTCTGACACGCTCGGGCGGGTCGAATGGCATCGGTTTTGCCATCCCCGCAAATCTTGTGGCCGAGTTTCTGAAACAGGCCCAGCAGGGCAATGACAGTTTTATCAGCCCCTGGGCAGGCATGACCGGTCAACATATGAGCGCGGATATTGCTGAATCCCTTGGTCTTGCCATCCCGCTGGGTGTTGTGATCTCGGACCTGCATGACCTTAGCCCGCTGCGTGAGGCGGGGCTTAAGGTGGGGGACGTCGTGACCCATGTGGACGGGGACGAAGTGAACTCGCCTGCCGAGATGAAGTTTCGCATGTCCGTAGCGGGGGTGGGGGGAACATCGGTTCTGACACGGCTGCGCGGCACCCAGAGCGAAGAGGTTGAGGTGGCACTGATCAAAGCGCCGGAAACCCCCGCCGCTGAAAAGACGACATTGGATGAAGACACTGTCCTGCCGGGGCTGGTGGTGTCCCGCGTCAATCCTGCGGTGATCTCCGATATGGGCTTGCCACTGTCCCAGACAGGTGTCGTTGTTGTTGATCCCGGCCCCTATGGTGGCCGCGCGGGTTTGCGATCGGGGGATATTCTTGAAAGCATCAATTCCAATGACATCGAACGTCCTGGGGATGTGGAGAATGCGCTGACAGATCCGGGTC
Source organism: Ruegeria sp. O4 (assembly GCF_056535125.1). Taxonomy (NCBI): domain Bacteria; kingdom Pseudomonadati; phylum Pseudomonadota; class Alphaproteobacteria; order Rhodobacterales; family Roseobacteraceae; genus Ruegeria; species Ruegeria sp. O4. The sequence continues at coordinate 25,759 of NZ_JBQERO010000024.1, read as the reverse complement.
GTCGTGTGCAGATGGGTCTTCTGCGCGGTGGCCGGTCAGTCTCATTGCGGTTCCGGCTGTAACCCGTGAGCGATCTGTTCGATACCGGGCCAACGGAACCCACCGCTGCGCCACACCGTCCCCTGGCGGACCGGTTGCGCCCGCAGTCACTGGCCGAGGTCATCGGTCAGGAACAGGTTCTTGGCCCGGATGCGCCGCTGGGGGTCATGCTGGCGTCAGGCAGTCTGTCCAGCCTGATCTTCTGGGGGCCGCCCGGTGTCGGCAAGACGACGATCGCACGGTTGCTGGCGCAGGAAACCGATCTGCAATTCGTTCAGATCAGTGCGATTTTCACCGGTGTTCCGGATTTGAAGAAGGTTTTCGAAGCGGCCAAGATCAGGCGCCAGAACGGGCAGGGGACCTTGCTGTTCGTGGACGAGATACACCGCTTCAACAAGGCGCAACAGGACGGGTTTCTGCCGCATATGGAGGACGGCACGATCCTTCTGGTCGGGGCAACGACCGAGAACCCGTCCTTTGAGCTGAACGCCGCGGTTCTCAGCCGGTCGCAGGTTCTGGTGCTGGAACGGCTTGGCCTTTCCGATCTTGAACGCCTGACCCAGCGCGCCGAAAAAGAGCTGGACCGCGCGCTGCCGTTGACACCCGCAGCCCGCGATGCGTTGCAGGAAATGGCCGATGGTGACGGGCGGGCGTTGCTGAACCTGATCGAACAGGTCTCGGCCTGGAAGGTGGATGCGCCACTGGACACGGACGCGCTGTCGACGCGGCTGATGCGGCGGGCGGCGAAATATGACAAGTCGGGCGATGAACATTACAACCTGATTTCAGCCCTGCACAAATCGGTGCGCGGGTCCGACCCGGACGCGGCGCTGTACTGGTTTGCGCGAATGCTGACAGGGGGCGAAGACCCGCGCTATCTGGCGCGTCGGATCACACGGATGGCGGTCGAGGATATCGGTCTGGCCGACCCGCAGGCGCAGGCCATCTGCCTGCAATCCTGGGAAACGTATGAGCGGCTCGGCTCCCCCGAAGGTGAGCTGGCGCTGGCGCAGGCGCTGGTCTATCTGGCCCTGGCCCCGAAATCCAACGGTGCTTATGTCGGCTATAAGGCAGCGATGCGGCTGGCCAAGCAATCAGGCAGCGAGCCACCGCCCAAACATATCCTGAATGCCCCCACATCACTGATGAAGGATCAGGGATATGGTGCTGGCTATGCGTATGACCATGACGCCGAAGACGGGTTTTCCGGTCAGAACTATTTTCCCGAAACAATGAAACGCCCGGTTCTGTATCAACCGGTCGAGCGCGGGTTCGAGCGTGAACTGAAAAAGCGCCTCGATTACTTCGCCAAGCTTCGGACCCAGCGCAACAGCTAGGCTGGCTGGGAATGTATTGACCGCGCCGAGGAGTGGCGGGCGACGCTGAGCCCCCACGAACGCCAAACGTTCCTGTCTGATACCTTGACTCTTGCCGCGTTGCGCGCGAGAGACCCCCATGATTTCTGGGACACGGACAAAGACGCAATCCGGGCGGATCACCCGCGCGGCGCAAGGGGCAATGGCATGAGTGGCGTACAGATGATTACAGTCGCTGAAGGGGACGGCGATCAGCGTGTGGACCGCTGGTTGCGCCGCCTGTTCCCGCATGTCAGCCAGGGCCGCATCGAAAAGATGTGCCGCAAGGGAGAACTGCGTGTGGATGGTGGCCGGGCCAAGGCCTCGACCCGATTGGAGGTCGGGCAGGTGGTTCGTGTGCCGCCATTGCCGGGGCCTGATCACAAACCGGTTGAGGTCAAGCATCGTATCTCGGATGCGGATGCCAAGATGATCCAGTCCTGCGTGATCTACCGTGATGATCACATTCTGGCCCTGAACAAGCCGCAGGGCCTGCCGGTTCAGGGCGGCAGCGGGCAGACCCGACATGTCGACAGCCTGTCTGAGGCGTTGCGGTTTGGATATGACGAAAACCCGCGTCTGGTTCACCGCCTGGACAAGGACACGTCAGGTGTTCTGCTGCTGGCCCGCACGCGCGAAGCCGCGAAGGGGCTGACAGCCGCTTTCCGTCACCGCGATACACGCAAGATTTACTGGGCGCTGGTTGCAGGTGTTCCCACGCCATATCTGGGTGAAATCAAGACGGGTCTTGTGAAAGCAGCCGGTCATGGCGCCCACGGCGAGGGTGAAAAGATGATCCCCGTCCATATGAACGAGATCGACAGCACCCCCGGTGCGAAACGGGCACATACTCATTATGCGACCCTCTACCGCGTGGCCGGACGCGCCGCTTGGGTGGCGATGGAGCCAATCACGGGCCGCACCCACCAACTGCGCGCGCATATGGCAGCGATCGGGCATCCGATCATTGGCGACGGCAAATACGGTGGCTCGGGGCAGGAAAACCTGGGTGATGGCTGGGGCGCACAATTGGGTGGGATCATCAGCAAAAAGCTGCATCTGCACGCGCGGCGACTGTCATTCCTGCATCCGATCACGCGCAAACCAGTGACCGTGACAGCGCCCTTGCCGGAACATATGAAACACAGCTGGGACACCTTTGGCTGGACCGAAGATCTGGCCGCAGACGACCCGTTTGAGGCGCTGCAATGAGAGCACCCCTGCGGTTGGTTCTGTTTGATGTCGATGGCACTCTGGTCGACAGTCAGGGCAGTATCGTTCACGCCATGACCACCAGCTTTCAGGCCGCGTCGGTACCTGTACCGACGCGAGAGGTGATCCTGTCCATTGTCGGATTGTCCCTGCCACATGCCATCGCACGATTGGTGCCGGACCAACCTTCCTCGGTACAGAACGATCTCGTTGAAGGGTACAAGGAAGCTTATCACGCGCATCGCTTGGATTTGGGCGCGGCCAGCTCTCCGCTCTATCCCGGCGCGCGAGAGGCGATTGAAGCCTTGCACGCCGTACCCGAAGTGCTTCTTGGGGTGGCAACCGGCAAATCCCAGCGCGGACTTGATGCGTTGATCGAAGTGCATGGGCTTGAGCGCTACTTCGTCACCCGGCAGGTCGCCGACCACCATCCGTCGAAACCGCATCCTTCCATGGTGCAGGCCGCGTTGGCCGAGACCGGAGTCGAATCCGACTGCGCGGTGATGGTCGGCGATACAAGCTATGACATGGACATGGCTGCCGCTGCCGGGGTGCGCGGCATCGGCGTGGCATGGGGGTACCATGATCGGTCTGCTTTGACCTCGGCCTTCTGCGTGATTGAGACCTTTGACCAGTTGCCCACTGCGCTGGCCGGGATATGGAACTGAAACATGAGTGACTGGAAACCGAAACGCTTCTGGAAAGAAAGCCGGATTACCGAGGTCGACGGCGGGTTTACGGTTGAACTGGATGGCCGCCGCGTCAAGACCCCTGCCAAAGCGGCGTTGATCCTGCCGACCCGCGCCATGGCCGAAGCGGTTGCGTCAGAATGGGATGCCCAGCAGAAAGAGGTAGATCCGTCGACGATGCCATGCACCCGTTCGGCGAATGCGGCAATCGACAAGGTTCGGTCCCAGCACGGGGAAGTTGCCGATATGCTTGCGGATTACGGCGATTCTGATCTGCTGTGCTATCGAGCGACACATCCAACAGAGTTGCAGGAACGTCAAAGCGCCGAATGGGATCCGGCACTGGACTGGGCCGAGGCTGCGCTGTCTGCTCGCTTGCAGCCGGTTATAGGTGTGTTGCACAAGCCGCAATCTGCCGCTGCCCTGTCGGCGCTGCGTGCTCGCGTCCATGCGCTGGATGCGTTTCAACTGGCGGCGTTCCACGATCTGGTCAGCTTGTCAGGGTCATTGATTCTCGGGTTTGCGGCGGCCATGGATTGGCGCGAACCGGCCGAAATATGGCGCATTTCGAGGCTGGACGAAACCTGGCAGATCGAACAATGGGGTCACGATGACGAGGCCCATGCGGTTGCCGAAACGAAGAAAGCCGCATTTCTGCATGCTAAACGCTTCTTTGATATGTCGGTTTGATCCTTATTTTCCGATTTTTGGCCAAATGTTCAAATTGGTTGGGGTCTGATCCATCGTTTTCGATGATCCGACCCTTGACGTTTGTTTATGAATACGCCCAAACTCAGTGCCACTAAAGGGGAGACACCTTTGGAGTAACCTATCCGGCATCCACTTGCCGGGCAGAGCCGCCTCTGATGGGGCGGGAAATCAGGAAGAGGTAAAAATGAAAAAATCCGTAATCTTGGGCGCGGCAACGATTGCCGGTCTTGCTGCTGGCGCAGCCGTGGCAGGGACCGTTGACGACGTTAAAGCGCGCGGCAAGCTGAACTGTGGTGTGACCACCGGTCTGGTTGGCTTTGCTGCTCCTGACGCCAATGGCGAATGGCAGGGCTTTGACGTATCTCTGTGCCGTGCCGTTGCTGCTGCTGTTCTGGGCGATGCAAGCGCGGTAGAATTCGTTCCGACCACCGGTAAGACACGTTTTACCGCTCTGGCCTCGGGCGAGATCGACATGCTGGCGCGGAACACCACCTGGACCTTCAGCCGCGACGTCGACCTGAAGTTCGAATTCACCGGTGTGAACTACTATGACGGTCAGGGCTTTATGGTTCCCAAGGCACTGGGCGTAAGCTCGGCCAAGGAACTGGACGGCGCAACCGTTTGTATCCAGACCGGCACCACAACCGAGCTGAACCTGGCGGACTTCTTCCGTTCGAACAACATCAGCTACGAACCGGTTCCGATCGAAACCAACGCCGAAGCACAGCAGCAGTACCTGGCTGGCGCATGTGACGTTTACACCACCGACGCTTCGGGTCTGGCGGCAACCCGCGCCACATTCGAAAACCCCGGTGATCACATCCTGCTGCCTGAAATCATCTCGAAAGAGCCGCTGGGCCCGCTGGTCCGTCACGGCGACCACGAGTGGGGCGACGTTGTGCGCTGGACTCTGAACGCGCTGATCTCGGCTGAAGAACTGGGCGTAACCTCGGCCAATATCGATGAACTGGCCGCTGGCACCGAAAACCCCGAAATCAACCGCCTGCTGGGTACCGAAGGCACCCTGGGCGAGATGCTGGGTCTGAACGCTGACTGGGCAGCCAAGGCGATCAAAGCCGGCGGCAACTATGGCGAAGTGTTTGCCAAGAACATCGGTGAAGAAACCCCGATTGGTCTGGCACGCGGCCTGAACGCACAGTGGACCGAAGGCGGCCTGCTGTACTCGCCGCCGTTCCGCTAATATCGACGGAGAAGGGCGCAGGGCAACCTGCGCCCTTTTTCCATCCATAAGAATCACGCCCGTACGGTTTTGAGCAGGGATCAACTCTGCCGACATATTTACGGGATGCACGGGGATATACATAGGTCATGACGACTCTCACTGACCCGCCGAAGGAGCAGTTCCGGCTGTCCATGCTCCTTTATGATACGCGGTACCGATCTGCGACCATCCAGGTCATTGCAATGATTGGTTTTATGCTTCTGGCAGCCTGGATCATCTCCAATACCATCCAAAACCTCGAAGCGCTTGGAAAACCGGTTGAGTTCGGCTTTTTCGCAGAACCGGCCAGTTACGATATCAACCAGCGCTTGCTTGAATACGATTCGCGCGACAGTCACTTGCGCGCGGCCTTTATCGGCTTGCTGAACACGCTGGTTGTGGCAGTTCTTGGTTGTATCACAGCAACGATAGTCGGTGTTTTGGTTGGTGTTCTGCGCCTGTCCAACAACTGGCTGGTTGCGCGGATCATGACCGTCTATGTCGAGATGTTCCGCAACGTACCTGTGCTGCTGTGGATCGTTCTGGCCATGGCCATTCTGATCGAAAGCCTGCCAGCACCAAGGGCGTTCCGCGGAGAAAACCCAGAAGCCACGATGAATCTGTTCGATTCTGTCGCAGTGACCAATCGCGGGGTCTATATCCCGGAGTTCCTGTTCTCGCGCAGCCTGGGTGATATACACATCTTCGGTGCGTCGAGCCTGCGGTTCGATATCTCGCTGGACCTGATCGCCATTCTGATCGTGCTTGGTGGCAGCATCTTTGCGATGCGCAAGGTGTCCGCCTGGGCACAAGCCAAGCAAGAGGCATCCGGTGATCGTCCGACGATCTGGCACATCCAGCTGGGTATTCTGTTTGTGCCGATGATTGTCCTTCTCACCATCCTGGGGTTTCACCTTGGTTTCCCTGAGCTGAAAGGCTTCAACTTTACCGGCGGCACACACTTGCGTAACTCGTTGATCGCGCTGTGGCTGGCCTTGTCGCTTTACACGGCGGCCTTCATCGCCGAGATCGTTCGTGCGGGTATCCTGGCCATCTCAAAAGGCCAAACCGAAGCCGCATCGGCGCTGGGTCTGCGCCCGGGCCGGACCATGCGCCTTGTGATCCTGCCGCAGGCATTGCGGGTGATCATTCCGCCCATGATCTCGAACTATCTGAACCTGACCAAGAACTCGTCACTGGCGATCGCGGTCGGATATATGGACATCACGGGGACCCTTGGCGGCATCACCATGAACCAGACCGGTCGCGAGCTGGAATGTGTTCTGCTGTTGATGCTGGTCTATCTGTCCATCTCGCTGAGCATCTCAGGGGTGATGAACTGGTACAACAACCGTGTAAAACTGGTGGAGCGGTAATATGAGTGATGTTTCATTTGTCCGCACGGAAATGCTGCCCGAGCAGGCACCGCCTGCTTCCGAGGTCGGTGCGCTGGGATGGGTCAAGCACAACCTGTTCTCAAGTTGGTTTAACACGATCCTGACGGTGGTTTCGCTTTATGCGATCTACTACGTGCTGTCAGGTGTTCTGCCATGGATTTTCCAGTCCGTGTGGAATGCCGACTCTCTCAACGAGTGCCGCGAGATCATGATGGCCACCTGGGGGTCGACCCATGGGCACGCCTGCTGGGCGGTTATCAATGACCGTTGGTTACAGTTGCTGTTCGGCTTCTATCCAAGCCATCTGTACTGGAGACCGATCCTAGCGCTGGTTCTGTTGCTGGTCGCATTGGCGCCGGTTCTGTATTCGGACCGCGTCCCAACCAAGATGCTGATCTTCACGGCAATCTACCCGTTCCTGATGCCGTTCCTGATGTGGGGCGGAACCATCTGGGGGCCAATCTCGGCCGCGCTTGGGTTTGTCGTCGGTTGGTTTGCGTATTCGGTTCTCAGTAAACAGGTGAGTGAACTGGTGGGTATGATCGGTGCGGTCGTTGCCGCAGTGATCTGGTGGCTGGTGCTATCCAGCTATTTCACGGGCGCGATGGACTCGGTTCTGCCGATTGGCATCGAAGCTGTTGAAAGCCGTCAGTTCGGTGGTTTCATGCTGGCGATCCTGCTGGGCGTTGTGGCCATTGGTGTCTCACTTCCGATCGGTATCGTTCTGGCGCTGGGGCGTCAGTCGGACCTGCTGATCGTCAAATACCTGTGCGTGGGCTTTATCGAGTTCATTCGCGGTGTGCCGCTGATCACCTTGTTGTTCGTGGCGTCGCTGCTTCTGAACCTGTTCCTGCCACCGGGCACCAACTTTGACATCATCCTGCGGGTGATGATCATGATGACCCTGTTCTCGGCGGCTTACATGGCCGAGGTGATCCGGGGTGGTCTGGCTGCCCTGCCACGAGGACAGTACGAAGGCGCCGACAGTCTGGGCCTGAACTACTGGCAGGCGCAAAGGCTGATCATCATGCCGCAAGCCCTGAAAATCTCAATTCCGGGCATCGTGAGCACATTCATCGGGATCTTCAAGGATACGACGCTGGTGTCGATTATCGGGTTGTTCGACGTGATCGGATTGGCATCTGCTATCCGCGCCGACACAGCCTGGAACGGCATCTATTGGGAACTGTTCGCGTTCATCGCGTTCCTGTTCTTCATCGTCTGCTTCTCTATGTCCCGTTATTCCATGTATCTGGAGCGCAAGCTTCAGACTGGCCACCGTTAAGGAGTTCAACACATGTCTGAACTTGCAATTGACCGCGAAATCGACCGTTCCAAAATGCAGGTGAGCGACGAGGTCGCCATCGAAATCACCAACATGAACAAGTGGTACGGTTCCTTTCACGTGCTGCGCGACATCAATCTGACCGTCAATCAGGGCGAGCGGATTGTTATTGCGGGTCCGTCCGGGTCAGGGAAATCCACCCTGATCCGCTGCCTGAACGCGCTGGAGGAACACCAGCAGGGCACGATCATCGTGGATGGGACCGAGCTGTCGAATGACCTCAAGAACATCGACAAGATCCGGTCCGAGGTTGGCATGGTGTTCCAGCACTTCAACCTGTTCCCGCACCTGACCATTTTGGAGAACTGCACGCTGGCCCCGATCTGGGTGCGCAAGACGCCCAAGAAAGAGGCCGAAGAGCGCGCGATGCATTTCCTTGAAAAGGTGAAAATTCCCGAGCAGGCCGACAAGTATCCTGGTCAGCTTTCGGGTGGTCAGCAGCAGCGTGTGGCAATTGCCCGCTCGCTGTGCATGATGCCGCGGATCATGTTGTTCGATGAACCGACATCGGCGTTGGACCCCGAGATGATCAAAGAGGTGCTCGACACCATGATCGAGCTGGCCGAGGAAGGCATGACCATGCTGTGCGTGACGCACGAGATGGGCTTTGCCCGTCAGGTTGCCAACCGTGTGATCTTTATGGATGCGGGCCAGATCGTGGAACAGAACGAACCGGAAGAGTTCTTCAATAATCCGCAAAGCGAGCGGACCAAACTGTTCCTCAGCCAGATTCTGGGACACTGAACGGCTCAAGATGGTGGAAAGGCGGGGTTTTGCCCCGCCTTTTTCTATTCCAGCAACTCTCGCGCGGTGGTGAAGCCCAGCACGGTGCCCATATGCCAGCGCACGTCCGACCAGCTGTCGGCGTTGAATGTCATCACAATGGTTGCACAAGTTGGATAATCGAAAAAGCGCATGTGATCCGGTGGCCGTTGCACAAGGCGGTTGGCGAATTCGGCGATTCCGGGGTTATGGCCCAGCATCAACACAGTCGGCTCCGTGGCACCTGCTAACTCGCGCAACATATCATCGGCGTCGGCGTGGTAGAGCGCATTGTGAAAGCGGACCTTATCGGCCGTTAACCCCATCCGGTCCCATGTCTCGCGGGTGCGGGTTGACGTCGAGCTTAGCACTTCATCCGGCAACCAGCCGTTATCTTGCAGCCATTCGCCAATGGCCGGGGCTGACCTGCGCCCGCGCTTGCTCAGGGGGCGTTCATGATCGCCAAGTCCTGGGTTATCCCAGCTGGATTTGGCGTGACGCGTCAGGATCAAAGTGCGGGTCATGACGGGTGAAAAGCCCTCATATGATGGGCTGATTGTTCGGGATCGCGCCCTGCGCCCGCGCTGAGCGGGCAGGCGAGGCGGGCCAGACAGCCGCCTGTCATGCAGGTTTGACCCTCAGTGGTATCAAGATGGTCGTGGCAGGCTGCAAGGTCATAGAAGTTTTGCGCGTTCAGCGCGCCGACAGGGCAGGCCGTCGTGCACGGGGCGGCGCAGGTGTCACAGGGGGAAACGCCGGGTGTTTCTGGGATGGCAAACTCATGGGCGAAATGCAGTGCGCCGCGATATGAGATCATCATACCGACCGTGTCATGTACCAAAGCCCCCACCGGGCTGCTGAAGGTGCGTCCCGATTTCAGGGCCCAGTCGATGAAAGGCGCATAGGGCGGACCACCAAAGGGGAAATAGGCCTGTGCACCGAACGCATGTGCCATCTGGCCGACGATTCTGGTTGACCAGCGGTCTACTGGATCAGGCCCCCGCCATTCGGGCGAGGCTTTCAGAGCAGACCAGAAATCAGAGCCTGCGCCCAGCAAGATCAACGTGCCAGTGTCAAGTTGCCGGGCCGCCACGCGATGAGGATGCAGCGCACCCATGACAATCAACCCCGCCTGACGCGCCGCGTGTTCTACGCGGCCATAGGTTGCCGCATCCGGAACTGAGGAAGGTTGCGCAAGGTCTGTCATCTTCCCTCGGCTGTTGCTGCGATCAGTCTGGCCGTATCAGCGACCCGGCGCCATGTTCCGTGAACAGTTCAAGCAGAACCGCATTTGGCGCGCGCCCGTCAAGTATCACGACGGCCCGAACGCCGCTGTGCAGGGCATCGAGGGCCGTTTCGGTCTTGGGGATCATACCGCCCGCGATGGTGCCTTCGCGGGTCATCTCGCGGATCTGGCCGGCTTTCAGCTCGGTCACCACGTCACCAGCCGCGTTCTTGACGCCCGAGACATCAGTCAGCAGCAGAAGGCGGTCAGCTTTCAATGCCGAGGCAATCGCCCCGGCAGCCGTATCGCCGTTCACGTTGAACGTTTCACCCTCACGTCCCGCGCCCAGAGGGGCGATGACCGGGATCACATCATGTGAGAACAGATCATGCAGGATTTTCGGGTTCATCTCGGACGGGGTGCCGACATAACCCAGAGACGCATCCGTCTGGTCGCAGATCATCAGGTTTGCATCCTTGCCCGACAGACCCACGGCCGAACCGCCCTGTCCATTGATAGCCTGAACGATGCGCTTGTTCACCAGGCCAGACAGAACCATCTCGACAACTTCGACGGTTGCCGTGTCGGTCACGCGCTTGCCGTTCACAAAGTCGGACTGGATATCAAGCTTGTTCAGCATCGCGTTGATCATCGGACCACCGCCATGCACGACAACCGGGTTCACGCCGACCTGCCGCATCAAGACGACATCGCGGGCAAAGCTCTCCATCGCCTCGTCACTGCCCATGGCATGCCCGCCCAGCTTTATGACGACGATGGCCCCATCATAGCGCTGCAGATAGGGCAATGCGCTGTTCAGAGTTGCTGCGGTGGCGATCCAGTCCCGGTTCATGTCACGTGTCTTCATTGCTAAGGTCCCTCTGACCGTCCGTGTTAGGGCCTTTGCACCGCGCTGCCAAGGGCGAAGCTATTCCAGATGCGCAATGATCGAGCGCAGGGTCGGAATCCCGTCGCCTTTTTCGGACGAGGTCAGGACGATTTCCGGGAATGCTGCGGGATGTTTGGACAAAGCCGCACGGGTTTGTTCCAGAACCTTCTCGCGCTCGTTGGCCTTGACCTTGTCGGCCTTGGTGAGAACGCATTGAAAGGTCACGGCACTGGTATCCAGCAATTTCATGATTTCAGCGTCGACCGGTTTAACCCCGTGGCGCGCATCAATCAGGACAAAGGCACGGCGCAGCGTCTGGCGACCGCTCAGGTATTGCTTGAGAAGCTTCTGCCATTTTTCCACCACGTTAACCGGTGCATTGGCATACCCATAGCCCGGCAGGTCGACCAGATAGAGGTCCGGGCCTTGCGTGAAGAAGTTGATTTCTTGCGTACGGCCAGGTGTGTTCGAGGCACGCGCCAGACCCTTGGTTCCGGTTAGCGCGTTGATCAGGCTGGATTTGCCGACATTCGAGCGCCCGGCAAAGCAAACCTCCAACCGGTCAGGGGCGGGCAGGCCCGTCATGGCGACCACGCCTTTGATAAATTCAGACGGGCCGGCAAACAGTTTGCGACCGCGTTCTTTGGCGAAGTCATCCGGCTCTTCGGCCAGCGGAAACGGAAGCGTGGTCATAGCAACTCCAGCGTATCATTCAGGCGGATTTCACCACCCTGAATGACTTCTGCATAGACACCGAAATCCTGATGATCCCAGCTGTTCAGCGCGCCCAGAGTATCCGCGTCGCGTTCGCCGGTTTCCGGATTTGCAGTGGTGGCCAGACAGCGAATGATACGCTCGCGAACCCGGAGTACGGTTTCGCCAATGCGAAGGTCACGGCCCAGCCAGTCGAATTCATCCCACTCAGGCAGGCCTTCGAACCAGATGTTTCCCCGCCACCGTGCCGCAGATAAAGACTGGCCCAGCTTTTGTTCAACAGCGCGATGAGAGGCCATGTTGCACAGGCTGATTGACGGGAAATCGGTATCGGTCATGCCGCGCCCGGGCACCCGGACAATTCGGGCGGACGCAGCGCGATCCGAGGGCATAAGCGGTTTTACCCAGTTCAGGAAAACCGAGTGCTCCGTGTCGGGGTGAAAGCTCAGATCCGGGCGGTCCGGGTGGCGCAACGTGACCTGCTCGCCGTCCAGTTTCGCCCAAATCGCCATAAGCTTGGGGGCTTTTGAACCGCGGCTGAAATTTACACATGGGGCCCATTCCGTTCCGTCGGTCTTGGCCGCTTCATGGGCAACGGCCCAAACGCGATCCCCGGGCATGGTCTGCCCGGGGTTGAGGGTAATCTGGCTCAGGGCTTCGCGCCCATGGCTTTTGATCGGGTGACGCCAAAGGCCTGAAACTGTTCCGCTCATTTCTTGTCCGTGTTCGGCAATCGCTTAAATCCGGATTTGATGTTTCCGAACACATCCGGCGTATACCCCTGACTACGCATGATCAGATATTGCTGCGTAAATGTGATCGTGTTGTTCGCAATCCAGTACACGACCAGACCGCTGGCAAAGCCGCCCAGCATGAACATGAAGACCCACGGCATCCACGCGAAGATCATCGCTTGTGTGGCATCGGTTGGTGCCGGGTTCAGTTTCTGTTGCAGCCACATCGAGATCCCCAGCAGCAGCGGCAGAATACCGATAAAGATCAGCGCCATCAGGGTGTCCGGCTGCGGGCCAGCCCAGGGCAGCAAGCCAAAGAGGTTCATGATCGAGGTCGGGTCAGGTGCGCTCAGGTCCTGGAAGGGGCCAAACCACGGTGCCTGACGCAGTTCGATTGTGACGAAGATCACCTTGTACAGTGAAAAGAAGATCGGGATCTGCAACAGGATCGGCAAACAACCGGCAGCGGGGTTCACCTTTTCCTTCTTGTACAGCTCCATCATGCCCTGCTGCATCTTCTGGCGGTCGTCGCCCGCGGCTTCCTTCAGGGCTTCCATCTGCGGCTGTAGTTCCTTCATCTTCGCCATCGAGACGTAGGATTTGAAGGCCAGCGGGAACAGGATTGCCTTGATGATCAGCGTCAGGCCGATAATGGACCAACCCATATTGCCGATCAGCGCATGAATGTTGTGCAGCAGCCAGAAAATCGGCTTGGTCAGGAAGAAGAACCAGCCCCAGTCGATGCTGTCGATGAATTTCTGCACACCGTCAGCCTGGTATTCGCGGATGGTCTCCCACTCTTTTGCGCCGGCAAACAGCTGCGTTGTCACCTGCTCGGTCGCACCCGGCGCCACGGTCAGCGTCGGAAGTACCGTTTCTGTCTGGTAAATCTTGCGACGCGAGTCGTATTTGGCAGCCGCCTTGAACGCAGAACCGGGTTCCGGGATCAGCGTGGTCATCCAGAAGTGATCAGTGAACCCGATCCAGCCGTTTTCCTTGACCTGAAACACCTCGGCCTGAGCGCGCTCGTCCGGGTCGATATCGAAATCACGAACGTCGCCATAATCCACTTCGGTCAGAGTGCCGTCGGCCATACCGATCACACCCTCATGCAGAATGAAGAAGTTCTTCAGGTCCGGCAGGTCCCCGTCTTCGCCAATGCCGTGGCGCGCAAGAATGCCATAAGGTGCCAATCCAATTTCAACCCCGGTGGCGTTTTCGACAGATTGCGTGACCGTGAACATATAGTTCTCGTCAACCGCGATGGTGCGGTGGAACGTCAGTCCATTGCCGTTTTCCCAGGCCAGCGTCACAGGTGTGTCAACACCCAGGGTTTCACCCTGCTCAAGCGTCCAGATGGTATTTGGTCCGGGAACATCTGCACCGGTCAGGCCCGCGCCAGGAGCCCAGCCATAGAGGGCGTAATAGGCGGATTGCGATCCGACTGGCGACAACAACTCGACAATCGGAGAATCCTCGGCCAGCGAGACCTTGTAGTCTTTCAATGACAGCTCGTCGATCCGACCGCCAGCAAGGGACAGGCTACCGGTCAGGCGGGGCGTGTCGATATTGATGCGGGGCGCTTCGGCCTCGGGTTCAGCTTCGGCAGCTGCCGCGGTTGCCTCTCCGACAGTGCTGGTGTCGGCCGCACTGGGCGTCTGAACCTCACTGCCTTCGACGCTGGTTGCTTCAACCTGATCCGGGGTTGTCGTCTGTTCCGGAGGGGGGAACAGCACGAACCAGACCAGGATCACGAGAAAGCTGAGCGCGGTTGCGAGGATAAGGTTCTTGTTCTGATCGTCCATCGGGGACAGCCACCTTGAGCAGTGAAAGACACCCGCAGGGTTCAACAGAGTGCAGACCCAAAGGTCAAGCGGAATCGCCCGTCATTTCGTCACGGAGGGGTCTTCTTTGTCGCGATTTCCGGTTCCCTACCGCGTTTTCCGCCCGATTTTGGGAACACCGTCGACCTTGTTGCGGTAAGACGTGATCCAATCCTTGGTTTTTTCGAATGGTATGGGCTTGCCGATGCCAAACCCCTGAACATGATCGCAACCCAGTTGGGCCATCAAAGCGTGCTCACCCGGCGTTTCGACACCTTCGGCCAGAGTTTCCAGATGCAAACGTTCTGCCATCATCAGAATGGCGCTGGCAAGCTGTTGCTGGCTTGGGTCCAGATCCGCTTTGGCAACAAATGATCTGTCGATCTTGATGCGCGACACGTTGAACCGTTTGATGGAACCGATCGAGGCATGTCCTGTCCCGAAATCGTCCAGATCAATACAGCACCCCATTGCGGCAAGCCCGGTGACGTTGCGGGTGATGACATCGTCGGGCCGTCTGGAGAACACGGTCTCCAACACCTCGACCGCCAACCTGTCAGGGGTCAGATCGAATTGATCCAGTTCCCATTTCAGACGGTCGATCAGGCCCGGATTGCGCAGTTCGTCAGATGAAAAGTTGATCCCGATGCGCGGCACCGACAGCATGGACCGATCCCAGTCGCGCATTGCGGAAAAGGAATGATGCCGCATGGCCTGACCCAACCGGTCCATCAGTTCGGCCTGTTCGGCAAAGGGCAGGAACACATTGGGGGCAAGAACCCCTTTTTTCGGATGTTCCCAGCGGGCCAGAGCCTCAAACCCGCTGATACGCCCGGTATCGGTTGAGATCTGGGGTTGAAACCATGGACGGATCTCACCGCTGTCCAGCGCCGCTTCGAATTCTTTGCGCAAGTTGATCCTGACCTGTGCCCGTCTGCGCGTCTGAGAGGAAAAAGCGCGAATCGTGGATGGCCCGTTTTGTTGTGCCTCCAAAAGGGCGTTATTTGCGGCCTCCTGCCAATCGATTGCAGAGCCGTCAGTGATATTGCTGCTCAGGCAAAAGCCGATGGAACAGGACATATACACGCCGGTACCATTCAGCATGATGGGATCTTCTACGGCGTTTTGCATACGGCCCGACATCTGAATACAAGCTTCCAAATCCAGTTGCCGTGCCGGGTGCAGAACAACCATCATCCTGTTTCCACCCATCCGGGTTGCGCAATCATTTGAGCGGATCATGGACAAAACGCGCGAGCAGAATTGCTGTGCAACGTGGTTTGCCGCCGCCTGTCCGTGCAGATCAAGCAATTGCGTAAAGTCATCCAGAACCACCGCGAAACAGGCCGAGTTTTCCCCCTTCAGGCGGGCGTCGGCAAATACCTTCTCCAAAACTGTTTCAAACTGGTCCTTTGACAGCAGACCGCCGGGACGCCAAAGCCCCTTACGCGACGGATTGGCTGCGAACGCATTGATGCCTGCGACGATCAGAGGCAAAACCAGGGCCAGTGCAACCAGGGCCTGTTCACCCCCAATCCAGAATGCACTCAGACAAAGCGCCGGAACAAAGGCCAGCGCGGCTGGGCCGCCCAGAACGGTTTTCAACGAATGGACAAAACGGTCGGTAAGGGGATGGTTCCGCATCAGCTTTCTGGCCTTGGGCATGATCTGCACAAGGCAAAGCCTATGAAACCAGTCTGAGTCAGTCGTTAACGCAGAAGCGGAATCTCTTCCAAATTCCCGGAATTTTCGTTGGAATTTAGCGAAAGGTTAATGAAATCAAATAGCTTTCCATCCAGAAGGTGCGATGGCCGCGCATTTGTTAACGCTCGGAACATAACCTGTCGCCGACCCGGGCTGTTCTTTTCCCATTGATCCAGAATCTGTTTGACCTGCTGGCGCTGCAACCCATCCTGACTGCCGCACAGGTCACAGGGAATGATCGGGTATTGCATCGCCTTTGCAAATTTCTCGCAATCGGCTTCGGCGACATGGGCGAGCGGGCGGAATACAAAAAGATCGCCTTCTTCATTCACCAGTTTTGGCGGCATCGTGGCCAGGCGGCCGCCGTGGAACAGGTTCATGAAAAACGTCTCAAGGATATCGTCGCGGTGATGCCCCAGGACGACCGCCGAGCATCCCTCCTCGCGCGCGATGCGATAGAGGTTGCCACGGCGCAAACGGGAACACAGGGCGCAATAGGTCCGGCCCTGCGGAACCTTGTCCATCACAACGGAGTATGTGTCCTGATATTCGACCCGATGCGGTACGTCCATTCGACCCAGAAACTCGGGCAGGACCGTGGCCGGAAAGCCCGGCTGGCCCTGATCCAGATTGCAGGCCAGCAGATCGACAGGCAACAGGCCTCGCCATTTGAGCTCGTAGAGAACAGCCAGCAATGTATAGCTGTCCTTGCCACCGGAAAGACAGACCAGCCAGCGGGGCGGCTTGCCATCCTTGTCGTGGGCGGACGGAGCCACCATCCCGTATTGCTCGATCGCTTCACGGGTCTGGCGCACAATGCGTTTGCGCAGCTTCTTGAACTCGGTTGTCGAGGGCGCGCCGGCAAACAGCGGGTGGATATCGTCTGCATCATCAAACATGCGCCGTGGTTACAGCGGACCGAAGGCCCGGGCAAGGCGTAGAAGCAGGATCAACCGCGTTTGGAGCGTAGTTGCACCCGTGTTACCCTGCGCGTATTTTTCAGGAGGTATATTATGGACTACTTCTTTTCGGTCCGCGCCCGCAGCGGCGATCACTATTCAAACAAGATGGGTGCCGCGCGATATCTGGCTATTCCGGGAAATGTCGGGCAACCGGCACGGCAGCATGAAATACCGCAGTCTCAATGGATAAGCCGGCTTCAGGCCGAAGCCGGGGCGACGGCTACCGAGAATGGGCATATTGTCGTCTTCGTGCACGGGTTCAATACCGAGCAATATCAGATGCTGGAACGTCACCGCAAAATTCGCACCGGTCTTGAGGCGCATGGCTTTAACGGTGTGGTCATTAGCTATGATTGGCCAAGCGATGGATCGGTTCTGGGCTATAACGTTGACCGGGCTGACGCGCGGCGTGCGGCAGAAAAATTGTTCAGTCACGGGATCACGCGGCTGTCCCGGATGCAGACCGCGGATTGCCGGTATAACGTCCATGTTCTGGCGCATTCCATGGGCACGTTCTTGGTACGCGAAGCCATGGATTATGCCGATGACGACCATGAAACCGCGCAACACAGCTGGATGACCAGCCAGATCGCGTTTGTCGCGGCGGATGTATCCGCGAAATCGTTCCGCGACGGCAGTTCCAAGACCTCCTCTCTGATGCGACGTTGTACCAGGCTGACATGCTATTACAGCCCCTTTGACGAGGTTTTGTCGATTTCAGAGGTCAAGCGTGTCGGAGTATCGCGCCGACTGGGCCGTGTCGGAATGCCAAACGACCGGCCTGAGAAAGCGGTTAATCTGTATTGCGGGTCCCATTTCAAGAATACCCGCGATGAATACGGGGATGGGCCTTCGGCGACACACAATTGGTATTTTGATTCGCCCCGGTTTTTCGAAGACCTGCACCATACGTTGATGGGGAAACTGGACCGAGAGGTCATTCCGACCCGCAGCTTCACCGACCGCGGCAACCTGGCGTTGACTTAAGGGTCGGCATTGTCGGGCACCGGATCGTAACCGTCACCGCCCCAGGGGTGGCACCGGCAAATCCGGTGCGCAGCCAGCCACGATCCTCGGATCGCGCCATGTTTTTCCAATGCTTCCAGTGCATAGGCCGAGCATGTGGGCTGATAGCGGCAGTTGAAACCAACCCAGGGGCTGAAAATCAGCCGGTACGCGCGAACGGGCAGGGCGACGATATGGGACAGAAAGGTCATTTGCGATCCGCATGCACTTTGCGAAGCGCATACCGCAAGTCGCTCAGCAGGACGTCATAAGGAAGATCGGCGGTTACATCAGCCCGCCCGATCAGCACATAGTCCCAACCTTCAAGACCATACACAGGCAAGACGGCCCGTGCGACTTCTCTCAGGCGGCGCTTGGCACGATTGCGGGCCACGGCATTGCCGACTTTCTTTGAGCAGGTAAAGCCAACGCGCAGCCCCACCGCTTCATCCGGAGCGCGTCTGCGGGCCTGCACCATCATCGAAGACGTTCCCTGCCTGCGCGCGCGGGCGGCTTTCAGGAAATCGGCTCTTTTTTTCAGGATCGTCAGGGATGTGGGTAGACAAACAGAAGCCGCCGGGGGCGTATTCCCGGGGTGGTTCTTACCATCCTCAGGGGCCTCCGGCGGCGTCATGTTCATACCCTGATCGGTGGGCGGTTTTACGCGCTCAGCGATTTGCGGCCGCGGGCGCGGCGTGCGTTCAGGATCTTGCGGCCGGCTTTGGTGGCCATGCGCGCGCGGAAACCGTGGCGGCGTTTGCGAACCAGGTTCGAAGGCTGATAGGTGCGTTTCATCGCTCCGTCTCCAATCTATAGCGGTCGGGTGCGGCGCGGATTCGCCTGGCCCTAGTGTTCGAAGCCCGTCCTCTACTGCCAAGCGAAGTGTAAGTCAAACCCCAACGGTCCGGTTTTCGCGGCTTTTGCAACAATTCTGTAAACCGGATGCAGAAAAGATTTCAAATCGGTCGATTATCGTCTGAAACTGTCACGTTCGCGGCCACATAGATCAAGGCCCCGTGAACCCCCTGTTGCCGAAAGCGCAAGCAGCGCATGTTGGGCGTAAGATGAAGCAAGAAGAACCGGAAGGCCAGATGTCCGAAACAAGCCACGCTCCACGAAACGGGTTGGCGCGTCATATCCCCTTGCTGGTGATTCTCGGTGTCGCCGCGGTGGGGTTTTTCACGCTGGGTGATTACCTGACTTTCGAAACCCTGCGAGACAACCGCGAAGCGTTGCTGGCGTGGCGGGACGCAAACTATTGGGCCATGGTGGCCGGGTTCGTTGCCGTCTATATCGTAATCGTCGCGTTTTCGCTGCCCGGGGCTGCTGTCGCCTCGATGACCGGCGGGTTCCTGTTTGGACTGTTTGCCGGAACGGTGTTCAATGTATTTTCGGCCACTATTGGCGCATCGGCCATCTTTTTGGCCGCCCGCTGGGGGTTGGGCAATGTTTTGACGGCCCGGCTGGATGCCTCAAAGGGGACGATTGGGAAGCTGAAAGACAGGTTGCGCGAGAACGAAATCTCGGTGCTGTTCCTGCTGCGGCTTGTCCCGGTTGTGCCGTTCTTTGTGGCCAATCTGGTGCCTGCGCTGGTGGGCGTCAAATTTCGCAATTTTCTGATCACGACGGCGCTGGGCATTATTCCGGGGGGTATCGTTTACACCTGGATCGGCGTTGGGCTGGGCGGTGTGTTCGACCGTGGCGAAACACCGGACGTTTCTTTGTTGTGGGAACCCTTCGTCATTGGCCCCATTGTCGGCTTGTGTGTGCTGGCTGCTTTGTCGATTGTCATCAAGTCCCTGCGTGGCGGAAAGGACGCCTGACCCATGCAACACCTCAAGACAGATATCCTGGTCATTGGGGCCGGGTCCGGTGGGTTATCGGTTGCGGCCGGTGCCAGCCAGATGGGTGCGAAGGTGATCCTTCTGGAAGGGCACAAGATGGGTGGCGACTGCCTGAACTTCGGCTGCGTCCCGTCGAAAGCGCTGATCGCAAGCGGCAAAGCGGCCTTTGGTCAGGCGCATTCCGCCGCGTTTGGCGTGGCCGATGTAAACCCTCAGATCGACTATGCAGCGGCGAAGGATCATGTGCGGGATGTGATTGCCCAGATCGAACCGATGGACAGCCAGGAGCGCTTCGAAGGTTTGGGTGTCAAAGTGATCCGCGAATATGGCAGCTTTATCTCCCCGACCAAAGTGCAGGCCGGAGATCATGTCATCACCGCGCGCCGGATCGTGATTGCGACCGGGTCGTCGCCAATGGTTCCGCCAATCCCTGGTCTGGACACTGTACCTTATCAAACAAACGAAACCATCTTCGACCTGCGCGAGCGTCCGGAACACCTGCTGATCATTGGCGGTGGTCCGGTGGGTATGGAAATGGCGCAGGCTCATGTCCGGTTGGGCAGCAAGGTAACAGTCGTTGAAGGGCAGAGGGCGTTGGGCAAAGACGACCCCGAGGCCGCGTCCATTGTGCTGGAGGCTTTGCGCAGTGAAGGTGTCGTGATCCACGAAAACGCCGTGGTGGCCCAGATTCGCGGAAAGGATGGCGTTGTGGAGGTCGTGACCGAGAACGGCGATATTCACCGGGGCTCTCACCTTTTGATCGCCGCAGGGCGCAAAGCCAATATCGAGCGTCTGAAACTGACTGCGGCGGGAATTGACCGCACCAGAAACGGAATCAAGACGGATGGCAGCTTGCGGACGTCAAACCGCCGGGTCTATGCGATTGGCGATGTCGTGGGGGGGCTGCAATTCACCCATGTTGCCGGGTATCATGCGGGTATCATCATTCGATCCGCCTTGTTCGGCCTGCCCACCAGGGCGAAAACGGCGCATATCCCATGGGCAACGTTCACCGATCCTGAACTGGCACAGGTAGGTCTGACCGAAGCTCAGGCCCGCGACCGGCATGGCGACAGGCTGGAGGTTGCGCGCTTTGATTTTCACCACAATGACCGCGCTTTGGCCGAGCGCAAAACCAAAGGGTTCATAAAGGTCATGGTGGTGAAGGGCAGGCCCGTCGGCGCCACGATTGTGGGCCATCAGGCGGGCGAGTTGATAAACATGTGGTCGCTGGCTTTGGCCAATAATCTGAAGATGGGACAGATCGCTGCTATGGTTTCACCCTATCCGACAATCGGAGAGCTTAACAAACGCGTTGCTGGCGCTTATTTCTCTCCAAGGCTGTTTGAGAATCAGACAGTTAAACGTGTGGTCAGGTTTGTTCAGCGTTGGATTCCCTGACCTGTAAAGGAGCGTAAATTGAACTCGCTGTCGGGCCGATTTCTGATCCTGACGACGGTCTTCGTTATGTTGGCCGAAATCCTGATCTTTGTCCCGTCGATAGCCCGGTTCCGCGAGGATTTCCTACTGAACCGTCTGGAACGCGCTCAGATCGCATCGCTGGCTTTGTTGGCAGATGATATGCTGGCCGAAGATCTTGAGGCGGAATTGCTGGCGAATGCCGGTGTCTACAACGTTGTGTTGCGTCGGGATGAAGTCCGCCAACTCATGCTGTCGTCTCCGATTCCAGAGGCAATCACCAAAACATTTGATCTACGGGATGCCGGTCCATGGATTTTGATCCGGGATGCGGTGAGCCGGATATTCATACCTGAAAATGAAGTCATTCGTATCATTGGCGAGCCGGTCAAGGGCGCGGGACTGCTGATCGAGGTCACCATCGACAGCGCTCCCCTCCGTATGGCGATGGTTGATTACGGCCTGCGCATTCTGGGGCTGTCCTTTGTCATCTCGATCATCACGGCGTCCTTACTGTTCCTTGCGGTGCGCGTGGTTCTTGTCCGGCCCATCAAAAGCGTGGTTGGATATATGCAGCGCTATGCCAGCGCACCCGAAGATGCGCGCGGCATCATCTCTCCGAATTCCAGAGTGACAGAATTGCGCGAGGCGGAAGAAGCGCTGAAGATGCTGCAAACGGAACTGACGCAGGCTCTCAAACAGCGCGAGCGGTTGGCGCAACTGGGTGGGGCGGTTGCAAAGGTCAGCCATGACCTGCGCAACATTCTGACATCGGCGCAGCTGTTCACGGACAGGATCGAATCCAGTGATGACCCGCTGGTCCGGCGAATGGCTCCGAAGTTGGTGAATTCGATCACCCGTGCTGTATCGCTGTGTGAAAGCACATTGGCATTCGGCCGTGCAGAAGAACCTGCGCCCACCTTGACGATGGTGCCCCTGCGGACAATTGCGGCTGATGTCGCCACCAGCGAACAGCTGGCGGTCGCAGGGGGCTGCGTCGAGATCGTGAACGAAGTGCCGGAAGATCTGATCGCCCGCGCCGACCCCGAGCAGTTGTTTCGTGTCATCATGAACCTCGTGCGTAACGCAAGACAGGCGTTGGAAGCCTCGGGTAAGCCGGGTCACATCACCATCGTCGGGTGTGAATATCAGGATGCCTGGTGTCTTGAAATTCGCGACACCGGGCCGGGTCTTCCGCCAAAAGCACGTGAAAACCTGTTCACACCGTTTCAGGGTGGGGTCCGCAAAGGAGGCTCTGGCCTGGGCCTTGCAATCTCACAGGAACTGGTGCGCGGGCATGGCGGTAACCTGACACTGAAGGAGACCGGACCCGATGGAACGATCTTTGAAATCAGGCTTCCGCGTGGAGACATGACTTTTTGATTTTTTTTTGAAGAATCGGCTTGCACGTCTTTGACCACAGGTCTAAACAGCGCCTCACCAACGCGGACCGATAGCTCAGCTGGATAGAGTACTTGACTACGAATCAAGGGGTCGGGGGTTCGAATCCTCCTCGGTCCGCCACTGGTTTTCTGTTGAACGTCACATGAACCTGACCCAACCTTCATAGTTGGACCAGAAAAGCAGCGAACGTTCGACATCAGAAGGCGCCCCCAATGTTGGACATCAGTTGAATTTGACCTTTGTGTCATCAGCTAACACGCCGCCGCCATTTCGTATTCCCGCAGATAGTGTGGTTTGATCTGACTTCCCTTTCGGAAAATCAGAGCTGATTTGTAGGTCAGACAGCGAAGCTGCCTGTTCCTGCTAATCTGCCACGTGGCGAACGCGGGAGGGGGCGAGGCAATGCTATTCGACAGGGGTGGTGCGGCCCGCAGGCACAGCCGAGGACACGGCCCTGTCTAATGGGGTTGCCCGAGGGGGAGGGCTGCGCCCTCACCCTGACGGCCAGGGCGTTTGGCTTGTCCAAATCCCGCTGGCCCACGAAAAGAAAGTGGTGAGGTAGAGGGCCTGCCGCCATTTGCGATTGAGCCCTTCTGTCAAAATTCAAAAAGTAATAGACGGCCACACATCTGCCGTTCGCTGCCCTTGCAACATCGAGCCTGACCAAAGGCAGCTTTGCGCAGAGACCAGACTTTTCAAAGGTGCGCCAATGGTGGAAAAGCCGTCAAAAAGTCTAAAACCGATCTTTGCAAACATCGCTTGGCGCCTTAACCTTTGGAAACGCATAATATTCTTGGCGATAGCCCAAATCTCAGAGCAAAGTTGACGTGTTGAACGGTAATATCCAACTAATCTCAGTTTTCATCGGTTCCCCAAGTGGGCTTGAAACGGAACGCTCAACATTTCGCGATGTTGTTGACGAGTTAAATAGAGATCATTCCCGCCACTGGGGGTGCATGATAGATCCAGTCGGCTGGGAAGAAACATTGCCTGGGCGCGGTCGTCCGCAAGCTCTAATCAACCAAGAGTTGGATCGATGTGAATATTTCATTGGTGTAATGTTCGATCATTGGGGCTCGCCAACAGCAACTGGAAACTCTCGCTTCAGTTCAGGATTTGAAGAAGAATTTGAGCGTGCCAAAGAGCATGTCAAGTCCGGAAAAATGCAAGATATAACAGTGTACTTCAAAGCGATACCACCTGAGAGGCAGCGCGATCCAGGCGCGTCGTTACAGCGTGTCTTAGAGTTCAAGGAGGATTGCTTCTCAAAAAAAGATGCACTGTACAAAGAATATCCCGACGAGGCTGCGTTTGAAACGTTAATCCGAGCAAAACTGAATTCAATCGGATGGGCGGAGTTCGAAAAACGACAAGCCAAATCAACACGAAAAGCCAAAACGGAAACGCCGCAGGCCTCAGTTAAGTCTATGCCTGAGGAAGAAAGTGAAAAAAACCACCTGTTTTCGGAACCCGCCAGACTCTTCCTTGAAAACATCGCGCAACGGCATGCTGGTTGGGAAGAAACCAGTGCAGTCGAAGCTGCGCGCTTGCGGCTTGTAGCTTCAACACTTTATCGGACCGGCAATGACGATATTGTCTTGGGTGCCCACGATGCGAACCTCCTCTTCAGATATCGTAATGACGTCGAACTTGGTCAAGAGGAGATTCGAGGGTTACAAGACTGCGGGATCGCAGGGTTTGACAGCCAGAACATACCTTTGTGGTATTGGATTGCGCGCCAGTTGGAAGGATCAAAAAATTTAGAAACCCTGGTTTTCAAAGCATCGATTTCCGACGAGGCAAAACAGGCGAATACCATCAGGTTGATTTCTCTTTTGGACATGAAGCTTCCTGAAACTGGGCAAGCCTTTGGTCGAAAAGCTGTTATCAAACGCTGGCTGAGCGAAGATGCCAAACGCGGTGTATTTGCAGAAGCGCTCGGGTACCTAGCGCGTCATGGCAAAAGAGACGATATCCCAATACTTGAAGAACTGTATCACAACAGCACACCTCAGTATCAAGCAAAGCTAGGCGATCTCATTCTCAGGCTTGAAGCTCGGTCCGGTATCACACGGGCGCTGACGCGTGCACTAGAATTGGCCGTAGATGACGTCGATGAAAAGACGGCGGACGAGTTGTTTAAAAACCCAACCTCGTTGACCACGGAATTCTTGATTGAGTGCGCGGGATCACCCTCGGGAACCATACGTCAGCGAGCAACAGCCACACTGTATGATCGAAGTGCTCTACATAAGGAGCTAGCGGGAACACTCATAAGCGATCCGGACTATACGGTCAGGTACTACGCAGCACTTGCACTGCATGATGCAGGCTTTCCCTTGGAAGACAATTTGGCAAAGAAGGCTCTCGCAATAACCAAAAAGAAACAAGGGTTTGGATCGATCTTCGTAAACACAGAAACGGACAATGAGCATCTGGATCGGTACAAACTAGCTATTCTAGCAACCAAGGACTTCCGAGAACTTCGGAAGAATTACGACGAAGGCGGAATATACGACGATGAAGCCGCCTTGGTTCTGTTTCGCGAACACACAACCAAGATGAAACAAGCTATGCGCCGGGAGCTGCAAGATGGGTTTGAGCAGTACTTTGATACGCGCCTAAGCAAGCTTGAAGATATTCTTGGCAGCGAAAATGAAACTTTTAAAGGATCAAAAAAACTTATTCCGTTCCTTCGTAAGCGCCTTGTGACAGCTGCGCTGGAGGCTCTGTGCGGCATTAAGCAAAAGCAAGACCTAGAGCTAGTTCGGCGTGTTTTGGACGATCACGAAATAAATATGTCGGAGTCCGCAATAGAGTTCTTAGGTAAATTCGGCGACTGGTCTGACCTGGCCCGCATTAAGGCAATTACTGACTATCGACCGCCAACACTCAGCCTTCTCAACATTGGTTCCCCTAAAGCACTCCCGCTTAAAGCAGCTGCGATGCTTTCGATTGGAAAGGATCGCATTGCGGACCTTTTAGCGGAGGATATGGAGCTGTTGTTACGTCGAGAGTTGTTGAAGCAATTAAAGAAGAAAGACATTGCCTCAATGAATGATGAGATTCTGCTTCAAATGCTTGACCACGATGACGATGAATGTCGTGCCGTTGTGGCGCTAAAGTGCACGCAATCCCTTTCAAAGACACGTCTCAAATCTCTCCTCAAATCCTACACCGAGCATGATGGTTATCGATACTACAATAGTATTCCTGGACCTGTCCCGTTTTTGTGCCGCCCCAAGTGCTCGTTTAAGCCACTTTCCTTTCGAATGCGACGGGGCTTTTCCAGCCCAATGCTGAG
>NZ_JBQERO010000023.1:0-53051 GCF_056535125.1 Ruegeria sp. O4 | reverse complement strand
CACAACCTAGACTGACGGGATGAAGGGAAGGCGGAAGCCTATTGAGGCCGCATCCTGAACGCGCCCAAACGGCGACTTCTTCAACACTATCTCCGCAAAGTTGACGCTCCGAACTAAAACACCTTCGCAGCATTCAGCGAGAGTGTTTTCTTTGTAAGAGCTCGTTACGTCTTGCGTCGTTCTTGACTATGCAACGCCTCCGGTAAGAGGCGTGGCGAAACGCCTGCGCCCTTTTCACGTTCCATAGACAAGATTTAGGTTCTTGTGTTCGCAATTACCGCCGCCGGTCGCGGCGCGAGCTCATGGGTTGGAAGGCCACGCCCACATGCGCCTCGCAATAGGGTTTGCCTGCCTCAACCGGCAGTCCGCAGAACCAGAAATCCTCGGTCGCGGGGTCGCCCACGGGCCACTTGCAGGTTTTCTCGGTCAGTTCCATCAGCGTCAGCTTCTTGGCTTTCTTCTCGATCTCGTTGACCTTGGCCAGCGCCTCGGGGCTGATTTCGTTGGCCGAAGGCTGCGGCGGCAGCGGCTGACCGGCCGGGATGATCTGGCGGCGCGCCGGAACGGCGGGTTTCGCCTCGGCAGCAGCAGCCGGGCGCGCCGGTTCTGTCTTTGGCATGGGTCTGGGCTTGGCTTCGGCCTTGGGCGCGGGTGCCGGTTTCTCTTTCGGTTCGGACTTGGCCGGGGCTGCGCCTGCTGTCCGGTTGGACAGGCCCAGGCGGTGGACCTTGCCAATCACCGCGTTGCGGGTCACGCCACCCAGTTCCTTGGCGATCTGGCTGGCCGACTGGCCTTCGCCCCACATCTTCTTCAGCAGTTCTACGCGCTCGTCTGTCCAGGACATCGTCAGCCTTTCAAAAGCGGAAAGCGGCCCCGGATTCGGGCCGCCTTGGGAATTCGTCTCAGCCCCCTATTCTAAACACTGCAGCCCGAGTTACAAGCTGTCTTCGAATCAGGTTGAGGGCAAAGCATGCAGAATCCCGCAGAACAGACCGAACGCAGCTTTGGGGCGGTCAACTGGATGGGGCTTTACACGCTGGCGCAGCGCGAAATCCGGCGCTTTCTTTCGGTCTGGACCCAGACCGTTCTGGCGCCTCTGGTCACGGCTGGCCTGTTCCTGCTGATCTTCACCATCGCCATTGGGCCCAGCCGCCCTGACGTCATGGGCGTGCCGTTTGTGGTCTTTCTGGCACCGGGGATCCTGATGATGACTGTGATCCAGAACGCCTTTGCCAATACCTCCTCTTCGATGGTGATTGCCAAGGTGCAGGGCAATATCGTCGACACGCTGATGCCGCCGCTGTCCCCGCTCGAGATCCTGCTGGGGTATCTCGCCGGTGGCATCGCCCGTGGCCTGATGATCGCGCTGGTGATTTCAGTTGCGTTGCTGGTTTTGCTGTCCATCGCGCCCCAGCACCCGTTGATTGCACTGATCTTTGTTGTTCTGGGGGGCGCCTTCATGGGCGCACTGGGCCTGTTTGCCGGGATCTTTGCAAACAAATTCGATCAGATGGCCGCGATCACCAACTTCATCGTCACGCCATTGGCCTTCCTGTCGGGCACCTTCTATTCGGTCGAGGCGCTGCCTCCTGTCCTGAACCGCCTGACCCATCTGAACCCGGTCTTCTACCTGATCGATGGGCTGCGTTACGGCATGATCGGCGTGTCCGACAGCTCACCGTGGTTGGGCATGGCGGTTTGTGGCTTTGCCACGCTGGCCATCGGGTTGATCACCTGGCAAATGCTGCGCACCGGTTATCGGCTAAAGGCTTAACCGGTCTCTGCCAACCTGTCGGGCGGCAGGGAAGGCTTGGATTCGCCCAGCCGCGGATGCAAGCGGGCCGACACAGCCCAAGCGCCAAACAGGGCAATCCCGCCTGCCGCGAACACACCGGCCACCGGCGCCACCAACAAGACCAGAGATGCAACACCGGGCGTCAGAATGCCCGAGACATCGCGGTAACTGGAATAAATCGCCGACATCTCGGTTCGCTCAGACGGTTTAACGGCCATAAGGAAGGGCAATCCGGCGCAGATATCCAGAACGATCAGCCAGACAGACCCCAGAACCAGCGCAGCCACCGAGGCAACCGGCCATCCCGCGACCAATCCGGCTGCGAAAAAGCAGGCCCCCGCGGCGGCAAACCCGATGCGAACAGCCGACCTGAGCGACCGCGTCTGGACCCAGCGCAGGATCAACGGGGCGGCCAGCAGCATGGCGTTAGTGCATGACAGAAGGATGCCGCCCAGTTGTTCTCCCAGCCCGTTTTGGATGGCGAAAATGGGCAGGTAGACCACATATATCCACCACCCGCAGGACCGGATCATTGCAAACAGATATCCGGCAACCAGTCGGGGTTGGACAAAGAACCGGGGAAGAAAGGCCAACGGGTTCTTGGCCGGACCACGAGCCTTGGTGATCAGCTTGCCATTGCCCAGACGCATGCGCCAGAACTGCGCCAGCATGACCAGCGCCGCTCCGGCACTGATGACAAACGGGGCAGGGCGCCAAAGCTCCATCAGCAGAACACCGGCCATTGGGCCGCCCGTCCATCCCAAAGCGCTGTAGAACATGCGGCTGGTCTCGCACCGGCCAAGTTCGATCTTGCTGATGTAATCCAGCACATAGGTGTTGAAGCAGATGAAAGTGACAACCGCGGCCATGGTATTCAGGGCCAACGCGCCGACCACGGCCTCGGGGCTGCCCACGATCGCCAGCGATGCACCGCAGATGAACATGACGCAACCGGTGGAATAGGCCCATCTGCGCGGTACAAAACGGATCAGGAACGGCACCATCAACCCGACCAGCAGGGACAGGATGCCAATCAGGAAATACAGGAATGACACGGACGAGGCATCGCCCAGCGCCCGGTACATCGCCAGCGGAAAGACCGAAATCAGAATACCGCGCACCACGGCTTCGATTCCGGCCAGAATCCCGAAATCGCGCACCGATGGGGCAGGCGCGTGGCGTACCCATTCAGGTATTCGGCGTTCATGCATAACAAACTCGCAAATCAACTCAGCCCAGAATGCGCCGGTCACCTCGCCATTCATGGGGATTTGCGACACAAAGGTCGCCCCTGAACCGCAAGGGCGGTTTTTTCTGTCAGGTCCGGCGGTTTACCGCCTCGCGCCAGACCAGGATCAGCCCTCCGGTCAGGATCGTGACCGCGCCAATCAGGCTGATCCGGTCGGGGATCACATCAAACACCGCAAAATCGTACAGCGCGGCGAAAATCAGTGTGGCATAGCTGATCGGGGCCACGAATGACGCGTCCGCACGTGCCATGCCGTTGATGAAACAAACCTGCGCGCAGGCCATCAGCAGGCCGATCCCCACCAGCGCAACCCATTGCTGTGGCGTAGGCATGTGAAACACAAAGCTGACCGCGACCGTGGCGATCACCAGCCCCATCGTGTTGTTGATCAGCAGAATCTGGATCGGGGCCTCGCGCCCCGACAGTTTCTTGATAAAGATCAGCTCCATCCCGATAAACGCCGCCGCAGCCAGCGCCAGAAGGGCGGCGGGCTGAAAACTTGCAGGTGTCGGGCGCAGCAGGATCACCGCACCCACAAGGGCCACGGCCGCCGCCAGCCAGCGCCACGGGCCGACGCGTTCCCCCAACAGCGGAATGGCCAGAACCATGCCAAAGACCGGGTTCAGAAAGGAGATCGCCGTCGCATCCGCCATCGGAATGAACGCAACAGACGCGAACATCAACGTCACCCCGGCCCAGCCAAAGCTGGTTCGCCCGACATGCAGCCCCCAATGGGGCCGCCCCAGCCGGGGACGAAGCACTGCGACCGCCGACAGGATGGCAAGCAGGGCAAACAGAAACCGCCCGTGACTGATTTGCATCGCGTGCAAGGGTGGCCCGAGTGTATCCGTCCCCAAGGCCTTGGCCAACAGCGTCGTCGCCGCGATAAAGGCGGTCGCGACAAAGATCAGCCCTGCGGCCAAAGCAGGATTTTGCGCCTTCGGGGTGAACATGGGCGAAAGCGGTGCGCCAAAACGGGTGCCTTGGCAAGACGCAATTCTGCGCTCAGCGCAAAACCGGTGGGGCCGCCAGCGCCGCCTTGGCTTGTTTGAGGCTGTCCAGAAACCGCTCTGCCCGCACAATCCGCGCTTCGACCTCGTCAATCCGGTCCTGCAAAAACGCCTCGCCGTCAAAGCTGTCGGGATCGGCGGCTTCCAACTGCCCCAGCAACATGACCAGTTCTGCAATGCTGATGCCTGCCGCCTGTGCATCGGCTACCTGTTCCAGCGTGATCAGCGCGTCTTCGGGATAGTCGCGATAGCTGTTTGTGTTGTCCGGCCCCGGGCCTGACCGGATCAGCCCTTGGCGTTCATAAAACCTCAGCGTGTCACGGCTCAGCCCGCTGCGCCGCGCAAGTTCCCCGATCCGCATGTTTCAAAACCGTTGACTCAACTCCATGGTTTTGATCCTATGTCAGACAGTCATTCTCTGCAAGGACATGCACCATGGGTCCCAAATGCCAAAGTTGCGGCATGCCGCTGTCAAAAGATCCCCAGGGCGGCGGGTCCGAAGCTGACGGCGGGCGCAGCACGCGTTACTGCTCGCTGTGTTACGAAAACGGTGCATTCCGCCATCCCGACGCTTCGCTGGAAGAGTTCCAGTCTCATTGCGTCGATGCCCTCGTCGCCAAAGGCATGCCCCGCATCCTTGCCTGGGCTTTCACCCGCGGTATGGGCAAGCTCGACCGCTGGCGCCCGGCGAAATGATCCGGCGGTAATTTTGACGCGGCGGCAATAATAGGGTTTTCAGGCTGTCTTTTCACGTCTATAGAGCGGCCATGATCAAACGCGCACATATCCAGCTGCTCCGACGCCGACGCCTCTTTGCGTAATCGGCCTGTTTGATCCCATGTGCCTGCCAAATTGGCACAAATCTCACCAAATCTGTTGACGAACCGGGCCTTCGTGTATCACTCACGAGGCTCAAACGACCCGAAAAGGATGATCCCATGATCCCGTCCGTTCTGCCGACCTATAACCGCGCGCCCCTGTCATTTGTAAAGGGCGAAGGCGCCTGGCTGACCGAGGCGGATGGCCGACGTTTTCTGGACCTTGGCGCAGGGATCGCGGTGAACGCACTGGGCCACGCCCATCCGGCACTGGTGGCCGCCCTTACGGAACAGGCCCACGCGCTGTGGCATGTCTCGAACCTCTACAACATCCCGCAACAGCAGGCACTGGCAGACAAGCTGGTCGAACACACCTTTGCGGATACGGTATTCTTTACGAATTCCGGTACCGAAGCCTGTGAACTGGCCGTGAAAATGGCCCGCAAGTATTTCTATGACAAAGACCAGCCCGAACGGGTTGAGATCATCACCTTCGACGGCTCCTTCCATGGCCGGTCGTCGGCGGGCATCGCAGCGGCCGGGTCTGAGAAGATGACCAAAGGCTTTGGCCCGCTTCTGCCGGGCTTTGTCCACGTCGCCTTCGGTGATCTCGACGGTGTCACCGACGCCATCACCGAAGATACCGCAGCCATCCTGATCGAACCGATTCAGGGCGAGGGAGGCATCCGCCCCGTGCCTGACGCCGAACTCAGGGCCCTGCGCGCCATTTGTGACGAACACGGTCTGCTGCTGATCCTGGACGAGGTGCAATGCGGCGTCGGTCGTACCGGCAGGCTCTTCGCCCATGAATGGGCCGGGATCACCCCGGATATCATGATGGTCGCCAAAGGCATCGGCGGCGGTTTCCCTCTCGGTGCCGTGCTGGCAACCGAAGATGCGGCTTCCGGCATGACCGCAGGTACGCATGGCTCCACCTATGGCGGCAACCCGCTGGGCTGCGCCGTGGGCTGTGCTGTGATCGATCAGGTCGCCACACCCGCCTTCCTCGAAGGTGTCAACCGCAAGGCCGGCCTGTTGCGCCAGAAACTCGAAGGCTTGGTTGCCGATCACCCCGAGGTCTTCGAAGAGGTGCGCGGATCGGGCCTGATGCTCGGCCTGAAATGCAAGGCGCCGAATATTGATGTGGTCAATGCGGGCTATGACAATCTGGTCATCACCGTCCCCGCCGCCGACAACGTCATCCGCCTGCTGCCGCCCCTGACCCTGACCGAGGATGACATCGCCCAGGCCATGATCCGCCTCGAAAAGGCCGTCAATCAGATCGAAACCCAGCTCGCAACTGCCTGAGCTTCATCTTTTCCCAAATACTCCGGGGGTGTGGGGGCTGGCCCCCACCGCCCGACCAGCCAAAAGCGAAGCGATATGAACCATTTTCTCGATATCCACAAAACCGATGCCACCGCGCTGCGGTCCATGATAGATCAGGCGGGCGCGATGAAACAGGCGCGTCTGGGCCGTCCCAAGGCCGCCCCTGACGACGAACAGCCGCTGAAAGACCGTATGGTCGCGCTGATCTTCGAAAAGCCCTCGACCCGGACGCGCGTGTCCTTTGACGTGGGCGTGCGCCAGATGGGTGGCCAGACCATGGTGCTGTCGGGCAAGGACATGCAGCTGGGTCACGGCGAAACCATTGCCGATACCGCCCGTGTGCTGTCGCGCTATGTCGACATGATTATGATCCGCACCTTCGATGAAACCATCCTGACCGAAATGGCCGAGTATTCCGACGTGCCCGTCATCAACGGCCTGACCGACCGCACCCATCCCTGCCAGATCATGGCCGATGTTTTGACGTTCGAGGAACACCGCGGCCCCATTGCGGGCAAGAAAGTGGTCTGGACCGGCGATGGCAACAATGTCTGCGCCTCCTTCCTGCACGCCGCCGGTCAGTTCGGCTTCGATCTGACCTTCTCCGGCCCGGCCCAGCTTGACCCCGAAGAAGAATTCATGGGGTTTGCCCGCCAGAAGGGGTCCAGAGTCGTCATCGAACGGGACCCGCACAAAGCGGTCGAGGGCGCTGATCTGGTGGTTGCCGACACCTGGGTTTCGATGCATGACAGCCAATCCGCCAAGGAACGTCGCCACAACATGCTGCGCCCCTATCAGGTCAACGCGGAACTCATGTCACATGCCAAACCCGACGCGCTGTTCATGCACTGCCTGCCCGCGCATCGTGAGGAAGAAGCAACCTCCGAGGTCATGGACGGCCCGAACTCGGTCATCTTCGACGAGGCTGAAAACCGCCTGCACGCACAAAAGGCCGTAATGCGCTGGTGTCTGGGCGTTTAAGATCAACTTGCAGTTTCGAGAGGGCCATCAGGCTCTCTCATGACCCCCGGAGCATTCAATGCCTCACGTAACGCTGGAATTTTCCAAATCTCTGGAAGACACCCATGATTTCCAGATGATCTGCGAGCGGCTGCATACCGTTCTCGCAAAACATGATGAAATCGACGCCTCAGCGCTCAAGATCCGCGCCGCACCGATTGCCTATTCCTACATC
Source organism: Ruegeria sp. O4 (assembly GCF_056535125.1). NCBI lineage: Bacteria > Pseudomonadati > Pseudomonadota > Alphaproteobacteria > Rhodobacterales > Roseobacteraceae > Ruegeria > Ruegeria sp. O4. The sequence continues at coordinate 45,655 of NZ_JBQERO010000023.1, read as the reverse complement.
GGAACGCAACCGCAGACCTTCGTGCATGCCACGCTGCTGTTGATGCGGGGCCGGGATGAGGCCACACGGGCCGAGCTTAACGCCATCATTCTGGACGTTCTGGCCCAGACCTTGCCCGAGGTCGGCAGCATCACCGTGCAGGATGTCGAGATGACCCGCGCCACCTATGCAAAGCGGCTGGCAGGTTGATGGCGCGGGTACTCTCCGGGTCCGTCAGCCGTGTATCGGCGCGTTGTTGATCGCGCTGAGGTCTTCCATGATGTCAAAGACATGATCCGAGGTCACTGCGACCCCGATGGCCTCAAGGCGTTTCAGGTGCATCGCCTTGTAGGTCTCCAGACTGGCGCGATCGCGAAACAGATAGGTCGATCCGAAATGGTTCGTGCCTTCTTCGACAGTCCAGATCTTCCAGACGACACCGGGTTCCTGGGCGATGCTTTCAGCCAGTTCCTTTGTTCCGGCCAGAAACTCTGCGGTTACGGGTCCGTCATAGGCCAGATGCAGATCCCAGATTTTCATCGTACTCATGGTCAAATGCTCCACGTTCAGGGGGGTAGGGGGTGTGGTCAGCGGTTCCTGCCAAGCTGCACAAAGCTCAGAATGGCAAGCAGCGCAAAGAAGATGGGGTCGGACCAGCCAAAGCCGGTGAACACCCCGGTCAGACAGGCATAAAGCGTGATGACAACGCCCAATATGTTGGTCCCCATCAGACCTTTCAGGATGTTCTGTGCTGTCTCGGTACCGGTTTCAGTGTTTCGAAACAGGAAGCTGATTAGGCCGATGCCACCCAGAAAGATCGCATTATGCTGCGACAGAAACACGGCATACCGATCGTTCAGTTGCAGTCCATAGTTGGGCCAAAGGATGGTTGGCGCAAAAAACAGCGCCAATGCGAAAAACATATAGATCACACCATGCGTGGTCAGGAAGGTTTTGTTGGTCATGTCTCGCCTTTCTGTGGTTGGGGCAGCTTTTTGCGAAGCTGGTTGAGCGTTCTGATCGTTTCGCGTCTGGTTTCGGTGCTCAGGCGTCCGAATATCTGTTCCAGCGCCTGATTGTGGACGGGCATGAACGCGGCCACTTTCTGTTTTCCGGCTTCTGTCAGGCGTAAAACGCGGGCGCGCTTGTCGGTTTCATCAACGGTCTTCTCCACCAGACCGGCCTGAATCAGGTTTTTGACGACAACATCCAGATTGCCGGATGTGGACAGCGTCAGGCGCAACAGGTCATTGATCGACAGCGCGCCTTTGGTGTTCAGGATCTCCAGCGCATCCCACTGAGGTGCCGTCAGACCCCCGGCGCGAAACACCGGTCCCATGGCACGCATGAACAACTGCTGGCTGCGCAACAGGGCCAATACCAGGGCCTGATTTTCTCGGTTTTGAGTCTCGTGTGTCATGGCAGTCATTTATCCCTAGTTAGGGGTTATATCAATATGCACCCATACGCGCGAATGCCGCAAATATGCACGTCCCCCGTGCAGGGCTGCACTGACGCCGGGCCCGGGCCTGCATATATTTTGACCTAGCGAATGCGGACCTGCTTTGGATGATCAAAAAGCCGAGGATACGAATGTGAGCTGGAACCCGTCCCACACCACCGACGCAGCTGAAAACGGCGCGCTGGAAACACTCATCATTCCCCGCGCCCGCGATCTGGGCGGGTTCGAGGTGCGCCGCGCGCTGCCCTCGGTCAAACGCCAACTGGTTGGCCCATTCATCTTCTTCGATCAGGTCGGCCCGGCAGAATTCGTCACCGAAGGCGGCATTGACGTGCGACCGCACCCGCATATCGGGCTGGGAACCGTCACTTACCTCTATCAGGGCGAATTCGAACATCGCGACAGCCTCGGCACTCACCAGATGATTTACCCCGGCGAAGTCAACTGGATGGTTGCAGGCCGTGGCGTGACCCATTCCGAGCGCACCAGCGAAGAAACGCGCGGCAAAGGCCACAAGCTGTTCGGCATTCAGACCTGGCTTGCCCTACCCGAAGCGCAGGAGGATATGGCCCCCGAGTTCGAACACCACAAGCAAGGCGCGCTGCCCCATATCCAAGACAAGGGCGTCAGCGCACGGCTGATCCTCGGCAACGCTTATGGCGAAACCAGCCCCGTGACGATGCTGTCCGAGACCTTCTATCTGGATGTTCAGCTTGCCCCCGGCGCGTCCTTCCCGCTGCCCGACGACCACGAGGATCGCGGTGTCTATGTCACGCAAGGATCGATCGAGATTGCAGGCGACATGTTCGACGAAGGCCGCATGATGGTGTTCCGCCCCGGTGACAGGCTATCGGCCCGGGCAGGCCCGCAGGGTGCGCGGCTGATGCTGCTGGGCGGCGCGACCCTGAATAAGGATCGCTATATCTGGTGGAACTTCGTCTCATCCTCGAAAGAAAAGATCGAGACGGCGATTCATGAGTGGAAAAGCGCCGATTGGGTCAATGGCGCCTTCCACCTTCCGGCAGGGGATGACCGCGAATTTATCGCCATTTCAGAACAGTTTGAGCGTACTAAGCCCCGGCTGGCCCGCCCGCGTACGGCGTCGGGGCCGGGTGGGCTTGTGTAACCGTCCGTTTGCGGTGATCCTTTCTGGTATACCAGAGGGGGTATCATGAAACTTGTCATCGCAGGCGCGGGCAGCATCGGCTGCTACTGCGGCGGTTTACTGGCCCGCTCAGGGCATGCGGTGACCTTGCTGGGGCGTGCCCGTGTACTGGACCCGATTCGCGAACATGGGCTGACGGTCACGGATTACGATGGCCTCAATGCCCATGTTGCGGCGGAAGCCCTGACACTCAGCGCCGATCCTGCCTGCCTGGATCAGGCCGAGCTGGTCATTGTCACCGTCAAATCCGGGGCGACGGCGGATATGGCCGGTCATATCGCGGACGCCGCCTGTCGGGACGCGCCCGTCCTGTCCTGGCAAAACGGGATCGAGAATGCGGCAACCCTACGCAAGGCCCTGCCCGGTCGGGATGTGCGCGCGGGCATGGTCCCCTTCAACGTGGTCCCGAACGGCCCCGCCACCTATCACCGGGCCACATCAGGCGAAATTGTCATCCAGAACGGCCCAGGCGATCTGGCCACCGCCCTCAGCAGCCCGGACCTGCCCGTTATCGCGACTGACCGGATCGAGGCGGTGCAATGGGGCAAGCTGGTGATCAACCTCAACAACGCGCTGAACGCACTGTCGGGCCTGCCACTTGTGGATCAGCTGCTCAGCCGTGACTGGCGCAACCTCATGGCCGATCAGATGGCCGAGGCGCTGTCCGTTCTCAAGGCGGCCGGGCATCCGGTGGCCTCGACAACGCCGCTTCCGGCGTGGATGACGCCGCATATCCTGCGGCTGCCGACACCTTTGTTCAGCCGGATCGCGGCGCGGATGCTCACCATCGACCCCACCGCCCGGACCTCGATGGCCTATGACCTGATGGCCGAGCGGCAAACGGAAATCGACAGCCTTCAGGGCCATATCATTCGGCTGGGGCACGAAACCGGGGTGCCCACCCCCCTTTGCACGAAAGTGTCTGACCTGATCAAACACGCGCCCGATCATCCGCTGTCCCCGGAACAGATCAGGCTCTGATAGCAGTCGTCAGACGAATCTGGTCAATATCCAGAAAATCACGGCCGACATGGCGGCTGCGGCAGGCACGGTCACGACCCAGGCCGCAATGATCGTCATGAAATGCGACCGCCGCACCAGCTTGCGCCGCCGGTATTCTTCCGGGGCCAGCTTCTGCGCTGTCGCGTTTCGCCCATTGTTCTGTTTCCGCCTGCGATCCGACTGCCACTCACGATAGAATCCGACGCCGAAAATTGCGCCAACGGCGATATGCGTGGAACTGACCGGCAAGCCCAGCCAGCTGGCGACAATGACCGTGATCGCCGCTGACAACGCCACGCAAAACGCCCGCATCGGGTTCAGCTTGGTGATCTGGCTACCGACCATCCGGATCAGCTTGGGCCCGAACAGGAACAGGCCGAACGATATCCCGAACGCGCCGATGATCATCACCCATAGCGGGATAGAAACCTTTTGGGCGAAATCCCCGAACTCCGCCGCATGGACAATCGCCGCCAGGGGGCCGACCGCGTTGGCCACGTCATTGGCACCGTGGGCAAAGCTCAGAAACGCGGCCGATATCACCAATGGCAGGCCAAACAGGGTTTTCAGCGACCGGGTCCGGTTCTCCAGTCCCTCGGACTTGCGACGCACCCAGGGAACCGTCAGCGCCCAGACCAGCACACCGCTGCCCAGACCGATCAGCAGCGCCATCTGCAGATCAATCTTGACGATCCGCTTCAGACCCTTGACCGACAGGTAGGTGGCAAACGCCGCCGCCATCACCGCCACAAGGATCGGCACCCAACGCCGCGCGGCGGCGATCTTGTCGTCCTGATACTGGATCTTGGTCTTGATCAGCGCCAGAAATGCCGCCGCAATGACGCCGCCAAGAACCGGAGAGATCACCCAGCTGGCCGCAATTGCGCCCATCGTGCCCCAGCTCACCGCGCTCAGACCGGCAGCGGCAATCCCCGCGCCCATGACCCCGCCCACAACCGAATGCGTTGTCGACACCGGCGCACCGATCCAGGTCGCCAGATTGACCCACATGGCGGACGAGATCAGCGCCGCCATCATGGCCCAGATGAACACGTTACTGTTCTGCACCGAGGCCGGGTCGATGATCCCCTTCGAGATGGTCGAGACCACATCGCCCCCCGCAAGCAACGCGCCCGCGCTTTCGGCAACGGCGGCAATCACGATGGCACCGCCCATGGTCAGCGCGTTCGCACCCACCGCGGGACCCATGTTGTTGGCCACGTCATTGGCGCCGATATTGATTGCCATATAGGCCCCGAACGCGGCCGCAGCCACGACGATATAGGTGCCGTCGGCCCGTCCAAACAGCACCGCCGCCATCAATCCGGCAAGCACCATGAACGCCAGTGCAATTCCTGGCGCCAGCAGCGGGCGGGCGACATGAAGATTGGCAATTTCGACGCGCGAGATGCGTTGCAGGTCGGTGTCAAGCGCCTGCCAGCGCGGTTTTGAATTTGTGTCAGACATGGGCTTGGTCAAAGATTGGCAGATCGCCCGCAGCTAACGGTTTCCCGGTTCAGGGGCAAGCGCGCAGCCATCAAATTGTTGCGAAACGGCTACATCTGTCGCAGCAGCGCCTGCAACTCGGGCTCCTGCACCCGTTTGGCGGCTTCTGCCGGTGAAAACCACTGACGTTTGCGCTTGTCCACTTCGGGAAAATCATCGGCAAGTTCTCGCACGGAAACCCGGTAGACGCGGGTCAGGACCGACTGTGCCGATCCCCCCTTGAAGATCTTGTCATAGGTGAATTGGCCGATGGGCTCCTTGTCGACCGCTTCTGCACGCACGCCAGCCTCTTCCCACGCCTCCAGCAGGGCCGTCTCCAACCCGTCCAGACCATTGACAGGCCAGCCCTTCGGGATGATCCAGCGCCCGGTTTCGCGGCTGGTGATCAGCAGAACCTCGTCTTGATCCTCGTGCCTGCGCGTGCACAGGGCCGCAAACTGCACCCTTTGGGGACGCAGGAACAAGGGGCGTCCGACCTCTTCCCAGATATTTCGCAGCCAAGCACTCATGAGATGTTCTTCAAATCCTGTTTCTGTCTTCGAAACCTGTGTGACGTAACAACAATAATGCCAGACTTCAATGAAATGTCCGCTTATTTCTGATTATGACCGGATTTTCGGTCAATTTACTGTGATTTGTGAGATTTCGCGCAACAACCCCGAAAGCCCGAGCCGCTTGCCGGAAGCGACGCGGCAATGGGTCTAATCCCGCCTGCGTTTGGCCCTCAGCGTCGGGTCGGCCTGTGTCGGGTCTTCGGGCCAGGGGTGTTTGGGGTATTGCGCCCGCATATCCTTGCGCACATCCGCATAAGACCCGGCCCAGAACCCCGGCAGATCGCGGGTAATCTGGATCGGGCGCTGCGCCGGGGACAGCAGGGTGATCTTCAGGGGCTGTCCGCCGACCACCGGATGCCGGGTCACGCCGAACAGCTCCTGCAACCGAACCGATATTTCGGGGACCGCCGCGCCATAGTCGATCGGCACCTTGCGCCCCAGCGGTGTTTCAAACGATCCCGGCGCGCGGCGGTCCAGCTCCTGGGTCTGGGTCCAGTCCAACCGCGCGCGCAAGGCGGGCAGCAGGTCAAACCGTTTCCAGTCCTCTGCGCTTTTGACACCGGACAGCATCGGCAACAGCCAGTCGTCCAGCTCGGCCATCAGACCTTCGACCGAAAAGTCGGGCAGGTCCACCCCGTCGGCACGCACCAGTTCCACCCGCGCGGCCAGCCGTGCGGCGGCCCCGTCCAGCCGCAACCCCAGATCGCGCACCCCGTCCAGCATCGCGCGCGCCAAGGCGTCGTCCGGGACATCCTTCCAGATGCGGTCGTCCAGCGTGATCGCCCCGAACCGCTCCTGCTGCCGGGACACGACCCGCCGCTCGCGTTTTGACCAGGCGCAAACCTCGACCCAATCGATCTGATCGGCGAACAGTTCGCGGATCTCGCGTTCCGAAATCTGGGTGGCCATCCGCACCTTTGCCTCGCGCGGGTTGCCATCGGTGTCAGTGACAACCAAAAAAGGCGCGGCGGCCAGCGAATCGCCGCTGTCCAGCACGACACCCTTGCCCCCCGACAGCACATAACGCGGCGCATCGCCCTTGCGCCGCTGTCCGATACGGTCGGGATAGGCGAGGGCGGCCATGGCAGCAGCGCTCAGATCATCCGTCTTGCTTCCGGCCTGTTTCCTCAACCGCTTGGCCTCGGCATTGATCCGATCCACGGCCCCCAAGTTCACCTGCCAGACCCGGTTGCGCTGAAAGGTGCGCACATCCCGCAGTGCCTCTTGCCGCAAGGCGATATCCACCGGCGCGCCGCGCAGGGGGTCGCGCTCGGCCATCAAGGCGGCCAAAGGCGCGGCACTCGGTCCGGCCCGCACCAGCATATGCCCCAGCCGGGGATGCAACGGCAGCGCCGCCAGCGCCCGCCCGTGTTCGGTGATCCGCCCCTTGCCGTCCAGCGCGCCCAGCATCGCCAGAAGCGCGCGCGCCTCGACCATCGCGCCTTCGGGTGGCGGGGTCAGAAAGGCCAGATCGGCGGCATCCGCGCCCCACAGCGCCAGCTCCAGCGCCAGCCCGGTCAAATCGGCGGCTTCGATCTCGGCAGGCGGGTACGCGGCCAGCGCGCCATCCTCCCCCTTTGACCACAGCCGGTAACACAGCCCCTCGGCCACACGGCCCGCACGACCTGCGCGTTGCGTGGCCTCGGCCCGTGTTACCCGCTCGGTCACCAGCCGGGACATGCCCGAGCCCGGATCGAACCGCGCCCGCCGCGCTTGCCCCATATCCACCACCACCCGGATATCGGGGATCGTCAGCGAGGTTTCGGCAATCGACGTCGCCAGCACCACCTTGCGTCCGGTCTCAACCGGGGCAATCGCCGCGCGCTGGGCCGCAAAGGGCATGGCCCCGAACAGCGGGCGCACCGTGCAATTGGCGGGCAGGCGTCCGGTCAAGGCTGCCTCAGCCCGCCGGATTTCACCCTCACCGGGCAGAAACACCAAGATCCCGCCACCGGTGGAGCGGGTCTCGCGCTCGGCCTCAACGACCAGATCGACCAATGCATCCAGCCGCCGCGCCTGTGGCCCCAACGGCCGATCCAGCCAGCGCATCTCGACGGGATAACTCCGCCCTTCCGACGTAACCAGCGGCGCGGCCATCAGGTGCCCCACCGGGTCCGCGTCCAATGTGGCCGACATGGCCAGCAGAATCAGATCGTCCCGCAACGCGCCCGTGACCTCAAGGCACAGCGCCAAGCCCAGATCCGCGTTGAGTGAGCGTTCGTGGAATTCATCAAAGATCACCGCCCCGATGCCCGGCAGGTCAGGGTCCGATTGCAGCATCCGGGTCAGAATGCCCTCGGTCACCACCTCGATCCTTGTGTCTTTTGACACTTTCGCGTCGCCCCGCACGCGATAGCCAACACTCTGGCCTGCGCGCTCTCCCAGTGTCTCTGCCATCCGCTCTGCCGCGGCCCGCGCCGCCAGCCGCCGGGGCTCCAGCATCACGATCCTGCCGCCGCACAAACCCGCCTCAAGCATCGCCAGCGGAACCCGCGTGGTCTTGCCCGCACCGGGTGGCGCTTGCAGCACGGCCCGCCCCTGCGCGCGCAGGGTGTCCAGCAGGCCGGGTATGGCGTCGTCTATGGGCAGGCGTAGGATCATCCGGCCCTTATCCGCGATCCCGCAGGTGGCGTCCAGTTTCCGCGCTCAAATCGGCAAATCGCCCCGCACGAAATGACGCAGGCTGCGCGATCTTCGCAATTCCTGCCGCCTCCGGTCTGGACAAACACCCCTCAAGCACGGCAACTGTTCCTGCCTCTAGGATCGGGACAAGAATGCAGACAGACAGCCTGAGCGACAGAATTCTGAAGGGCGAGCGCCGGGCGCTGGCGCGTGCGATCACCCTTGTTGAAAGCAACCGCGCCGATCACCGGGCACAGGCCAGCGACCTTCTGGCACAGCTTGCCGGTTCGGGCCGTCAGGCGCTGCGTATCGGTCTGTCCGGCACGCCCGGCGTGGGCAAGTCCACCTTCATCGAAAGCTTTGGCATGATGCTGACCGGGCAGGGGCTGCGGGTCGCGGTTCTGGCGGTCGATCCCAGCTCGGCCCGGTCGGGCGGCTCGATCCTGGGCGACAAGACCCGGATGGAACGCCTGAGCCGCGAGCAGAACGCCTTCATCCGGCCCTCTCCCAGCCAAAGCCACCTTGGCGGCGTCGCCCGCCGCACCCGCGAGGCTATCGCCCTGTGCGAGGCCGCAGGCTATGACGTAGTGCTGATCGAAACCGTGGGCGTGGGACAGTCGGAAACGGTGGTGTCCGAACTGTCTGACCTGTTTCTGCTGCTGCTGGCCCCGGCGGGCGGGGACGAGTTGCAGGGTGTCAAACGCGGCATCATGGAAATGGCCGACATCATTTTGGTCAACAAGGCCGATGGCGACCTGAAAGCGACCGCCACCCGCACCTGCGCGGATTATGCCGGTGCCCTGCGGCTGTTGCGCAAACGCCCACAGGACCCCGAAGGCTTCCCCAAGGCGATGACCGTATCCGCCGTCGAAGAACACGGGCTGGAACAGGCATGGGACGAAATGCAAACCCTGACCCAATGGCGCCGCGACACCGGTATCTGGGAGGCAAACCGCGCTGCCCAGGCCCGCTACTGGTTCGATCAGGAGGTCCGCCACGCCCTTCTCGCCCGCCTCGACACACCGCAGGCCCGCGCCGAGATGGAGCGCCTGAACGACGAAGTCTCGCAAGGGCGACTCAGCCCGGCGGTCGCTGCCGGTCAGCTTCTGGACACGCTCGGCTAAAGGGCCGTCATAGACGTTTCACCTTTTGCCAAATACTCTTGCCAACGGCATGGCCCGTCCGGGCCATTCCTGCATGGCAGGCAAAATGAAAGATTTCGCGTAGCCCGTCTTGACCCCCCGCGCGATTCCCACTACACGCATCCAACCAGTTTTCGGGCGCGACTTCGGGTTGCGCCCCTTGTGATTTGGCCGCGGGTATCCAGCCCGGCCTCCAGAAACAAAGGAAGAAACCATGTCGCGCCGTTGCGAACTGACCGGAAAAGGCCCGATGACTGGCAACAATGTCAGCCACGCCAAAAACAGAACTCGTCGTCGTTTTCTGCCGAACCTGAATGACGTTACCCTGCAGTCCGAAACTCTGGGCCGTGGCGTCAAGCTGCGCATCTCGGCGGCTGCGCTGCGTTCGGTTGACCACCGCGGTGGTCTGGACGCGTTCCTGGCCAAAGCCAAGGATGATGAGCTGTCGGCAAACGCTCTGAAAGTGAAGAAAGAAATCGCCAAGGCGCAAGCTTCGGCCTAAGGTCTTTCAACCAACAGAATTTCAGGCCCTGCACCCTCTCGGTGCGGGGCCTTTTCTGTTGGGCCAGCCCCTTTCGGCCCCCATTGTTCTCAATCTGGAACTAATTTTTCGCCATTGGTGAACTTCTTCACATACAGGTTTCCGAATCTGACCTAACGTCACTGTCATTCATCAGGCGGGGGCCACATTATGACGTTAAAAAGTTTTTATCTTTTCCTGTTTCTGGCCGCGGTATTCCGCAAGGCGATTGCAACCTGCACGCGGATGCAGCGCTGGGTGAACCGGTCCCATACCAGCTTCACCGCAGACACGGTAAAAAGACCCGGACTGGATTACTGAAAAACAGCTTCAAGCGCGACCCTTTGGCGCTTGAAGCTTTTCCCGCTGCTGACCTATAGCTGGGTCAGAATGAGACCTGCTGTTACCAGATTTCTGCCTTATGCGCTGTCCCTGCTGCTGGTTCTGACCGGGCAGGGGCTGGCCATGTCGCGCGGCATGGACAAGGCCGTGGGCCAGATGGTGCTGTGTACGGGCACCGGCCCGGTCGTCGTCTATATGGACGAAAACGGGCAACCCACTGCACCGCCGCATTTTTGCCCGGACTATGCAATATCCCTGCTGGGGGCCGTGGCTGTCGCGCAACCAGCACTGCCAGCCGCGCCGGAACGGGCGCAGCCAGCTCCGCTGCGGCATCTGGGCAACCAGATCGCCCTGCCGGTTCCCGCAGCCCCGGCCCGCGCGCCTCCTGTCAGCGTTTGAAACCCACCCTTTTCAAACCTTTATACAGGAGAGGCACGATGTCCCTCAAAACCACTCTGCTTGCAACTCTGGCCGCCGTGTCGCTGGCCATCCCCGCCTTTGCCGAAGGCCCCATCAAGGTTGACGACGCCTATGCCCGGTCCTCGGGCAAGACCGCCATCGCCGGTGCCGCGTTCATGATGATCCACAATCAGGGCAACGCCGATGACCGGCTGATCGGTGCAACCTCGGACGCGGCAGCGCGTTTGGAATTGCACACCCACAAGGTCGATGAAAACGGCGTGGCCAAGATGGTGCATGTCGAAGAAGGCTTTGCAATTCCGGCCGGTGAAACCCACATGCTGAAACGCGGCGGCGACCATGTGATGTTCATGGGTCTGACGGCCCCGTTCGAACAGGACGCCATGGTGTCGGTCACGCTGATCTTTGAAAAGGCAGGCGAGGTCGAGATCGAGATCCCCGTCGATCTGGAACGTCAGGACAAAGGCGGCCACGGATCACATTCGAACTAGGGCAACGCCTGTCTTCGGGCCGCGCTGCGGCCCTCATCCATGCGTCAGGTCGGGCTTTGCCCGGCCTGTTTTCCACGCGGCTGCGGATAGTGCTATTTGTTGATGGTCTTCATACCGACGCGGTCGCCCGCCTGCCGGAACCGCGAGGCCAGCCAGAACATCACAGCGGCCATGGCCAGCGCCGAGAAAGCGATACCCCATCCCAGCGCAACCAGCGCCACCGCCGGCCAGATCATCAGGACAAGCCCGACGACAAGCGCGACAAATCCCGAGACGCGCATGGAACCGCGTTGCGGGTCACTTGGATGCATCTGCCCGGCCGCCGCCAGGGATCCGATCCCGATGATCAGCGCCCATGCGCCCAACAGGAAAAACGCCAGTTTCACCGTGCCTTCCGGCCAGATCAGCAAGATAAGCCCGATCAGAAGCGCGCCGATCGCGGCACCACCCAGCACCCCGCGACGGCCAACACCCAAAAGCGTCAGCCCACCGTCGAGGATCAGCAAAACACCGACCAGCCGCAGCAGCAGCGCGATGCTGCCCGATGGCCAGAACAGCGCCGCGATGCCCACAAGCCCGGCCAGCACCCCGCGCAGCAGAAAAGTCCACCACAGGCTGGAAAGCTGTTCCCCCAGCATGTCGCGCCCGGCCATGCTGCCGTCATCCAGGATTTCACCGGTGCGGGGGTCTTGATCAGTCATGGCGCATCCTCCAGTCGCTATCGCAGATAGTGTACACAAATTAAGCCAGCGTTGTCTGTAGCTTAAGAATTTTCCGCAAGAAGCTGACCGACCCATCGCGGAACCGTTTCGGATGCCCTGCCGACAATGCGCTCATCAAAGCCCGAGGGCCCGGTCGTCGGTTCCAGATTGATCTCGACCGTCCGCGCACCCGCCGCCTGCGCCTCGTGGACAAAGGCCGCCGCCGGATAGACCTGACCCGAGGTGCCGATGGCGGCAAAGATCGATGCGCTGGCAAGGTGGTCGTAGATGTCGTCCATGTAATAAGGCATCTCACCGAACCAGACCACATCGGGCCGGGCGGTGGGCTGGCCGCAGGCGGGGCAGGGCTCGGCAACGGCCATCTCGGGCGGTGCCGGCCAGCGATGATCACACCCGGAACACAAGGCACCCGCCAATGTGCCATGCATGTGGATGACACCCGTCGCACCGCCCGCTTCATGCAGGCTGTCGACGTTCTGGGTCACGATCACGACCTCTGCGGGCCAGCCCTGCTGCAATCGGGCCAGCGCCATGTGGGCCGCGTTGGGCTGCACAGCGGCGGCCTGAACGCGGCGCGCATTGTAAAACCCCTGCACCAAGGCGGGATCGCGGGCAAAGCCCTCGGGCGTGGCCACATCCTCGATCCGGTGCTGCGCCCACAGCCCGCCTTCGTCGCGGAAGGTGCTCAGCCCGCTTTCAGCCGAAATCCCTGCCCCGGTCAGAATGACGATCTTTTCCATATCCCCTCCGCGCGTTACACCTTGGCCATGACACACCGTATCCTCTTTGTCTGCCTGGGCAATATCTGCCGCTCTCCCGCGGCCGAGGGCGTCTTTCGCGCCCGCGCACCGCATCATGCAACCGACAGTGCCGGAACCATGGGCTGGCACACGGGCAATCCGCCCTATGGCCCGATGCAGAAGGCCGCAATCCGCAGAGGCATCGACCTCGGCGACCTGCGCGCGCGCCAGTTCACCGTCGCGGATTTCGACCGGTTCGACCTGATCATCGGCATGGATGACCAAAACATCGCCGATATCGAAGACCTGCGCCCACCGGGCAACGGCACACCGGTTCGCCTGCTAACGGATTTCGCCCCTCAGACCGGTGCCGATCACGTACCCGATCCGTATTACACGCGGGATTTCGACGGTGCTCTGGACCTGATCGAAGCAGCGGTTGACGGGCTTGCCGCCCATCTGGACACCTAGCCGCCGGTCACCCGCAACTGGCCACTCAGCCAGGGCAGCTTGGCAACCGCCGGGTCCACGATCTGGTTCTGCATCAGACGCCGGGTCATGCCCGCAACCTCCTGCGGGACCTGATCGGACCACTCGGTGCGCGCCAGCAGCGATATGTTGCGCGAGAACTCCCCGAACGGGGCAGGGTGCGCCTCCAGCCCCTCATGGAACCGCGCCGCGCGCATGAAGCCCAGCGGCGTGGTGATCGCCCAGCCCAGACCCCGCGCCACCATGGCCATCAGCGCCATGTGCGAGCCGATCTCGAACCGTTCCTCGAACACCTGCGAGCGGCGCGCCAGATGCGCCTCGATCTGGCGGCTGATCAGCTGTTCGCGGGCATAGCGCAGAAACGGCAGCCGCTCCTGCACGGCCTCGACCCCGCCCGATCCCTGCGGCGCCACCAGAATGAACGGATCGTGGACCAGCGGGTATTCGACCACCCCCTCCAGCACTTCGCCGCTATGGGCGGTGACCGCCATGTGCAGGCGCTGCTCGGCCAGCGCCTCGAACAGATCAAGGCTCGACAGGGTGATCAGCTTGAATTTCGACCGGGTCAGGCTGTCGGCCAGCAGGGTGGCCAGCCGGGGCGTCAGATCATTGTCGAAATCGTCGATCAGCCCGATCGACAGCGTGGTCAGATGCCCCAGATCCATGACCGACAGCTCGCTCTGGGCCATGTGCAGCTCGGACAGAACCGCCTCGGCCCGCGCAAGGAAACTGCGCCCCGCCTGCGTCAGCCGCATCGGCCGCCGCCCGTGATCGACCAATTCGGTCCCCAGCGCGTTTTCCAGATTGCGCAATTGCTGCGAAACGGATGGCTGGCTGAGCCCCGTGATCTCGGCAGCCTGCGCCACCGATCCCGTCCGCGCCAATGCCTCGAACACTTCAAGGCCCCGCAGGGTCAGCCCTTTCATTACCATGCAATACACCTTTCGCTGCGCCTTTCTGGGACGCAGCGTGGATCAGGTCAAGTATTCTGAACGGGTTAGCTGCAGATCGCCTGCGCCATCTGGCCAAAGTTCTGGTACCGATCCCACAGCGCATCATCGCGCGCGGTTTTCGACATCTTCAGCACCTGCGCCTGATGGGGGTCCTTGAACCATTTCGCCACGGTTTTCTGATCGCTGCGCGTCAACGCCTGATCCGCCACGCGCTGAATGCAGCTGCACCGGTCCCGCGTCGCCGCCGAGCGGTCCGACGCCATGCACGCCTGCCTGATCTGCGCCGCATCCGCGACCTGAGCCACCGCCGTCAGCGATGCCGCACAAAATGCGATAATGAGGAACTGTTTCATACTCGAGCCTCGTTTTTGCCTGCCCGGACGGGTCTTATGCCCCTCTCGGTCTGCGGCGGAGTATGAATCAAACGGGGGGTGGGATCAATTGTTTTGACAGTCAATTCAAGCGGTGCTGAATTGACGAGGATAAAAACAACGCACTAAAATACTTCGGAAGTTAATATGAGCAGTCAATTCAAGGGATAGGATGGTGATTTCTATCAAATCTTTTTTTATGTCAGTGCTACTTTGTTTGTCTCCGATAGCGGCCTTGTCGGATACGTCTTTTTTGCAAGGCGAGGATGCGCCGGAATTCAAGGAGGCGGTTAAGGCCTGGTTGGACGGTGATGATTTGGCAGCATTGCAAAGTTTCTCTGAACAGGCGCAACAGGGGAACGCAGCGGCTCAAATATTACTATCGAGCATTGCAAGCCAGAGTAGTTTTCACGCGCATGTAACTTCTGAAATGGATCGCAAGGACCGCATTGCTCTGTTACGAAAACCCGGTGGCCTATCGGGCAAGTCATGGCTCACAGAGGCACAAAACTCTGAACCATTGGCCCTTGCTTTACTGCAAGTGGCCAAATTCGAAGATAAAGCGCCCGCTATCGCAGCGCTAGTCGAACTTGGTGAGCCAATAACAGCAATGTTTGCCGCGCAATCCATGCTTTACGATGGAAGAGGGGCTGATTTGGTTGAGGTTTTGCAAGGCCTGGATCGCAAATTGCCTGAAGAAGCTGGCATATTCTTGTACTGGGCGTCGTACCTGCAGTCACATAGTTCGGATGGTCCAAATTATGGAGGTTCGGCATCGCTGGCCTGGCTTAATACTGGAGATGATCGCTTCAAAGCGGCTGAGTTAGCTTGGGGCATATTCACTCCAAGAGAATTGATAAATGACACCGACATCAGAGAGGCAGCGGCTGAATTGAGCGCGGAGGTAGTAGCTTGGACCCCCATTCGTAACTTTTGTAGTGACTACTGTGCGGAAGAGGTTCCCGATTGCACCGTCACTGCAGCTGCGTTGCTCGCCTCACCTTATTCTCCAAGAAGCCCGCTACAGAGCTTGATCGCCAATGAAGACTATTGGTCGAGTGATCGCATTGAAGGCGACGTTGCGCGTTCAATTCTTGACATCCGGGATGTGGAGTTTGCTTCAGAGTATACGTACAATCAGTGCTTTACATCCAACATGCAGGCCCTTCAGCGAGCGCATTGGCCTTGAAACGGTATTTCGCCGCAATGCAAGTTTATCTCCTGCATCAAGTTTGGTGCTAAGTACAATCCTTGAAGCGATTTGTATGCGATTGGCAATGAAGTTGTATTGGTCGCGGCAGATCATCTTGAACCATTGACCACAGCCCATTTCCGACGCATATCCCCACTCCATGACAGACCTCGCTCATATCCGCAATTTCTCCATCGTCGCGCATATCGACCATGGCAAATCCACCCTTGCTGACCGGCTCATCCAGGAGACCGGGACAGTGCAGGATCGTGACATGAAGGAACAGTTGCTCGACAGCATGGATATCGAGCGCGAGCGTGGCATTACCATCAAGGCCAACACCGTTCGCATCGACTATACCGCCGAGAATGGCGAGACATATGTGCTGAACCTGATCGACACCCCCGGCCACGTGGATTTCGCCTATGAGGTCAGCCGGTCGATGCGCGCGGTCGAAGGCTCGCTGCTGGTTGTGGACAGCACCCAAGGGGTCGAGGCGCAGACGCTGGCCAATGTCTATCAGGCCATCGACGCCGATCATGAGATCGTGCCGGTGCTGAACAAGATCGACCTGCCCGCCTCCGATTGTGACCGCGTGGCCGAGCAGATCGAGGACGTGATCGGTATCGACGCAAGCGACGCCATCCGGGTCAGCGCCAAGACCGGGCAGGGCATCCACGAAACGCTGGAGGCGATCGTGCACAAACTGCCCGCGCCGCAGGGTACTCTGGACGCGCCGCTCAAGGCGATGCTGGTGGATTCGTGGTACGACGCCTATCTGGGCGTCATCGTTCTGGTCCGCATCATGGACGGCACGCTGAAAAAGGGGATGCGGGTCAAGTTCATGTCGAATGGCACCCTGCACCATGTCGACCGCGTCGGCGTCTTCCGCCCGCAAATGCAGATGATCGACAGCCTCGGCCCGGGCGAGATCGGGTTTCTCACCGCCTCGATCAAGCAGGTCCGCGACACCCGCGTCGGCGACACCATCACCAATGACCGCAATGGCACCGAAGTCGCGCTGCCGGGCTTCAAACCCGCACAGCCGGTGGTGTTCTGTGGCCTCTTCCCGGTGGACAGCGCCGAATTCGAAGACCTGCGCGACGCGATCGAGAAGCTGGCGCTGAACGACGCCTCATTCTCGTATGAGATGGAAACCTCGGCCGCGCTTGGCTTTGGCTTCCGCTGCGGCTTCCTTGGCCTGCTGCACCTCGAGGTCATCCGCGACCGGATCGAGCGTGAATACGATATCGACCTCATCACCACCGCGCCCAGCGTGATCTATCACGTCTACATGAAAGACGGCGCGATGATCGAGCTGCACAACCCCGCCGACATGCCCGACCTGTCCAAGGTCGACCATCTTGAGGAACCGCGCATCAAGGCGACCATTCTGGTGCCCGACGAATATCTCGGCGACGTGCTGAAACTCTGCCAGGACCGCCGCGGCATCCAGATGGACCTGACCTATGCGGGCCAGCGCGCCATGGTCGTCTATGACCTGCCCCTGAACGAGGTCGTCTTTGACTTCTACGACCGCCTGAAATCGGTGACCAAGGGCTATGCCAGCTTCGACTACCAGATGACCGGCTACCGTCAGGACGCGCTGGTCAAGATGTCGATCCTTGTGAATGACGAACCGGTCGATGCGCTGTCGACCATGGTTCACCGCGACCGGGCCGAGATGCGGGGCCGCGCGATGTGCGAAAAGCTCAAGGACCTGATCCCGCGCCACATGTTCAAAATCCCGATCCAGGCCGCCATCGGAGGCAAGGTCATCGCCCGCGAGACCCTGTCCGCCCTGCGCAAGGACGTGACCGCTAAATGCTACGGAGGCGACGCCACCCGGAAACGCAAACTGCTGGACAAGCAGAAGGCCGGTAAGAAAAAGATGCGTCAGTTCGGGAAAGTCGATATTCCGCAGGAGGCGTTTATTAGCGCCTTAAAAATGGACAGCTAAAAGCTGGCCATTTTTAAGGCGGGTGGGCGAAAGCGGTTGGCGCAGCCAACCGGCGTGCCCACACGGTGGAAATTACCAACACGCTGGCGGGTCTACCAAATTAACCTAGCCGTGTAGACATTCACTCGGTATGCTATTTTCTGGATTTTTGGGTTTGGGATTAGAAACTTGAAAAAAACACGCAAGTTAATTTTAGGAGTTGTAGGAATAGCGACCGCAATTGTTCTGTGGAAGGTTTTTGATTGGTCGCTGACCACGATTTCAGGAGCTTCGGATTCCGTGAAAGGTGCGGCGATAGCTGCGATAGGCTCGGTGATTGTATTCTTCTTAGGAAGATACTTTGAGCAGAGACGAGAAGCAAAACAGCGAATATCTGTGGAGAAAATAGAAATCTACAAGCGTTTTTATGATTTTTATTTCAATACGATGCACCACCAAAAAATCCACGGGAAGCCCATCGATGGGAATAAGATTCTCAAGGATATGCTGGAGTTTCACAAAGATGTGGTGTTTTGGGGCTCTGACGAAGTAATTCGAGCATATTTGGACTACAAAGATTGCCTAACCAGCTTTTCCGCAGAGACTGCAAACGAAAGCCGTGATCTAGCTGAACGGCTTGCAAAGGTGATGAAAGCGGTAGCTAAGGTCCTCGTTGCGATGCGGCGGGACGTTGGATACAGTTTCACAACCATATCAGCAAATGAACTTGCAAGAATGCAGTTAGCAGACGACGTGGATTCACGGAGAATATTCGACCACCTTTAGCGTTTTGGGTTGACGGATGTCTCGATTGGCCACTCATTTTGAACGCACCCAATCAACCCACCCGCCCGGAGGCACCGCCGGGCCGCGCCGACCCGCCCCCATGGGGCGGCGCGTTTTCGCCTCCCCTCGGGCCGGCGCTGCCCTCCGTTCTGCTGATCAACCGTCTGGTCAACATTTGGTTACCGAGTTAGGTTCTCAAGATGAATTTTTCTTATCGAAATGTGCTGGAACGCAGACCCATCGTAACCATAGCACTGACATTTCTTTCGTTTTTCGTTATTGGAAGTTTTTTGAACTCATACCATGTCGCTCGGTCTGATTGGGGTTTTGACCCCGTATGGTTGGCTGAGGCAGGTTTGGGTGTATGGATGATTTACACTGTCCTTCAAATCGGTGCCTATTTAGTCAGGACGTTTCGATAGTGTCGTAGGGCGGGCTTCAGCCCGCCAATCCACCACTCCCCCATTTCCCCGACCCCAAACCAATGCGCATGGACAGGCTGCATCCGGTGGCGGGCTGAAGCCCGCCCTACGGGGTGGGGTTGGTTTGGCGGTTGTACCTGCGCTTGCGTCCTTGGGGTCCTGGCCGTTTGGGGCCCTCGGGTCTGCGGGTCAACCGCCGAAACCACGCCTCACCCGCGCGGCACCAAGTGCAACCATTGCATCGGAAAACCGCGCCCCTCGGACAGGATCGGCCATTTGAAATCATCCCCCAACCGGATGATCTCATCCATCTCGGACGTGTCGCGCACGCTTCCGTCCACATAGGTGATATCAAAATACCCGGCGCAGAACGCTTCGATCGCTTTCAGTTTCGCATCGCCATCCTCCACCATCTGGGGGTGCAGTTCGATCAGGAATTCCGATCTGCGGAAATGCGTCAGAAAATCTTCGGTCAAAAGGCTGAATTCGACACCCTCGATATCGATCAGAAAGAAGATGTCCGCCGGGTCAGGGGCCACGCTTGCGATATTTGCAACCGTGTCCGTCAGCGCATCCCCAAACACCGTCACGCGGTCGCCCACACCGTTATGTTCCGCCGTTTCGCGGATCACATCCCGGCCTTTTGCCGAAACTTCAAAGCACACACTTTTTTCAAACTGCCCCGCGGCCACCAGCCCGACGCCCCAAAAGCCGTCCGCCGCGCCGATATCCACCAGCACCGGCTTGTCCGAGTTGCTCAGCACCTTCAGGTTCTGCTGCTCATACAGGCCAAAGATTTTCGTGGCCGTATCCGAATGCCCACCCCAGAAAGCGTTTTCGACAAAGCGAAACCCCTTCATTGGCCCGCACAGCACCTGTCCGCGGCTTTGTTCCAGCACGAACAGTGAAAACTCGTTGCGGAACCTGCGCACAACGCTCTTGAACTCTCGATGTTGTCGTTTTGGAAATCGCATGTTCTGTCTGGGGCTTTTCAAGTTGGATCGGACGCCCCGGATGAGGGCAGTTATTTGAAATCCCTGTTTAAGTTGTGGCGCGCGGTGTTGGAAGGAAAAACGCGATGCGCAATACCGGGCAGGGGTGGGGTTTTCTTCTTGCCCACCTTTCCCGCGCATAAACCCTTGATGAAGTTTCCTTCAGACAGGTTGCAACCGCCGCGCGCGCATCCAATCTCAGTCACAGGCCAGCACGGCCCGCACCCCAAAGAAGGGTGCCGATCATCAGATCAGAGAATTCCGTAGCCTGCGCACTGGGACTGTTTTCGACCCCGTTCCGGCCCGTCAGGTGAACCGAAGCGTTTCCGGCCCGGTCGGGTTGTTAAGGGGTATGAGCCGCCATTGCTCACGGATTGCGGCGGAGGGGGTGTTGGTACCACCGCCGGGCCGGAACGCTTCTCAGAAACGGAACCAGCGTCTCCATCGTGCGGAGGCAGGCCGGGCGGCCAGTTCACCGCCTGCGACAGGATCCAGACCGCCCCGCGCAAGAATGCGGCGTTCCTCGGCGCGGGTCATCTGGATCTCGCGGACCTTCAGCGCGGCCTCGCGTGCGGTGACATAGCGGCCGTCCGGTCCCGGTTCCATACCGGGGATGTTGCGCCCCTTCGACCACATCCCCCGCAGCCCCGACAGCGGGTGTTTCCATCCGATCTCCTCATCATCCTGCAACTGCCAGATCCGGTTGGCCTCGGTCATCGAGACCAGCGCGGCCAGCGGCTTGCCGTGCCGGGTCAGGATGATCACTTCACGCGGGTCCTGGGCGCGGGTGATCAACGGCCCCAGATGGGCGCGGGCATAGGAAATGGTGCAGCGCATCGGCGAATCTCCGTCTGTACGATTCGTAAGATTGGAGGTCCGAGCGTTGTACAAATCGCACAATTTTGGCCTAACGGCCCGCGCGGAGCGTTTTGCACCCGCAGCATCGTCCGGATTTCGGGGGGCAGGTTTATGTCCGGATTTTTCCGCCCTCAACCCTTCGCGGGATGGGCATTTCTCAGGTTATCCACAAAATTCTCCCGCCGGATATCAACATCTTATCCCCGTCTAATTTTCATGCTGCAGTGCTATTTTCTTGTCGGATGCAGGGCGTGGTGCAACAGTCATCTCACCGCACAGGGTCTTCGGAACCGGGGCGGGACGCAAAGGCCAAGGGGGTCTGAGCAGAGGAAGGCGGATCTTAGGATTTGCATTTAACTGCAAAGGCTTACCGGTTGGTGATCAGCCAGATGTGGGTCTCGGACCCAGGTCGGGTGGCCATCTTCTCAAACGGCCAATGCATGTCGCGATGGACCTTAGGGGACAAAGCGGCGGCTGCAGTCTCTCAGGGGGCTGGGGCGACTGGATCGGAGTGCTCCTCGGGGTGCGTCGACCCGGTAAGGCGTCAGGGCGTATCCGTAAGGGTACATGCAAAGACCGCGTCTGCGCACCTGACGCCTTTTCCTTTGCCGAAATTCGGTTTCATACAGGCTACCACTCACCCCTGCCGAATGGGAACGGGGCTCTTCTGCGTGCGCGAAAGAGCCCCGATTTAGTGTCAGATATGCAATGCCGCGTCTATGCACCTGTAGGGCTAGACTACTGCGTGTGGGCGCAATCTTCAACCATATATTGCGTTAGTGTCCGGCTCGCCCGCAAGATAAGCGCGCTTATAGGCTTTCCTGCACGTCCGAAGCTGCGTTCTGGATTGCATCCCCGGCCTTTTCGATATCTTTGCCCGCGCCTTTGGCGGTTTCGCAGGCGGTCAGTGCAAACAGGCTCAGGCCAATCAGAATTACGCGGATCATGTGTGTCTCCTCAGTGCTCGATACGGATTCGGTAGCACCTTTCTCGACACCAAGCCAGAGCTAGCCTCTGTCGTCACCGCAGAACAGCTCGTACACCACTTCAAGCATCCGGCGCGGGCGGTCATCGGCCAACCGGTAGAAGATGGTTTTGCCCTCTCTGCGCGGTATCACAAGCCCCTCCAGACGCAGGCGGGAAAGCTGTTGTGAAACAGCGGCTTGTCTGGCGGACAACAGCTCTTCCAACTCGGTGACAGATTTCTCACCGGAGACCAGGTGACACAGGATCATCAGCCGGCCTTCGTGACTGATTGCTTTGAGGAAGTTGGACGCGCGTGTCGCATTATCGACCATACGATCCAGGTCGTGTTGCGACATGTCCTGAGACAGCTGTGGAAGTGCCATCGAATGTGTTCCTTGTGAACCCGTTGACCGGGCGTAGTTTCCGTTACGTAAAGCTCGTCGCCTGCGAGCCACTTCAGTACATGTTTCGATCAATTATTGCTATATGTATGAATCAAAAAACCGTGATGAAAAAAGGGGAACCCGCAGCCGTTTTCCCCGCAGCCCCTTTAGCGGGGCGCAATCATGGATAGCGTGCAGCTGCGGGACAGCGGCAGGTGTGACAATCTTATTGACGGCGATCCACATTCATTCCGCGTTCTCACCGACACCCCCTTGCAGCCCCCCGGAGCCAACACTAAGACTCAGGTAACACTTGTTGGGATAATGTCCCGATCCACAGCAAAACAGGCAGGTTACGAATGTTCGATCCCGTAGATACCTACATGAATACGCTTGTTCCCATGGTCGTTGAACAGACCAGCCGGGGCGAGCGCGCGTATGATATTTTCTCCCGCCTGCTGAAAGAGCGGATCATCTTCATCAACGGCCCGATTCACGATGGCATGAGCCATCTGATTGTGGCGCAGCTGCTGCACCTTGAGGCGGAAAACCCCAACAAGGAAATCTCGATCTACATCAACTCGCCCGGTGGCGTGGTGACCAGCGGTTTGTCGATTTACGATACAATGCAGTATATCAAGCCGAAATGTTCCACGTTGGTGATCGGTCAGGCGGCCTCGATGGGATCGGTTCTGCTGGCCGGCGGCGAGAAAGGGATGCGCTTTTCGCTGCCCAACAGCCGGATCATGGTGCACCAGCCCAGCGGCGGATATCAGGGTCAGGCCAGCGATATCATGATCCACGCAGCCGAGACGCAAAAGCTCAAGGATCGCCTTTATGATATCTATGTGCGTCATACCGGGCAGACAAAAAAGGCGGTTGAAAAAGCGCTGGACCGTGACAATTTCATGAGCCCGGAAGAGGCCAAGGAATGGGGTCACATCGACGAGATCGTGGAAAACCGCGCAAAAATGGACGCGGATGAGGTCTGAGTTTCGGAGCCTGCACCACCAGTGCAGGAACCATTTTGAGATTGTAGCGGCCAAAGCGCTGGCCTAAGCTGCACGAACAGGCGAAAACGCATTCCCGCCGGGGGTGCTGGGATGAGGCCCGAAAGGTAGATCATGGCGACGAATTCAGGCGGTGACGGGAAAAACACGCTCTACTGCAGCTTCTGCGGCAAAAGCCAGCATGAGGTGCGCAAGCTGATCGCAGGCCCGACCGTTTTCATCTGTGATGAATGTGTCGAACTTTGCATGGACATCATCCGCGAAGAGACAAAGGCCAGCGGGCTGAAATCTTCGGACGGCGTTCCGACGCCCAAGGATATCTGTGAGGTGCTGGACGATTATGTGATCGGTCAAGCCACCGCAAAACGCGTCCTGTCGGTCGCGGTCCACAACCACTACAAACGTCTGAACCACGCCCAGAAAGCGGGCAATGATATAGAACTGGCGAAGTCCAATATCCTGCTGATCGGCCCCACCGGCTGTGGCAAGACGCTGCTTGCGCAGACGCTGGCCCGGATACTGGATGTTCCCTTTACCATGGCCGATGCCACCACGCTGACCGAAGCCGGTTACGTGGGCGAGGATGTGGAAAACATCATTCTCAAGCTGTTGCAGGCCAGCGAATACAATGTCGAACGCGCGCAGCGCGGCATCGTCTATATCGACGAGGTCGACAAGATCACCCGCAAATCCGAGAACCCGTCGATCACGCGCGACGTGTCCGGTGAAGGCGTACAGCAGGCGCTGCTGAAACTGATGGAAGGCACCGTGGCCAGCGTTCCGCCGCAGGGCGGCCGCAAACACCCGCAGCAGGAATTCCTGCAGGTGGACACCACGAACATCCTGTTCATCTGTGGCGGCGCTTTTGCGGGTCTGGACAGGATCATTGCACAACGCGGCAAGGGCTCGGCCATGGGTTTTGGCGCCGATGTGCGTGACAATGACGAGCGCGGCGTGGGCGAGATCTTCAAGGATCTGGAACCTGAAGATCTGCTGAAATTTGGCCTGATCCCCGAATTCGTCGGTCGTCTGCCGGTTCTGGCAACGCTGGAGGATTTGGACGAGGAAGCACTGGTCACCATCCTGACCAAGCCGAAGAACGCCCTGGTCAAGCAATACCAGCGCCTGTTCGAGTTGGAAGATGTTGAGTTGGGCTTTACCGATGACGCGCTGAAGGCGATTGCCAAGAAAGCCATCGAGCGCAAAACCGGTGCGCGCGGCCTGCGGTCAATTCTCGAGGATATCCTGCTGGACACCATGTTCGAACTGCCGGGCATGAAAAATGTCAGCGAAGTTGTGGTGAACGAAGAGGCGGTGATGTCCGACGCGCAGCCGCTGTTCATCTATGCCGATGCGGCCAAGGAATCGGCCTCGGCGGGTTGAGGCCGGTCATTTCGCGGCGGCGGGACTTCAGTTGAACAGGTTCAGGGGGCTCTGCCCCCGCTGCCCTTCGGGCATCTCCCCCGGGATATTTATAGCCAGATGAAGCTGGGGATCCGTCGCTCGCACGCGAAGGCATGCGCAATCAGGCGGCGGGAGCTTAAGCAAGTTTTCGAACAACAAAGGTGACGGGTTATGACAGTGAAGCGCATTTCTTCGGGCGGTGAGTTTGAGGCGAAAGTCGGCTATTGCCGTGCAGTGGTTGCGGGCGGCTGGGTTCATGTCGCCGGGACCGTCGGGCAGGGCGAGGGCGTGGTGGCGCAATGCCGGTCTGCGCTGGATGTCATCGGCAAGGCACTGGCTGAGGCGGGCGCGGGTTTTGAAGATGTGGTTCGGGTCACCTACATGTTGCCGGACCGCAATGAGTTCGCGCAGTGCTGGCCGGTTCTGGCCGAGACGTTTGGCGCCAATCCACCGGCTGCGACGATGATCGAATGCGGTTTGATTGATCCGAAGTACCGGATCGAGATCGAAGTGACCGCCATCCTGCCGCAGTAACACTGGAAGCCCAAGGGGCACTGGACCTTGGCGAGCCTTTGGTCCATACCTTCTCTCGACCGAAATGCCGGAGGCAGCCGATGGGAATCCTGAACAGTCTTTTACGAGCCGTGACCTGGTGGAACGGGTCAACACTGAACACGCAGCTTTATACGGCGCGCAAGGGTGTGAAAGTGGGCGAAGACAATGAAGGCAATGTGTTTTATCGCACCGCCGACGACAGCAGGCGCTGGGTGATTTTCAATGGCGAGGCCGAAGCCAGCCGGGTTGACCCCGAATGGCACGGCTGGTTGCACCGCACCTGGGACGAACCCCCGACCGACAAACCACTGCCGCACAAAGCCTGGGAAAAACCGCATCAGGAGAACCTGACAGGTACGGCGCTGGCCTATGCGCCTGCCGGGTCGCTGCGGCGGGCCAAGCCGGTTGAGCGCAGGGATTACGAGGCCTGGAGCCCGGAATAAACGAGGCGAAGATGTCGACCCATAACTGGACCGAAGTTCTTGTCGGAGGCGTCGTTTTGGCCGGTGCCATCGCGTTTGGCGTTTATGCCAGCCAATCAACCGGCCTGTCGCAAGGTGCTGCGGGCTATGAGCTGGGCGCCTCGTTCCGGTCGCTGGAAGGGGTCGGCGTCGGCACGGATGTCCGTCTTGCCGGTGTGAAAATCGGCACCGTTACCGGGGTCAAGCTGAACCCGGACACCTATCGTGCCGACACGACATTCTCTGTTGCCGAAGGCGTTCTTGTACCCGATGACAGCGCCATCGTGATCTCGTCCGAAGGGCTGTTGGGTGGAAACTTTGTCGAAGTCATGCCTGGCGGTTCGCCCTTCTTTTTTGAACCCGGAGACGAGATTCAGGATACCCAGGGTGCGGTCAGCCTAATCTCGCTGCTGGTCAAGTTCGTAGCCGGAGATGGCGGCGAATGATGCGCGCCGCCCTGATTGCCCTGTTGCTGGCTGGAACCGGCGCCGCCGCGCAGCAGAAAGTCAACTCTGGCCCCGGCGCCATGCTGCGCGGGCTCGACAAAGTCAGTGGCCAGACGGTTGATATCGAATTGCAGACAGGTCAAACCGAAGCTGTGTTCGGGCTGGATGTGGCGCTGGGGGATTGCCGGTATCCGGTGGATAACCCGACAGGCGATGCCTTCGCCTATCTGACCATTTGGGAAACGGGCAAAGCGGATCAGCTGTTTGACGGTTGGATGATCGCGACTTCTCCGGCGCTGAATGCGCTGGATCACGCGCGGTATGACGTTTGGGTCATCCGTTGTATCACGCCTTCTGCGGACTGAGTGATCGGCGCAGCAAAATAGGCGCTCTGGTTCAGGGCTTCTTCCAGTTCTTTCTTGTAAGCCCCACGCGGGATTTCGATCGCCCCAAGGGATGCCAGATGCGCGGTCAGGAACTGCGTGTCAAACAGGTGAAAGCCGGTTTGCCGCAACCGGTCCACAAGATAGGCGAGCGCGATTTTCGAGGCATCCGTGCGGCGCGAAAACATGCTTTCGCCAAAGAACGCGGCCCCCAGCGTCACGCCATAAACGCCGCCCACCAGCGCCGCTCCGTCCCAGACTTCCAGTGAATGCGCATGACCCGATTGGTGCAGCTGGCGATAAAGGGCGTGCAGTTCCGCGTTGATCCAGGTGTCGGACCGGTCAGCGCACCCATCAACAACGCCGGAGAAATCCCGATTGATTGAAATCTCGAACCCGCAGTTCCGGATGCGGCGCGCAAGGCTGCGCGAAATGTGGAACCCGTCCAGCGGAAATATCCCGCGAAACTTGGGATCAACCCAGAACAGTTCAGGATCGTCGCGGTGTTCGGCCATCGGGAAAATACCGATGGAATACCCGTGCAGCAGCAGTTCTGGGGTCAGGCTCATGCCGTTGATAGGGCGACCAGAGGGCGCGGGCCCTCTGGCACTTGGCCCTTATTTTTCCATGTTCTCCGCAAGCCAGCGCTCCAGCCAGTGGATGTTGTACTCGCCGCTGTGCAGATCGGGCTCCTGCAACAGGGCGTGGAACAGGGGCACGGTGGTGTCGATACCGTCGACGATCAACTCTCCCAGCGCGCGTTGAAGACGCGCCAGCGCCTCGGCCCGGTCGCGGCCCTGCACGATCAGCTTGCCAATCAGCGAGTCGTAATAGGGCGGGATCGAATAGCCGTCATAAAGCGCCGAATCCATCCGCACGCCCAGACCGCCCGGCGCGTGATAGGCCGTGATCTTGCCGGGGCAGGGCGAAAAATTCGGTAGCTTTTCTGCGTTGATCCGAACCTCGATGGCGTGACCGTTGATCTTCAGATCGTCCTGACCGAATGACATCGGTTCACCCGCTGCGACCAAAATTTGCTCGCGCACCAGATCGACGCCGAAAATTCCTTCGGTGACAGGGTGTTCCACCTGCAGGCGGGTGTTCATCTCGATGAAATAGAACTCGCCCTTTTCATACAGGAACTCGATGGTGCCTGCGCCGATATAGTTGATCTTGGCCACCGCGTCGGCGCAGATCTTGCCGATCCGGGCGCGCTCTTCGGCGGTGATGCAGGGGCCGGGGGCCTCTTCAAAGACTTTCTGGTGACGGCGTTGCAGTGAACAGTCACGTTCGCCCAAATGCACCGCATTGCCCTTGCCGTCGCCAAACACCTGAATCTCGATATGGCGCGGCGTGGTCAGATATTTCTCGATATAGACCTCGTCATTGCCAAAGGCGGCCTTGCCTTCGGCGCGCGCAGTCATGAAGGCGCTTTCCATCTCGTTCGCGTTCATCGCGACTTTCATGCCGCGCCCACCGCCGCCAGCCGTGGCCTTGATGATGACGGGATAGCCGAATTCCTCACCGATGCGCTTGGCGTCGGCCAGCGTGGGAACGCCACCGTCCGAACCGGGAACGCAAGGCACACCCAGCGCCTTCATCGTGTCCTTGGCGGTGATCTTGTCGCCCATGACGCGGATATGTTCCGCGGTGGGGCCAATGAACGTGATGCCATGATCTTCGACGATCTGCACGAACTCGGCGTTTTCGGACAAAAAGCCGTAGCCGGGATGGATTGCCTGCGCGCCGGTGATCTCACAGGCCGAAATGATCGCAGGCACCGACAGATAGCTTTGCGGGCTGGGCGGGGGGCCGATGCAGACCGATTCGTCCGCCATGCGCACATGCATCGCGTCGCTGTCGGCGGTGGAATGGACGGCAACCGTTTTTATCCCCATCTCGCGCGCGGCGCGGATGACGCGCAGGGCGATCTCGCCTCGGTTGGCAATCAGGATCTTGTCGAACATGGGCCCGCCTTACTCGATGATGACCAGAGGGGTGCCGAACTCAACAGCGTCGCCATCGCCCACCAGCACGCGCTTGATGGTGCCCGATTTGGGGGCGTGGATGTGGTTCATGGTCTTCATCGCTTCGACAATCAGCAGCGTGTCGCCTTCGGACACTGCCGCACCGACGGAAATGAAAGCGGGCGCGCCAGGTTCCGGCTGCATATAGACCGTGCCCACCATGGGCGAGGTGACAGCGCCCGGATGGCTGGCCGGATCTTCGGCGGCTGCAGGGGCCGCCGCGGGGGCTGCAGCCGGTGCCGCAACTGGGGCGGGCGCTGCCGCAGGGACGGCCACCTGAACCGGAGCGGCCACGGTCTGTGTCATACGGCTGACGCGCACGTTCAGGCTGTCTTCTTCGCCATATTCGCGTTTGACCTGCAATTCGGTCAGATCGTTTTCGCGCAGCAATTCGGCCAGAGCCTTGATGAATGCCACATCCGCTTCGTGTTTGGTGTCTGTCATGAGTATCCTCGACGGTTCCCCTTTGGCCCGTCTGTTTCTTGCGGGCTCTGATCAAATTACGCAGGGTTATAGGCTAAGCGGCGGTGCATGAAAAGCGCCGACTCGCACCATCTGGCATGCGTTTCACGCGTAATTTAAAGGGTCGGACGGGTCACAGGGGCATCCCCGATAATTTGGCGACCAGTTCAGACAGCTTTCGTGCGCCGAATTTTTCAAGCAAACGGGCGCGGTAAGCCTCGATTGTGCGGTAACTCAGGCCCAGCTCTGCTCCGATTTCCTTGGCCGACAGGCCGCGGCAGGACAGGATGGCCACTTCGCGTTCACGGATGGTCAGTTCAACCAGCGGTCGTTCCTCGGATATGTCGGAAAAGCTCCAGATACCGTGGCGGAACGGGTCGTCGGGCGTCAGTGACCGGCCCCGGGCGCGGCACCAGAACAGGTCGCCGCTGCGGCGGCGCATGACGCGCTCATCCGTGTAATATCCGGTGCCGCGCATCACCTGCAGGCTGCGTTCGCCAATCCTCTCCCAATCCGCGACCGAAGGGTAAAGGTGCAACAGCGGCATGTTGCGATAGTCGTTCTCTTCTCCGCCAAAGGTGCGGGCAAATTGCAGGTTGCAGCGCCGGATGATCCGGTTTTCCAGCTCAACAAGCCCGATCGGCGCATATTCAAAGGCGGGGTCGCTCATGCGTGTATGGTGCCGGGAAAGCGCGCGAAAATGAAGGGGGGATGCGATGTCTTGCGCCAGATTGACGCCCGAAACCGATGCTGTGGTCTGCGCCAGTTTGTGAAAGTTG
Organism: Ruegeria sp. O4; assembly: GCF_056535125.1. Lineage (NCBI taxonomy): Bacteria > Pseudomonadati > Pseudomonadota > Alphaproteobacteria > Rhodobacterales > Roseobacteraceae > Ruegeria > Ruegeria sp. O4. The sequence continues at coordinate 16,110 of NZ_JBQERO010000023.1, read as the reverse complement.
TAAATGTCAGCTGAAAAGAAATGATTAACCTGCGGAAAAAGATGCTATAATCTGAAAACGAGCGTGAAATTCGACGGGTCTGAATTCAGGGAAAGTAAGCATGCGCGACACGTTGACAGGCAGTCGCATTCGCGAAAGACGGCAGATTGCCGGGCTGCGGCAGGCCGAACTGGCGCGGCAGGCCGGAGTATCGGCGTCTTATTTGAACCTGATCGAACACAATCGCCGCAGGATCGGGGGCAAATTGCTGGTCGATATCGCGGCGGCGCTGGGCGTTGAACCTTCGGTCCTGACACAGGGGATCGAGGCAACTCTGGTTTCCGCCCTGCGCGAGGCGGCCGAGGATGCGGTCGGGCAGAAGGCCGAGGTTGACGGGCTCGAGGAGTTCGCCGGGCGTTTTCCCGGCTGGGCCGGTGTTCTGGCGCAAATGCATCGCCGTGTCGTGTCTTTGGAGCGGAACGTCGAAACCCTGTCCGACCGCCTTACGCACGACCCGCAACTGGCCGCGTCGATGCACGAGGTTCTGTCAACCGCCGCAGCCATACGCTCGACCGCCGCGATCCTTGCGGATACCCAAGATATCGAGGCCGAATGGCGCGAGCGTTTCCACAAGAACCTGCATCAGGATGCCGAACGGCTGGCAGGCAGTTCCAAGGCGCTGGTGACCTTCCTCGACGAAAGCGACTCGGCGGTTGATCCGCGTGCCGTTCCCCTGGAAGAGGTCGAAGCCTTCTTTGAAGCCCGCGCCTACACGATTTCCGAACTGGAAGACGGGGGTGATGTGGACGCGGTTGACCTGAGCGGGCTCAATACCTCGGCGGCGCGCACCGTTGCGCGCGAAGTTCTCAGGATCTATCGCGCAGACGCGCAGGCGCTGCCGCTGGAGGCCGTCAAAGCGGTTGTTCAGCAGGGTGATCCGAACCCCATCGAACTGGCGCAGCGGTTCTCGGTTGATTTTGCCACCGTCCTCAGGCGCCTGGCCTTTCTGCCAGATGGTATCCTGTCACAACCGGTCGGCATGGTACTGTGCGACGCGTCCGGAAGTATCCTGTTTCTCAAGCCGATTCAGGGGTTTACCTTGCCCCGACACGGCGATGTCTGCCCGCTCTGGCCGCTGTTCACGGCCCTCAGCCGTCCGCTGGTGCCGGTGCGCAAGCAGGTCGTCCTGACCGGAAGGTCCTCGGCCGTGTTCGAATGCGTCGCTTATGCCTGGCCGCATGCGGTGTCGGGATACGATCAGGACCCGGCCTATCGCTCGGTCATGGTGGTGCGCCCGGTCAGGGACCCGTCAGACGGGGTGCCGGTCACTCAGGTCGGGCCAAATTGCCGTGTCTGCCCAAACCGCGATTGCAAGTCCCGGCGCGAGCCGTCGATTTTGAGCGAAGGTTTTTGACACGTTCATGACAGACCGCTTAATCTGGCGGGAACCGGTCTCGGGATGGAAGACCGGTTATGGGAGGAACTGAACATATGAGCCGAAAGGTTCTGCTGATTGAGGACGAACCGAACATCGCCGAGGCTATCCGGTTCCTGCTGTCGCGCGAGGGATGGCAGGTCGAAACGCATGGCGATGGAACGGATGCGGTTCAGGTGATCCAGGGGGCGCAGCCCGATCTGGTCATTCTGGATGTCATGCTGCCGGGCAAGAACGGTATGGATATCCTGCGGGAACTCAGAAAAATGGAGGAACTGGCAGGCTTGCCGGTTCTGATGCTGACCGCACGGGGTCAGTCGCGCGACCGGGAAATGGCCGAAAACGCAGGCGTCAGCCGCTTCATGACCAAACCGTTTTCCAATGCCGAAGTTCTGACAGCCGTGCGTGACCTTCACGCGCAGGCGACGCGCTTATGATGTCCGGCGAGGGCAACAAGACCAAACCACCGGGCACACGCCCCTCGCTTTTTCTGGAACGACAAAGCTATCGTCGTCACAGGTTGACGGATGCCGCCCGGATTTTGCCCTTTCTGGGTGCGGCGCTGCTGGCCCTTCCGTTGCTGTGGCCAGACCCGTCCGGCGGGGATGCGGCGGTGCCCCTGTCTTCGGCGATGTATTACATATTCCTCTGCTGGGGCGCGCTGATCCTGGCCGGGTTTGTCTTTGGGCTGGCCGCCCGCCGCATGGCCGCGCGCGAGGGATCGGACACGGGCGCTGAGTGATGGCCACCATAAACGTTCTGATTCTGGTTTGCCTTGCCTATGTCGTGTTCCTGTTCGCAGTGGCCTTCGCCGCGGATCGCATGGCTGCGGCCGGGCGCGGCAAATGGTTGCGTTCACCCGTGATCTACACGCTGTCCCTGTCGATCTATTGCACCGCCTGGACATTTTATGGCGCGGTGGGCAACGCCGCGCGGTCGGGGCTGGAATTTGTCACCATCTACCTCGGTCCGACGCTGGTGATGGTCGGCTGGTGGTGGGGGCTGCGCAAGCTGGTGCGCGTCGGGCGCAGCCAGCGGGTCACCTCGATCGCCGACCTGCTGTCGTCCCGGTATGGAAAGTCGAATACGCTGGCGGTCTGCGTGACCATTCTGGCGGTGCTGGGCGGCACGCCCTATATCGCGCTGCAACTGCAATCCATTACCCTGTCATTCTCGATCTTTGCCGAGGCTGACCCGTCAGGCCTCTATCGCGAAGGGTCCAGCGTGTTCTGGGTCGCGGCTGGACTGGCCGTGTTTGCCATCCTGTTCGGCACCCGCAATCTGGACGTGAACGAACGTCACCATGGCGTGGTCACGGCCATCGCGGTCGAGGCCGTTGTCAAACTGTTTGCGCTGATCGCCGTGGGCGTTTTCGTGGTGTGGGGGATCGCGGGTGGAATTGGCCCGATGATGGACCGGATCGACGCCTCGGAAATCGGCCAGTGGAACGTCGATGCCGGGCGCTGGACGACGTTCATCTTTCTGTCGGCCGCCGCCTTTATCTGCCTTCCCCGGATGTTTCAGGTGATGGTGGTGGAAAACGATGACGAAGGCCATCTCAGAACCGCTGCCTGGGCTTTCCCGCTCTACCTGCTGTTCATGAGCCTGTTTGTCGTGCCCATCGCCGTGGTCGGACTGGACCTGCTGCCCCAGGGCGCCAACCCCGACCTGTTCGTTCTGACCGTGCCGCTGTCCCAGGGCAATGACTGGCTGGCAATGCTGTCCTTCATCGGCGGGTTTTCCTCGGCAACCTCGATGGTCATCGTCAGTGCGATGGCCCTGTCGACAATGGTGTCGAACCATGTGGTCATGCCCATCTGGCTGAACACGCAGGAAGGCACCGGCTCGGTATCGGGCGATGTGCGTAACATTGTCCTGATGGCACGCCGAGTTTCCATTGCCGCCATCATCGCGCTGGGCTTTTTCTACTACCGGCTGTCCGGGGGCGGTGCGGCGCTGGCCTCGATCGGGTTGATCGCCTTTGCCGGTATCTCGCAGATTCTGCCGGCGCTGGTTGGGGGGCTGTTCTGGCGCAGGGCGACCCGGACCGGGGCGCTGGTCGGGCTGACCGTTGGCTTTGTGCTGTGGATATACACCCTGCTGCTGCCGGGAATGGGCGGCGCGTGGATGCCCGAAACCGTGCTGCAAAACGGCTTGTTCGGCCTTGGCTGGCTGCGCCCTCATGCCCTGTTCGGGATCGAGGGGATCGATCCGATGGTGCATACGGTGATGTGGTCCTTGTCCCTGAACACGCTTGCTTTCTGCGTCGCGTCCCTGCTCAGCTTTCCTAGCCCGTTGGAGCGGTTGCAAGGGGCGCAGTTCGTCAACGTCTTTGATCACTCGGTCGCGCCGCGCGGTTGGTCCGGGTCAGTGGCGCAAAGCGAAGACCTGATGATCATGACGCAGCGCATTCTGGGCACCGGCCCCACACAGGAATTCTTTCAGGCCGAGGCGCAAAAACAGGGTGGCCGTTCGCACCTGCCGGAACCGACGCCGGGCTTTCTCAACCGTCTGGAACGCGAGCTCAGCGGCTCGGTCGGCGCGGCCATGGCCCATGCGATGATCGGCCAGATCGTGGGCGGATCGTCGGTCTCGGTCGAGGATCTGCTGGCCGTGGCCGACGAATCCGCGCAGTTGCTGGAATACTCCGGCCAGCTCGAGGAAAAGTCCTCTGAACTCAGCCGAACCGCACGCCAGCTGCGCGAGGCTAACGCCAAGCTCACCCAGATTTCCGAACAGAAGGACAGCTTTCTGAGTCAGGTCAGTCATGAATTGCGCACGCCGATGACCTCGATCCGGGCGTTTTCGGAAATCATGCGCGACACCGATGGCCTCAGCCGCCAGGAGCAGACCCGCTATGCCGCGATCATTCATGACGAAGCCCTGCGCCTGACCCGGCTGCTCGATGATCTGCTGGATCTGAGCGTGCTTGAAAACGGGCAGGTCAGCCTTAATCTCAGCGATGACAGCCTGCGCTCGGTTCTGGACCGCGCCGTGCCCAGCGCTCTGGCCGGGGCGGACCGAAAGATCACCGTCCGCCGGACCCGCACGGCCGAGCGTATTTTCCTGCATACGGATCTGGATCGGTTGGGGCAGGTGTTCATCAACCTGATCTCGAACGCGCAGAAATATTGCGATGCGGACGATCCGGTGCTGGTCATTTCCGCCCATGATGTCGGCGGGCGGGTCATCGTCGACTTCATCGACAATGGCAGCGGCATCCCACCGGGCGCGCGTTCGATGGTGTTTGAGAAATTTGCCCGCGTGGGCGGCGACAAGGCTGGCGGAGCGGGGCTTGGTCTGGCCATCTGCCGCGAAATCATGCAGCGGCTGGGGGGTGAGATTACCTATCTGCCGGGGCAGGGCGGCGCGGCCTTCCGGATCAGCCTGCCACAGGCCTATCAGCAGGCGGCGCAGTGAAGCGACCATAAAGGACTTGGTAACGCCCGAGGGTGTAAACCGGTTGCCAGGTGCTGGAACAATTGGTGATCGGGCGTCATGTCACAAGATGTCAATGCCGCGTTGGCGCGCAAACTGTCCGTTGGGCAAAAGGATCTGGGGGATCGCCCACGCTCGGTTCTGCGGGCGCTGCGCCTTGGGTTCGCCCGGGCGGCGGGCGACCGGCTGAACCTGCCGCTGGCGGTTATCGGGGCAAAGCAATCCAACCAGTCGCAGGAGGTGCCGGGGGACGCCGCAGGACAGGATTGGCTGCTGTTGGTGTTTGACGGCCCCGAAGGCCGCGCCGCGACCTGTCTCAACCCGAATGCGGTCTCGGCCATTGTTCAGGCCCAGACCATTGGTCAGGTCCTGTCCGGTGATCCCGGCGCACGCACGTTTACTGATACCGACGCCGCCATCGTGGCCCCCTTGATCGAAGCCGCGTTGACCGGTTCCGCCGCTTTGTTCGACGCCTCAAGCGATCAGATTTGCCTTGAAGGGCTGGAATTTACCTCGCGCGCCAAGGATTTGCGCACCCTGTCGCTGGCGATGACGGAAGAAGCGTATCGCATTTTCGAACTGACCGTCGATCTCGCGAACGGAGAGCAGCAGGGCCGCATCTCGGTCTTTCTGCCGGAACATCCTGCCGTCCCGGACGTGGCCGAAGATGCCGGGGAAAAGGTTGATCTGCGTATGGAGCAGTGTTCAGGCGTGATGCGGGCGGAACTGACCGCCGCGCTGTGCCGCATGTCGCTGCCGCTGTCCGACCTGTCCGGAATGCGGATCGGGGACATTCTGCCGTTGCGCGGGGCGCGTCTGGACCGGACCGAGGTTCTGACGATTGACCGGACACGCGCCGGTATCGGTCGCCTTGGGCAATGCGGCGGCCTGCGGGCCGTGCGGCTGAATGAAACCGCTGCACTGCCGGCCCTGACCGGCGCTGACGCGCAGGACTTCATCGCCAGCAAAAGTGGAACACCGCCGCAGGATTATCCGGTTGAACCAGCTGAGCATGATGCGTACGCCCAGACCGTCCCGGCCGGGGTGTCAGATCTGACAGATAGCGATCTGATCGTGAACGATTCCGAACGGATGGTCGCTGAAATCACGCAACTGGCGGGGTTGGCACCCCCGGAGTCCACCAGCTAGGTTGAGGGGCACTCAGCCGCCAGTGCCGCGGATCTGGTCCAGCATGGGGCGCAGATTGTCCAGCTGATACCCGGCTTTGCCGGTCGCACTCAGGATGTCGTCCGTGCTCATGTGGTCGCACTGGCCCAACGCCCAAACCACCGAACACCTCGTGCCCGAGGCGCAATAGGCCAGAACAGGACCACTGCCGTTTTCCGCCATGTCGCGCTGCCGCTTCACGTTCTCAGGCGTCATCGTCTGGTGGGTCAGCTCCAGCACCTCATATTCCATACCGGCGGCCCGCACCGCTTCGCCGATCGCGTCGGATTGCATGGCCGGGGGAACTTCGGCATTGGGCCGGTTGCAGATCACCTTGGCAAAGCCAGCCTCGGCGATGGCCGGAACATCCTCGACCGTGATCTGCGGCGAGACAGCATAGCGGGGGGTAATCTGACGAATCTCCATGCCAATTCCTTAGGCCGCGTTTGCCGCCCTGTCCAGTTGCGCGCCCAGCGGTGGTGCCACGAACATCCCGGCCGCCATTGCAACCAGAAAGACCAGCCCGCCCAGCCCGCCATAGCTCAGCGAGGCCATCGCCGGTCCGGGGCACAGTCCGGCCAATCCCCAGCCCATCCCGAACAGAACCGAACCCACGATCAGCCTGCGATCAACCTCGGGCTTGGCAGGGGGTGGAAAGGCTCCGCCGGTCAAGGCGTTTTGGCGACCTGTTGTCATCCGCCATGCCACAAGCATCGGCAGAATGGCACCGCCCATCACAAAGGCCAGCGTCGGGTCCCAGTTGCCAAACACATCCAGCCAGCCCTGAACTTTTGTGGTGTCTGTCATGCCCGAAATCAGCAACCCGGCGCCGAACAGTGACCCGGCAATCAACGCAATGATAAGACGCATCAGATCACTCCCATCACATGACGCAGCAGCACAAGGGTGACGCCCCCGGCAAGGATATAGAAAACGGTGGCCACGATGCCGCGTAGCGAGAACCGAGAGATACCGCACACCCCGTGCCCCGAGGTGCAGCCGTTGGCGATCCGTGTACCGATACCGACCAGCAGCCCGGCCAGAATGACAACGCCCAGATTGCTGGTAAGATGCGTCTGGGCCTCGGGCGCGATCAACGGGTGCAGAAGAACGGGCATTCCGACAAGTCCCGCAATAAAGGCCAGCTTTTCGGCCATGCTCCCCTTGGCACTGCCATCGACAAGGCCGCCCAGAATGCCGCTTGCGCCCATGATCCGGCCATTGCCCAGCAGGTAGACCGCCCCGGCCAGACCGATCACCAGACCGCCGCACAGCCCCCAGATCCACTCAATATTCATGTGGGAATTCCCTTTGTGATTTGTTGTGCCCGCGTCACAGCTTGTTGACCGGCAGTTTCAGGAAAACATCGCCCTGTTCATCCGCCGGGGGCATCTGACCGGCCCGCATGTTGACCTGCAAAGACGGCAGGATCAGGCGCGGCATAGCCAGCGTGGCGTCCCGCGCGTCGCGCATTTCCACGAAGTCTTCGATGCTGCGCCCCTGTCCGATATGGACGTTCAGCGCCTTCTGCTCACCCACCGTTGTCTCCCACGCGTATTCGTCGCGGCCCGGTGCCTTGTAATCATGCCCGACATAGATGCGGGTATTGTCCGGCAGCGACAGAATCTTCTGGATCGACTGGAACAGTGTGGCCGACGATCCTCCGGGAAAATCGCAGCGCGCCGTGCCGAAATCGGGCATGAACAGCGTGTCACCAACAAATGCCGCATCGCCAATCACATAGGTCATGCAGGCCGGTGTGTGGCCGGGGGTGTGCAGCACGTCGCCCCGCATCTGGCCGATGTGAAAACTGTCGCCTTCCTTGAACAGCGCATCAAACTGGCTGCCATCGCGCTGAAACTCGGTTCCTTCGTTGAAAACCTTGCCGAACGTGTCCTGCACGGTGACGATCTGATCGCCAATCCCGATCTTGCCGCCCAGCTCCTGTTGCAGATAGGGGGCCGCCGACAGGTGGTCGGCATGGACATGGCTTTCCAGAATCCACTCGACCTTAAGGTCCTGCGCGCGCACAAAATCGATGATCTTGTCCGCCGAGGTTGTCGACGTCCGCCCCGAGGCATGGTCGAAATCCAGTACGCTGTCGATGATGGCACAGGCCCGTCCCTGAGGTTCATGAACCACGTAGGAAACCGTAAAGGTCTGCTCGTCAAAAAACGCTTTCACTTTCGGTGTCATGATCTTCTCCGTTTCGGTCTCGCATATCATATATGTGAATTGGAATGTGATGCAATATCGAACCTGAATTTGATGCCGGTCAAAGCAACCGCTGTAATTCTGGCTTAATCTTTAACCTATCCGCGTCAGATTGCCGAAACTTCGACCATGGCAGGCAATTTCCCGCACAAGGCTACGATATTATCTGCGGGTCGTAATCCCGTTACGTATATTGGGGATACTGGCGCCACTTGGGAGGATAGTTATGACACCGACTGGTCTTTATTCCGAAGCCGAGCAGCTTGAACGTAAGCTTGTGAACGCGGGTCTGGAAACGCGTTTGGCGCTTCAGCCGAGTGTGAGTAAGATTGTTGACCGGATGCGGCAGCAGGGGATGGAGGTGCCTTCGCGCCTGCGTCGTCTGGATGCGGCCTTGTGCGAAGATGCGATTGAAGCGCAGTTTGATAACTTGCCGGTGTGAACCGGATGGTCATCCAAGGGAAATCCCGAGGATGACCAGCATCAATCCAAGCACCGACAGAAACAGCGAGGCCAGGTTCCAGGGCAAGACCCCCTGAACCACCGCGCGCAGCTCGTCATCCGACAGACCGGCCTTGCGCGCCCGCATCACGCGAAGAATGCACCAGACCAGACCGGCAAGCCCGGCCACAGACAGGGCTGCACCGCCCCAGGTGATGAATTCAAACATGGTTCCCCGCATATCCTCGTGACCTGATCACGCGCTTAACGGATCGGTTGGGGTCATACAAGTGCGCCAGCCCATTGGGTGCTTGCGACCCGGGCGGCAGCACTGTATCCGGCATTCCACACCAGGGTTTCAGCCTCTGGGGCAGGCGTGTTTCGAAGGTGCTCCCGTTGATCGGGCCACCGCCGTTCACCGCCAGCCGCAGGCTGACCTCTTCTGGTTGCAGGTCCATAACCGGGAACAAAAAAGATGAGCATGTCTGAAGAAGCAGAAGCAAATTACAAGGTCACCGCGGGCGAGCTGCGCCAGTTTGTGGAACGTATCGAGCGCCTTGAGATGGAAAAGAAAGACATCGCCGACCAGATCAAAGAGGTCTACGCTGAAAGCAAGTCGCGCGGTTATGACGTAAAGGCCCTGCGCAGCATCATTTCGCTCAGAAAAAGGGACAAGGATGACATCGCCGAGCAAGAGGCCGTCATCGAAATGTACAAAGAAGCGCTGGGCATGACCTAAGCCCGACCGTCACGAAACGACCTATGGCTCTGGAATGGGTTCAATGCCCTGAAAGAGCCGCTGGCCGGGGGGATGCAACGGGCGCGCAGCGGCTCCCCTTGCCAAGCGCATGGTACTACCACGCGCAGCGCTCGACGCCTCCGGGCTGTATCGAACCGCCCATAAACCAAACGCGCACCACAAAAGTCTCTGACACGCCAATAGCCAAAGACGCCGGAACACCCAAACCCTTCCGGATAAAAGCGCGCTTTTTCGCAGGAATATGAAGGATGGTGCTGCTGGAGAGAATTGAACTCTCGACCTCTCCCTTACCAAGGGAGTGCTCTACCTCTGAGCTACAGCAGCGCTGTGGGCGGGTGATTAGACTCAAACGAAACGCGGCGCAAGGGTGTCTGGACGGTTTTTTTCGCCTCCTGTAGAGAAAGATCATGACGGATAAAAATTCACCCAAAAAACAAGGTAAACCCGGCGATGCGCGCGAGGCGCGGCTGAAGGCGGCGCTCAAGGCCAACATGGCGCGTCGCAAGGCGCAGGCCAAGGCGCGCGCGGCCGCGGGGGACAAGCCTGACAAGGACGAGGGATAAGAGCAGATGGATTCGATTCTGGTAACGGGCAACGGCCCGCTGAACGGTCAGATACCGATTGCGGGGGCCAAGAATGCGTGCCTGACGCTGATGCCCGCAACATTGTTAAGCGAAGAACCGCTGACGCTGACCAATGCGCCGCGGCTAAGCGACATCAAGACCATGACCGCGCTGCTGCAATCGCTGGGGGCCGAGGTGTCGTCGTTGCAAGACGGTCAGGTGATTGCAATGTCCAGCCACAGCCTGACCAGCCAGACCGCCGATTATGACATCGTACGCAAGATGCGCGCCTCGAACCTTGTGCTGGGTCCCTTGCTGGCGCGGTTCGGGCAGGCGGTTGTGTCACTGCCGGGCGGTTGTGCGATCGGCGCCCGTCCGATGGACCTGCATGTCGAAGGGCTCGAGGCGCTGGGCGCCGAGATCGAGCTGAAGGACGGCTATCTGCACGCCAAAGCTCCGGGTGGTCTGAAAGGGGCCGTGCATCAGATGCGCTTTGCCTCGGTCGGGGCCACCGAAAATATCGTCATGGCCGCCACGCTGGCCAAGGGCACCACGGTGCTCAAGAACGCCGCGCGCGAGCCCGAGATCGTCGATCTGGTTGAATGCCTGCGCAAGATGGGGGCGCAGATTTCGGGCGAAGGTACCCCGACCATCGAAATTCAGGGCGTCGATCGCCTGCACGGGGCCACACATCAGGTTGTCACCGACCGGATCGAGCTGGGCACCTATATGCTGGCCCCGGCGATTTGCGGTGGCGAGGTCGAACTGCTGGGCGGTCGCATGTCACTGGTCGAATCCTTTGCGGCCAAACTGGATGCGGCAGGTGTCAGCGTTTCGGAAACCGCAGGCGGCCTGAAAGTGGCGCGCAAAAACGGGCGCGTGCGCGCGGTGGATGTGGTGACCGAACCTTTCCCCGGCTTCCCGACCGACTTGCAGGCGCAGATGATGGCGCTGATGTGCACGGCTGAGGGCACCTCGGTTCTCGAAGAACGCATTTTCGAAAACCGTTTCATGCACGCCCCCGAACTGGTGCGCATGGGCGCGCAGATCGAGGTGCATGGCGGCACCGCCACGGTGACCGGCGTCGAGCGACTGAAAGGCGCACCGGTGATGGCGACTGACCTGCGGGCTTCGGTCTCGCTGATTCTGGCAGGGCTTGCGGCAGAAGGGGAAACAACGGTCAGCCGGGTCTATCATCTGGACCGCGGATATGAACATGTGGTGCGCAAGCTGGAAGGCGTGGGTGCAAAGATTGAACGGATCAAGGGCCAATGACAGACGCAAGTTTTGAAGACGGGCGCGAGGCGCCGCTTAATCTGGGGGCCGAGGATGCAGATGACCTTCAGGTGATCTCGACCCTCGCGCAGGATGCCGTGTTTCCGGTGACCGAGATGAAGTGGCAACCGGCGCAGCGCCGCTTTGGCCTGCTGCTGAACCGCTTTCGCTGGGAAGACAAGGATGCCGCCGCCCGCCGCGACCGCCCGTTTGAACGGGTGCAGTCGGTGCTGGTCTTCGGTTCGGTTCTCTCGGTGTCCAGTCAGGGCATTGATCGCGGTGACACCGACATGATCATGTCGCTGATGTCGGTCGTTTTCGAACCCGGCGAGGATGGCGCGGGCCATGTCCTGCTGACGCTGGCCGGTGACGGCGCGATCCGCCTGACGGTCGAGGCGCTGGATGCCACCCTCAAGGACGTCACGCGCCCTTATCAGGCCCCCTCCGGTCAGGCCCCGTATCATCCCGAATAGATGCAAAACAAGCGCGGCATATCTCAGGCGTTTTCGAAGGTGCCCGAAGGTGTCACTCTGCGTCGCGCCACCGTTTTCGACGTTTTCGACATCAGTCGGGTTCTGATCCGTTCGATCACGCAGCTCTGCGGGGCCGATCATCAGGGTGACCCGCAGGCCATCGCGCAATGGACCGATAACAAGGACCCGGCCTCGATCCGGGGCTGGATCAAACCTGGATCGCAGATCTGGCTGGCTGAACGGGCCGGGCAGGTGGCCGCCGTAGGCGGTTTGTTGGAAACCGGAGAGATCACTCTGCTTTACATCGACCCGGATCATAAGGGCTGTGGTCTGGGGGCGGCGGTTTTGAATCGGCTGGAACGGGAACTGCTCGCGGCGGGATGTTCCTCAGCCTCGCTTGAGGCAACAAAAACCGCGCAGGATTTCTATCTGCGCCACGGCTGGCAGGCTACCGGCCGGTGCTGCGGCCACGGGGATCTGTCCTGCTTTGCCATGCACAAATCGCTGCACCCCGTGGGCTGAGGGTTGAGGCCGCGCGCTCCGGGCGATATGTCCCAATGCGCAACGCCCGGAGTGCCAGATCATGCCCGTTTTCCTTGATACCACATCGCCCGATTTCGAACCCGCCTTCCGGACCCTGCTCTCGGCCAAGCGCGAGGACAGCCCGGATGTGGATGCGGTTGTGGCGCAGATCATCGAAGACGTACGCAACCGGGGTGACGCGGCGGTGATCGAACTGACGGCCAAATTCGACCGGCTGACGCTGACGCCCGAAACGCTGGCCTTCAGCGCGCAGGAGATCGCAGAAGCGGTGGCGCTGGTCGGGGCCGAAGATCGCACGGCGCTGGAACTGGCTGCTTCCCGTATCCGGGCCTATCACGAAAGGCAATTGCCCGAGGATCAGGAATGGACGGATGCAACGGGCGCAACACTCGGCTGGCGCTGGTCTGCCGTCTCGGCCGCGGGGCTTTACGTGCCGGGTGGGCTGGCATCGTACCCGTCATCGGTGCTGATGAACGCCATCCCGGCCAAAGTGGCCGGTGTGGAACGGCTGGCAATCGTGGTGCCCACGCCCGACGGGCAGGTGAACCCGCTGGTGCTGCTGGCGGCACAGCTGTCGGGTGTGGACGAGGTCTATCGCATCGGCGGCGCGCAGGCCGTGGCGGCGCTGGCCTACGGCACCGACACCATCGCGCCGGTCGACAAGATCACCGGACCGGGCAACGCCTTTGTCGCCGCCGCCAAGCGGCGCGTCTTTGGCAAGGTCGGCATCGACATGATTGCCGGCCCCTCGGAAATTCTGGTCATTGCCGACAAGGACAACGACCCCGACTGGATCGCGCTGGACCTGCTCAGCCAGGCCGAGCATGACGAAAGCGCGCAGTCGATCCTGATCACCGATGACGCCGCATTCGGCCAATCCGTCGCGCAGGCGGTCGAAAAACGGCTGGAAACCCTGCAACGCCGCGCCATCGCCGGGGTCAGCTGGCGCGACTACGGCGCGGTGATCACCGTGCGCAACCTGGACGAGGCCGCGGCCCTGTCCAACCGCATTGCCCCGGAACATCTGGAACTTTGCGTGGCCGACCCGCGCGCGCTGAGCGAAAAAACCATCCACGCCGGAGCCATCTTTCTGGGTCAGTACACACCCGAAGCCATCGGCGACTACGTCGGCGGTCCCAACCACGTGTTGCCCACCGCCCGCTCGGCACGGTTTTCGTCTGGCCTCAGCGTGATGGATTTCCTCAAACGCACCACGCTTAGTCAGATGACTCCCGAAGCCCTGCGTGCCATCGGCCCTGCTGCCGAACAGCTGGCGCAATCGGAAAGCCTCGAGGCGCATGGCCTCTCGGTCACCGCGCGCCTGAACCGCCTGAATGGCTGAAATGACGCAAAGACCGGGCGCATATGGCGTTTCTGTGCGTTGCTCGCCGAATATCATTGTTATAGGTCTGTGCTGACGCAAGGAATGTGACTGTAAAGATGACCCGCATCTCGCATATCGAACTGGATGATAGAAATCTGCCGCCGCCCACGCCCGAGATCGAGCAGGAGCGCAAGGTCGCCATCTATGATCTGCTGGAAGAAAACAGCTTCTCGCTGCCCAAACGCGACGACCGCGTTGTGCCCGAGGGCCCCTATCACCTCCAGCTTTCGATCCGCGACAAACGGCTTGTCTTCGACATTGAAACCGAGGCCAACGAAAAAGCGGCCGAGTTTCACCTGTCGCTCGGCCCCTTCCGGCAGGTGGTCAAGGATTACTTCCAGATCTGCGAAAGCTATTTTGACGCGGTGAAATCGCTGCCACCCAGCCAGATCGAAACCATCGACATGGCCCGCCGGGGTATCCACAACGAAGGCAGCCGTGTTTTGCAGGAACGGCTGGAAGGCAAGGCAGATGTCGACACCGACACCGCCCGCCGCCTGTTCACGCTGATCTGCGTTCTGCATTTTGGGGGCTGACGCGTGAAGCCTCTGCCGCAGTCGGTCCTGTTCTGTTGCGACCACAACGCGGTTCGGTCCCCGATGGCCGAGGGGCTGATGAAGAAATTCTATGGCACCGGCACCTATGTTCAGTCCGCCGGTGTGCATAACGATCTGGAAATCGACGGCTTCAGCATCGCGGTCTGCCACGAGGTCGGCGTGGAACTGTCCCGCCACCGGTCGCGCTCCTTCGACGAGATGCAGGAATGGGGCGATGACCTCAGCTCGTTCGATCTGGTCGTGGCGCTTTCACCCGCCAGCCAGCGTCAGGCGCTGGAACTGACCCGTGTTTTTCACCTCGATGTCGATTATTGGCCAATAATGGACCCTACCGGGATGGGCGAGACCCGCGAACAAAAGCTACATCACTACCGACAGACCCGCGACCAGATCATTCAGCATCTGAAAGACCGCTGGGGCGAACCAACGGAGGGGACATGAACCAGACCGTCAAAACCTATTTCGATGCCTTCAACGCCGGTGACGTCGATGGCATGCTGGCCTGCCTGTCCGATGACGTGGCCCATCACGTGAACGAAGGCCAGATTCGCGTCGGCAAGGACAAGTTCGCCGCCTTTTGCGCCCATATGAACCGCTGCTACCGCGAAAACCTGACCGACATCGTTGTGTTCGAGGCTCAGGGCGGCACCCGCGCTGCGGCCGAGTTCATCGTCAACGGCACCTATCTGGAAACCGACGAGGGCCTGCCCGACGCGCACGGCCAGACCTACCGCCTGCCTGCCGGGTCGTTCTTTGACCTCAGGGACGGCAAGATCACCCGCGTCACCACTTTCTATAACCTTGCAGACTGGACCAAACAGGTCTCGAATGGCTGACGTCAGTGACGTCCGCCCCCTGACCGGAGCGGCACTCGGGGCCGCTCTGGATGATGTCGCCCGCCTGCGGATCAGGGTATTTCACGCCTGGCCCTATCTCTATGACGGCGATCTGGAATACGAACGCAAATACCTGCAATCCTACCGCGACAGCGACCAGGCCATCGTGGTCGGCGCCTTCGATGGCGACCGCCTGATCGGCGCCTCGACCGGTGCGCCGCTGACCGACCACGCCGACGATTTCGCCGCGGCCTTCGCAGACACCGGGCTGGACCTGTCGCAGATCTTCTATTGCGCTGAATCCGTCCTGCTGCCGGACTATCGCGGGCAGGGCGTCGGCCACAAATTCTTCGACACGCGCGAGGGGCACGCCCGCGAACTGGGCTTTGCCAAATGCGCCTTTTGCAGCGTGCAGCGCCCCACCGACCACCCCCTGCGCCCAGACCACTACCGCCCGCTGGATACCTTCTGGCGCGCCCGCGGATACAAGCCCTTACCCGGCGCAATCGCCCAATTCTCGTGGAAGGATATCGGGGAGGAGGGAGAAACGCTGAAGCCGTTGCAGTTCTGGATGCGGGATCTGTAGGGTTCGGGTTGGGAAGGTGGAGCAGGGTTTTTCTGTGTGTTGCCGGAAGTGATTGTTCCGTGCAGCAGACATTCACCGCCTTCGCAAAATCGACTGCCTCAAATGGCAGCAATGCGCAGGGAGTGGCCTTTGGAAAGTTGGGTTATTCACCTGCGAGCCGTGCTTGTGAAATTTTCCTGGCTTGTTAATTTGAACCATGAGCAGAGAAGACGAGCACGATGCATTTGCGCCAAAAATCGGTGACTACGTATGGCCGACACCTGCAGCGCCGAGTAACGCCCTTGAGCAGATGGTGGCCGAAATTCTTGCTGAGAAATATGACAGGGAAACCATTATCAGATTGATGATTTTCCCATTGGGTCCGGAAGCTGGACCTGTCCCGTTTTTGTGCCGCCCCAAGTGCTCGTTTAAGCCACTTTCCTTTCGAATGCGACGGGGCTTTTCCAGCCCAATGCTGAG
>NZ_JBQERO010000022.1:0-61427 GCF_056535125.1 Ruegeria sp. O4 | reverse complement strand
CTGCGGTCAGCGTCGTCTTGCCGTGGTCAACATGCCCAATCGTGCCGATGTTGACGTGCGGCTTATTACGCTCAAACTTTTCCTTTGCCATGATGGCCTCCTTTTTCTGTAATGAAGGGAGCCCCGGAACGGCGCTCCCTCAAATCGTCGCTTATGCGTATTTCGCCTGGATCTCGTCCGAGATGTTCTGCGGAACCGGATCGTAGTGGTCGAACTGCATGGTGAACTGGGCGCGGCCCGACGACATCGAACGCAGGGTGTTGATGTAGCCGAACATGTTCGCCAGCGGAACAAACGCATCGATCGCGATCGCGTTGCCGCGCGGTTCCTGACCAGACACCTGGCCCCGACGCGAGGTCAGGTCGCCGATGATACCGCCGGTGTATTCTTCCGGGGTGATCACTTCGACCTTCATGATCGGTTCCAGCAGCTTCGCGCCAGCTTTGCGCATGCCTTCACGCATACACATACGGGCCGCGATTTCGAACGCCAGAACGCTCGAGTCAACGTCGTGGAACTTACCGTCCAGCAGGGCAACCTTGAAGTCGATCACGGGGAAGCCAGCCAGAGGGCCGCTGTCCATGACCGAGTTGATGCCTTTTTCAACACCGGGGATGTATTCCTTCGGAACGGCACCACCAACGATGCGGCTTTCGAACGAGTAACCTTCGCCTGCCTCAGTGGGCTGGATCTCCAGCTTGACTTCGGCGAACTGACCCGAACCACCCGACTGTTTCTTGTGGGTATAGGTGTGTTCGACCGGCATCGAGATGGTTTCACGATAAGCCACCTGAGGCGCACCGATGTTGGCTTCGACCTTGAACTCGCGCTTGAGACGGTCCACCAGGATGTCCAGGTGAAGTTCGCCCATGCCCTTCATGATGGTCTGACCCGATTCCAGGTCGGTTTCCACGCGGAAGGACGGGTCTTCGGCGGCCAGACGGGCCAGACCCTGAGACATCTTTTCCTGGTCGCCCTTGGTTTTGGGCTCGACCGCGATCTCGATCACCGGATCGGGGAAGGTCATGGTTTCCAGAACCACCGGATCCTTCGCATCGCACAGAGTGTCACCGGTGGTGGTGTCTTTCAGACCCGCCAGCGCGATGATGTCGCCTGCAAACGCTTCTTCGATCTCTTCCCGGTTGTTGGAGTGCATCATCATCATACGACCGATGCGCTCTTTCTTGCCTTTGGTCGAGTTCAGGATCGAGTCGCCCTTGTTCATGGTGCCCGAGTAAACGCGGGTGAAGGTCAGCGAACCAACGAAGGGGTCGTTCATGATTTTGAACGCCAGACCCGAGAAGGCCATGTCGTCATCGGCACGACGTGCGATGTTACGAACTTCTTCCTCGTCGCCGGGTTTGAAGCCCATGTAATCAACAACGTCCAGCGGGCTGGGCAGATAGTCGATCACAGCGTTGAGCAGCGGCTGAACGCCTTTGTTCTTGAACGCCGAGCCACCCAGAACGGGAACGAAATGCAGCGCCAGCGTGCCTTTGCGCAGCAGTTTGCGCAGGGTCGGAACGTCGGGCTCTTCGCCTTCCAGATAGGCCATCATCGCGTCGTCGTCTTCTTCGACGGCCGCTTCGATCATCTTGCCGCGCCATTCGTCAGCCATGTCTTTCAGGCTGTCGCGGATCGGAGCTTTGACCCAGCTTGCACCAAGGTCTTCGCCCTGCCACAGCCACTCTTCCATGGTGACCAGATCAACCAGGCCTTCCAGCTCGGTTTCGGCACCGATCGGAATACCAACCGGAACAGCGCGTGCGCCGGTGCGGTCTTCGATCATGCGAACGCAGTTGAAGAAGTCTGCGCCGATCTTGTCCATCTTGTTGACGAAAACCATACGCGGAACCTTGTAGCGGTCAGCCTGACGCCACACGGTTTCGGTCTGGGGTTCAACACCGGCGTTTGCGTCCAGAACGCAGACGGCACCGTCGAGAACCGCCAGCGAGCGTTCGACTTCGATGGTGAAGTCAACGTGGCCGGGGGTGTCGATGATGTTCAGGCGGTGCTTGGGGGTATCGGCGGTCTGACCGTCTTCGGTGCGTTCCCAGAAGGTGGTGGTCGCAGCCGAAGTGATGGTGATGCCGCGTTCCTGCTCCTGCTCCATCCAGTCCATGGTGGCTGCACCATCGTGCACCTCACCGATGTTGTGGGATTTACCAGTGTAATACAGGATACGCTCCGAGCAGGTGGTCTTACCTGCGTCGATGTGCGCCATGATACCGAAGTTACGGTATAGTTCGAGCGGATATTCGCGTGCCATTTGGATAAGCCTCTGGGATTACCAACGGTAATGGCTGAAGGCTTTGTTCGCCTCGGCCATCTTGTGGGTGTCTTCGCGCTTCTTCACGGCGGTACCGCGGGACTGTACAGCGTCCAGCAGTTCACCGGCGAGGCGTTCTTCCATGGTGTTTTCATTGCGGCCACGCGCAGCGGTGATCAGCCAGCGGATGGCCAGTGCTTCGCGGCGCTCGGGGCGGACTTCGACCGGAACCTGATAGGTTGCACCACCAACCCGGCGCGAGCGAACCTCGACCGACGGTTTGATGTTGTCGAGTGCTTCGTGGAACACTTCGACGGGCGCGCGCTTGATCTTGTTCTCAACGCGGTCAAACGCGTTGTAGACGATGCGCTCGGCGACCGACTTCTTGCCGTCGATCATCAGGTTGTTCATGAATTTGGTCAGAACCTTATCGCCAAACTTGGCGTCAGGCAGGACTTCGCGTTTTTCGGCGGCGTGACGACGTGACATATCAGCCTCTCCTTCTTACTTGGGACGCTTCGCGCCGTATTTCGAACGGCGTTGCTTACGGTCTTTGACGCCCTGAGTATCCAGAACACCGCGCAGGATGTGGTAACGCACACCGGGAAGGTCTTTCACACGGCCGCCACGGATCAGAACAACCGAGTGTTCCTGAAGGTTGTGGCTTTCACCGGGGATGTACGAGATGACCTCGAATCCGTTGGTCAGGCGCACCTTTGCAACCTTACGCATAGCCGAGTTCGGTTTCTTCGGTGTGGTGGTGTAAACACGTGTGCAGACACCGCGCTTCTGCGGGCACTGCTCCAGGTGCATGGACTTCGAGCGTTTTACTTTGGGCTGCCGCGGTTTGCGGATCAGCTGTTGAATAGTTGGCATTCCGGTTTCTTCCCCGTTTTGCAACACACATGACATGCACGCGGGCTGCGTGCGGCTAACTTCGCTGCGCTTATGCGTCCACAAGCGCAAAACCCACGAGCGTTCCCATTCCGAGGTGAACGTCGCGGTTGTTTCTCAGAGGGCGCGAACTGCAAAATTGTCCGGGCCTTGACCAGCTCATTACTGGAATCGGCTATGGGGCGGCCCCCGTCACCGAGATGACGCGCGTAATAGGGGGAGTCGGCCCGAGTGTCAACAGCACGATACCGGTTGCCCGGCAATAGGCTGATCCGGGCCGTGCCGAAGTGGGTGCGCGGGCTTTACCGGGTTCATAAAACCGCCCTGCACCAGAAGTGCCAATGCCGAACCAAGCCCGCAACCGGAGGCTGGGTTTCGCCTTCGGATAACCAGTGTTCAGAGCCGTGTCACGCAGGTTCACGCCGCTTCCCGACGCGCGCGTTCCCGGAACAGCGTAAACAATCCGGCGGCCACGATAAGTGTCGCACCCAGCATGGTCAGACCGTCAGGCCATTCATCGAATACGGCCCAGCCCAACCCCAGGGCCCAGATCAGGCTGGAATAGCGAAACGGCGCGATGAACCCGACATCGCCCTGACGCATGACCATGACGCTGAACAGATAGCCCATCAGGACGAACACGGCCGCCGCCGCAACCAGAGAACCCGCAGCGCCGGAAACCGGAACCCATCCTTCAAACACCGATGCAATGGCTGCGGCCACCGTGATTGAGAGAGAGGTCGCCAACGTCACCACCATTGACGGAACCTGGGGCGACATGCGTCGCGTCACCAGATCGCGAACCGTGATCGAAGCCACTGCGATCAGCGCGTAGATGGAATACAGGCTGAAGCCGTCAGGACCGGGTCTGACGATCAAAACCATGCCGCCAAAACCAATGGCAATCGCCAATATGCGCCGCCAGCCCACCTGTTCGGAGAAGACCAGCGCCGCGCCCAGCGTCACGGTCAGGGGCAGCGCCTGCAGAATGGCCGTCACATTGGCAAGCGGCATGTTCTTGAGCGCTGTCAGGAAAAAGAAGGTGGCCGACAACTCGGCCAGACTGCGCAGCGCAACCAGCAACCGGTCGTGGTTTGAGAAATTGAGGTGCAGCGCCCCCAGATAACGGGCAAGACCGTAGACAAGGAAAACGGCCAGGACGCCCCGCATGGCCACCAGTTGGAACAATGGCAGATCCCGAAGCGCGACCTTGACCAAAGTGTCGTTCAGGGTGAAGGCCGCCATGCTGCCCATCATCAGCAAGGCACCTTTGGTGTTTGGGTTCATGTCAGATTTGGCCCTGCGCAGAGTGATCGGGCCATTGGCCCAATCGGACAGCCGCCTGTCAACGCATCAAATCAGATCAGCGCAAGAATTACGCTCCGACGCGTGCAGAGCGTGTCGAAACCACCCGCTGAACCTGTATCAGAGACCGGAGACCCGACCGCCTCCGATCCCTTCCACAGCCACCCCGGCGCTGAGCGTGTACGTTGCGATCAACCCGCCGGACATGTCCAGAACGCCAAGCTGGTTTCCGTTCTGAAGCGCAACATAAAGCTCGCGGCGTTTGGAATTGATGCCAAGGCCAAAGCGTTCGATCTGCACCGCTGCGCCGACCGATGGATTGGTCGCCCGGATTGTCCTTAGGACCGTGCCGTTCAAATCCACCTCGGCGATCAGGCGATTGCGGATGAACAGCACATAAAGCGTGCCGGTCGTTTCATCAAAGGCCAGCCCGCCAATCGGCCCCTGTGGCTGGCTGAGGGTTATGTTGCGCACAAATTGCCCGTCGCGGGTCAGTTCCGCGATCATCACCCCGTTCGGATGGTCGAGGAACAAATGCCCGTCGCTTCCCCGAAGGGCCAACCCGCATTCCTTGATGGGAAACTCGTCAGGTGTGATGCCACCGCATCCGGCCGGAACCCGCTGTGCCGCAAAGGTACGCAGGACACGGCCATTTCGGTCCAACTCCTGTAGTTGGGTGCCGGGAAGATTGCGCAGGAAGATCCGCCGTCGCGGCTCATCATAAGCCAACCCGACGATCGATCCGGAGATCGGGATCAGGCGCGTCGTGCCGTTCGGGATCACGATCTCACGCGATGGCTGGCCCGGTGGCATCCCCACATAGGCATAGTCCGTGCAGGCGGCCATCAGGCCCAGACCGAAAACCGAAAATACGCGCGACAACTTTGTGACAGCTCTCATCATCCACCCCCGTCACCTGTGTGAACTCATGGCGGATGGTAGCACAGTTTAGGCTAAACCAGAAAAACCCTACTGTTATTGCAGGTCTCATACGGCGAGCGCGATATTCCAGTGGTCTGGAACCGCCTTAAGCGTGGTGCGCGTTTCAGCCCTGCAAAAACGAAAGGCCCCGCGAAATCGCGGGGCCTTCCTAAACTTGTCAATCGGGCGATTACTCGCGGCTTTCGGGTGTTTCCACCAGAACGTCCAGCTCATCCCCGACCAGATCATCATCCATGATCGGCGCAGCCAGGGCAGCGGCCGCTTCGGCCTCTTCCCGGCGGGCTTCGATCACCACATTGTCGCGCGACTGCGCGATGTGGCGGACGGCCTGCGTGGCCCCACCGGTACCGGCGGGGATCAGGCGACCAACGATGACGTTCTCTTTCAGGCCGACCAGCTTGTCCTTTTTGCCCTGCACGGACGCTTCGGTCAGTACGCGGGTGGTTTCCTGGAACGACGCCGCCGAGATGAACGAACGCGTCTGCAACGAGGCCTTGGTGATCCCCAGAAGGATCGGCTCGCCCTGTGCCGGACGACCACCGCGGGCGATGGTCTTTTCGTTGGCTGCGTCGAACTCCTGCTTGTCGACATGTTCGCCTTTCAGCAGGGTGGTGTCGCCTGAATCTAGGATCTCCCACTTCTGCAGCATCTGGCGCACGATGACTTCGATGTGCTTGTCGTTGATCTTCACGCCTTGCAGACGATACACATCCTGCACTTCGTCGATCATGTAGTTCGCCAGCGCCTCGACACCCATGATGGACAGGATGTCATGCGGGGCCGGGTTACCGTCCATGATGTAGTCGCCCTTCTGTACGAAGTCGCCTTCGACAACAGGGATGTGCTTGCCCTTGGGTACCATGTACTCGATGGGTTCCAGTGACTCGTCAGCCGGTTCGATGCTGATGCGGCGCTTGTTCTTGTAGTCGCGGCCAAAGCGCACGTAACCATCGGCTTCTGCGATGATCGCGTGATCTTTCGGACGGCGGGCTTCGAACAGTTCGGCCACACGCGGCAGACCACCAGTGATGTCTTTGGTCTTGGCACCTTCACGCGGAATACGCGCAACAACGTCACCGGCTTCGATCTTCTGGCCATCTTCGACCGACAGGATCGCATCCACCGACATCGGATAGTGAACCGGGTTGCCCGCATCGTTGCGGACCGGTTCGCCATCGTCACCGACCAGAATGATCTCGGGCTTGAGGTCGCTGCCACGGGGGGCGGCGCGCCAGTCGATCACGATCTTCTGGGTCATGCCGGTTGCTTCGTCGGTCTCGTCACGGACGGCAAGGCCCGAAACCAGATCGACGTATTTGGTGGTACCGGCTTTCTCGGCGATGATCGGCAGGGTGTAGGGATCCCATTCGAACAGCTTGTCGCCGCGGGCCACCTTGGTGCCTTCCTTGACGAACAGCTTGGAGCCGTAGCCCAGCTTGTGGCTGGCGCGCTCTTCGCCGTGATCGTCCTTGATCACCAGCTTCATGTTGCGGCCCATGACAAGGCTTTCGCCTGCGGCATTGACCAGGATCTGCGGGTTCTCGAAGGATACGACGCCAGCCTGGCTGGCTTCCTGGAACGACTGCTGACCACCTTGCGCAACACCACCGATGTGGAAGGTCCGCATCGTCAGCTGTGTACCGGGTTCACCGATGGACTGGGCGGCGATGATGCCGACAGCCTCACCCGTGTTCACCATGGTACCGCGAGCAAGGTCACGACCGTAGCAGGTGGCACAGACGCCTTCCTCAGACTCGCAGGTCAGAGGTGAGCGGATGCGGGTCGACTGAACGCCCGCTTCGTCGATGGTGTCTGCCATACGTTCGTCGATCAGCTGACCAGCCGCAACAAGCACCTCATCCGTACCCGGACGCAGGATATCGTCAGCCGCCACACGGCCCAGGATACGCTCGGCCAGCGAGGCGACAACCTCACCATCGTTGACCGCAGCTTCGGCAGTGATTGCGCGCTCGGTGCCACAATCGATCTCACGAACGATGCAGTCCTGCGCCACGTCCACCAGACGACGGGTCAGGTAACCCGAGTTCGCCGTCTTCAGAGCGGTATCCGACAGACCCTTACGGGCACCGTGGGTCGAGTTGAAGTATTCAAGAACGGTCAGACCTTCCTTGAAGTTCGAGATGATCGGCGTCTCGATGATGTCACCGTTCGGCTTGGCCATCAGGCCGCGCATACCGCCCAGCTGTTTCATCTGAGTGACCGAGCCCCGCGCACCGGAGTGGGCCATCATGTAGACCGAGTTCGGTTCCATGTCAGACCCGTCTTCGGCCTTGGCGACGTTCGAGATGGTGCTCATCATCGCCTCGGTGACGCGGTCGTTACACTTCGACCAGGCATCGACAACCTTGTTGTACTTTTCACCCTGAGTGATCAGGCCGTCCATGTACTGCTGTTCGAAGTCTTTCACCTGATCGCGGGTGTCATCAACGATGCCCCACTTGTCGTCTGGAATGACCATGTCGTCCTTGCCGAACGAGATGCCCGCCCTGAACGCTTCTTTGAAGCCCATCGACATGATCTGGTCACAGAAGATAACCGACTCTTTCTGGCCGCAGTAGCGGTAGACGGTGTCGATCACCTGCTGCACTTCTTTCTTCCGCAGCAGGCGGTTGACCAGATCGAACGGTGCCTTGTTGTTCATCGGCAGCAGGGCACCCAGACGCAGACGGCCCGGAGTGGTTTCATAGCGCTTCTGAACTTCGTTGCCTTCTTCGTCGATCTGCGTGATCCGCGCGGTGATTTTGGTGTGCAAATGCACCTCACCCGCATCCAGCGCGTGCTGAACTTCGTCGATCGAACCAAAGACCTTGCCTTCGCCCGGCATGCCCGCACGTTCCAGCGACACATAGTACAGACCCAGGATCATGTCCTGCGACGGAACGATGATCGGCGCGCCGTTTGCAGGCGACAGAACGTTGTTCGTCGACATCATCAGAACACGGGCTTCCAGCTGTGCCTCAAGGCTCAGCGGGACGTGAACGGCCATCTGGTCGCCGTCGAAGTCGGCGTTGAAGGCCGAACAGACCAGCGGGTGCAGCTGGATCGCTTTGCCTTCGATCAGGACCGGTTCGAACGCCTGAATGCCAAGACGGTGCAGCGTCGGCGCACGGTTCAGCATGACAGGGTGTTCACGGATCACCTCGTCGAGGATATCCCAAACTTCGGGACGCTCTTTCTCGACCAGTTTCTTCGCCTGTTTCACGGTCGAAGACAGACCTTTGGCTTCAAGGCGCGAGTAGATGAACGGCTTGAACAGCTCCAGCGCCATCTTCTTGGGCAGACCACACTGGTGCAGCTTAAGCTCCGGACCGGTCACGATGACCGAACGGCCCGAGAAGTCGACGCGTTTCCCCAGAAGGTTCTGACGGAAGCGACCCTGCTTGCCTTTCAGCATGTCCGACAGCGATTTCAGCGGACGCTTGTTGGCGCCGGTGATCACCCGGCCACGACGGCCGTTGTCAAACAGAGCATCCACGGATTCCTGCAACATCCGCTTTTCGTTGCGGACGATGATGTCAGGCGCGCGCAATTCGATCAGACGCTTCAGACGGTTGTTCCGGTTGATCACGCGGCGATAGAGATCGTTCAGATCCGACGTCGCGAAACGGCCACCATCCAGCGGAACCAGCGGACGCAGTTCCGGCGGGATGACCGGGATCACGGTCATGACCATCCATTCAGGCCGGTTGCCCGACTCGAGGAAGGATTCAACAACCTTCAGACGCTTGATGATCTTCTTGGGCTTCAACTCGCCTGTGGCTTCGGCCAGATCAGCGCGCAGCTGTTCGGCTTCGGCTTCCAGATCGATCTGGGCCAGCATCTCACGGATGGCTTCGGCACCGATATTGGCGGTGAACGCGTCCATGCCAAAGGCATCCTGCGCATCCATATACTCTTCTTCGGTCAGCATCTGGCCGTAGGTCAGGTCGGTCAGACCGGGCTCGATGACGACATAGTTTTCAAAGTACAGAACGCGTTCCAGATCGCGCAGCGTCATGTCCAGCATCAGACCGATGCGGGACGGCAGCGATTTCAGGAACCAGATATGTGCAACGGGCGCGGCCAGTTCGATGTGGCCCATACGCTCGCGGCGGACTTTCTGCAGGGTGACTTCCACACCGCATTTCTCGCAGACAACGCCGCGATACTTCATCCGCTTATATTTGCCGCACAGACATTCGTAATCTTTGATCGGGCCAAAGATACGCGCGCAGAACAGACCGTCACGTTCGGGCTTGAACGTCCGGTAGTTGATGGTTTCGGGTTTCTTGATCTCGCCATAGGACCAAGACAGAATCCGTTCGGGCGACGCCAGCGAGACTTTGATTTCGTCAAAGACCTTCGGGGGCGTCAGCGGGTTGAACGGGTTGTTGGTGATTTCCTGGTTCATCTCTTTACCTCAGAGTTAGAGGGTGCGGGGGTCACGCAGTGCCGGGCTGAAGCCCGGCCTACGCCGGATCAGATGGTAGGCCGGGCTTCAGCCCGGCATCCCTTCGTCACTCATCGACCTCCGCATCCAGGAGTTCCATATTCAGGCCGAGGCCGCGGACTTCTTTCACCAGAACGTTGAACGATTCCGGTACGCCCGCTTCAAAGTTATCCTCGCCCTTGACGATCGACTCATAGACCTTGGTCCGGCCGGCGACGTCATCCGATTTCACGGTGAGCATCTCCTGCAGAGTGTAGGCGGCGCCGTAAGCTTCCAGAGCCCAGACTTCCATCTCACCAAAGCGCTGACCACCGAACTGCGCCTTACCACCCAGCGGCTGCTGGGTAACCAGGCTGTAGGGCCCGGTCGAACGCGCGTGGATCTTGTCGTCCACCAGGTGGTGCAGTTTCAGCAGGTACTTGATGCCCACGGTCACCGGACGTGCAAATTGCTCACCCGTACGACCGTCGAACAGAACCGACTGACCGCTTTCCGAGAAGCCCGCACGCACCAGTGCGTCGTTGACGTCAGCCTCTTTGGCACCGTCAAAGACCGGGGTTGCGATCGGAACACCGCGGGTCACGTTGCCCGCTGCCTCAATCAGCGTTTCCTCGTCCATGCCAGTGATGCCTTCTTCGTAGACATCTTCGCCATAGGCCAGCTTCATCGCCTCGCGCACCGGGGTCAGGTCGCCGGAACGGCGGTATTCACCCAGAGCTTCATCGATGTTCAGACCCAGACCGCGCGCGGCCCAACCCATGTGGGTTTCAAGGATCTGACCGACGTTCATACGCGAAGGCACACCCAGCGGGTTCAGACAGAAGTCGACCGGGGTCCCATCGGCCAGGAACGGCATGTCTTCCATCGGAACAACCTTGGAGATCACACCTTTGTTCCCGTGACGACCGGCCATCTTGTCGCCCGGCTGCAGCTTGCGCTTCACGGCGATGAAGACTTTGACCATCTTCATCACACCCGGCGGCAGGTCGTCGCCACGGCGGACTTTCTCGACCTTATCCTCGAAACGGGCGTCCAGAGCGCGCTTTTGCACTTCGTATTGCTCGTTCAGGGCCTCGACGATCTGTGCGTCCTGCTCGTCTTCCAGCGCCAGCTGCCACCATTGACCACGGGTCAGGGTGTCCAGCAGATCCTCGGTGATCACCGACCCTGCCTTGACACCTTTCGGGCCTTTGACAGCGGTTTTACCCAGGATCAGACCTTGCAGACGCGCATAGATGTTGCGGTCAAGGATCGCCAGCTCGTCGTCCCGGTCACGGGCCAGACGTTCGACTTCCTCACGCTCGATCTGCAGCGCACGCTCGTCTTTCTCGACACCGTGACGGTTGAAGACGCGAACCTCGACGACCGTACCGTAATCGCCCGGCTTCACGCGCAACGAGGTGTCGCGCACATCAGATGCTTTTTCACCAAAGATGGCGCGCAGCAGCTTTTCTTCCGGGGTCATCGGGCTTTCGCCCTTCGGAGTGATCTTGCCGACCAGAATATCGCCCGGCTCAACATCCGCGCCGATGTAAACGATGCCCGCCTCGTCGAGGTTGCGCAGCGCTTCTTCACCGACGTTGGGGATGTCGCGGGTGATCTCTTCCGGGCCCAGCTTGGTGTCACGGGCGGCGACTTCGAATTCCTCGATATGGACCGAGGTAAAGACGTCGTCACGCGCGATACGTTCCGAGATCAGGATCGAGTCTTCGTAGTTGTAACCGTTCCACGGCATGAACGCGACGACCACGTTCTTACCCAAGGCCAGTTCACCCATATCGGTCGACGGACCGTCGGCAATGACCTCGCCCTTCTGGACGGTGTCACCCACCTTGATCAGCGGACGCTGGTTGATGCAGGTGTTCTGGTTCGAGCGCTGGAACTTACGCAGACGATAGATGTCAACGCCAGCGTCACCCAGTTCCAGATCCTCGGTGGCACGGATAACGATACGCTGGGCATCGACCTGGTCGATGATGCCGGCGCGTTTCGCCTGAATCGCAGCGCCTGAGTCGATTGCGACCTTCTCCTCGATCCCGGTACCGACCAGCGGTGCCTCGGCCCGCAGCAGCGGAACCGCCTGACGTTGCATGTTCGAGCCCATCAGAGCGCGGTTGGCGTCGTCATTTTCAAGGAACGGAATCAGCGATGCCGCGACCGAAACCAGCTGTTTCGGCGACACGTCGATCAGGTCCACATTCTCGCGCGGGGCAAGGGTGTAGTCGCCTGCCTGACGGGTCGAAACCAGATCGTTGATGAACTTGCCGTTCTTATCCAGCGTCGCGTTCGCCTGCGCCACGGTGTGACGCATTTCCTCGGTCGCGGACATGTAGTGAACCTCATCGGTCACCTCGGCGTCCTTGACGACGCGGTAAGGTGTTTCGATGAAGCCATACTTGTTCACGCGGGCGAAGGTGGCCAGCGAGTTGATCAGACCGATGTTCGGGCCTTCCGGCGTTTCAATCGGGCACATCCGGCCATAGTGGGTCGGGTGCACGTCGCGCACTTCAAAGCCCGCACGCTCACGCGTCAGACCACCGGGGCCAAGCGCCGAAAGACGGCGTTTGTGGGTGACTTCCGACAGCGGGTTGGTCTGGTCCATGAACTGCGACAGCTGCGACGAGCCGAAGAATTCACGCACAGCAGCAGCAGCCGGTTTCGCGTTGATCAGGTCCTGCGGCATGACGGTGTCGATCTCGACCGACGACATACGCTCTTTGATCGCGCGCTCCATGCGCAGCAGACCGACGCGGTACTGGTTTTCCATCAGTTCACCGACCGAACGCACACGACGGTTGCCGAGGTGGTCGATATCGTCCACGTCGCCTTTGCCGTCGCGCAGTTCGACCAGAGCCTTGACGCAGGCCACGATGTCTTCGCGGCGCAGGGTACGCAGGGTATCCGGCGCGTCCAGTGCCAGGCGCATGTTCATCTTCACGCGGCCAACGGCGGACAGGTCATACCGCTCGCTGTCGAAGAACAGGGTGTCGAACAGGGCCGACGCCGCTTCGACGGTGGGCGGTTCACCCGGACGCATGACGCGGTAGATATCCATGAGCGCGCTTTCGCGGTTCATGTTCTTGTCCTGCGCCATGGTGTTGCGCATGTAGGGTCCGACATTGACGTTATCGATGTCGAGAACCGGAATATCGGTGATGCCCGCGTCGATCAGTTCCTTCGCGGTACCGCCGATCAGGTCGCCATCCTTGTCATATTCCAGCGTCAGTTCGTCACCGGCTTCGACATAGATCGCGCCGTTTTCTTCGTTGATGATGTCCTTGGCGACAAACTTGCCAACGATGTGATCGAACGGAACCAGCAGTTCTGTGACGGTGCCCTCGTCGATCAGCTTCTTGACCGCGCGCGGGGTGACTTTTTTGCCTGCCTCGGCAATCACCTCACCTGATTTCGCGTCGATCAGGTCATAGGTCGGACGGGTGCCGCGAACACGCTCGGGGAAGAACGGCGTGACCCAGCCCTTCTTCTTGTCCAGCTTGTAGGACACGGTTTTGTAATACGCGTCCATGATCGCTTCCTGATCCAGACCCAGCGCATAAAGCAGGGTTGTCACAGGCAGTTTGCGGCGGCGGTCGATACGGGCGAACACGATATCCTTGGCATCAAACTCGAAGTCCAGCCAGCTGCCGCGATACGGGATGATGCGGCAGGCAAACAGCAGCTTGCCCGAGGAATGGGTTTTACCCTTGTCGTGGTCAAAGAACACACCGGGCGAGCGGTGCATCTGGGAGACGATCACACGCTCGGTGCCGTTGACGACAAAGGTGCCGTTCGGGGTCATCAGGGGCATGTCGCCCATGAAGACATCCTGTTCCTTGATGTCTTTTACCGATTTCGCGCCGGTGTCCTCATCAACATCGAACACGATCAGGCGCAGGGTAACCTTCAGCGGTGCGCTGTAGGTCATGTCGCGCTGCATGCACTCTTCGACGTCGTATTTGGGTTTCTCCAGATCGTATTTCACGAACTCCAAAACAGAGGTTTCGTTGAAATCCTTGATCGGGAAAACCGATTGGAACACGCCTTTGATGCCTTCGCCGTCTGTGGGCTGTTCTGCATCGCCGGAGCGCAGGAAAAGATCATAAGAAGATTTCTGTACCTCAATGAGGTTCGGCATCTCCAGTACTTCGCGGATTTTGCCGTAATATTTACGAAGACGTTTCTGGCCAAGGAACGTTTGAGCCATGTCAGATGTCACCTTTCGATGTTCTCAGCGGGCAAAGACACCGTCGGGCCCCGGCATCTTGCACAATCGAGACAACACGTCCGGATCAATTCGTGGCCACCGTCCCGAAGGCGGCCTCCCGATCCGAAAACCGTGTCTTAGAAAACGCCCCATTCCGTGAGGCCCTTTCTAAGACAGGTTCGGCTGGACCCGGATTTCTCCGGATCCAGCCAAAATTTTCGGCGCATCAGCGATGCGCCTGAGACCAGGCTTAGGCCAGCTCGACTTCGGCGCCAGCTGCTTCCAGCTTGGCTTTGACGTCTTCGGCTTCGTCTTTCGACACGCCTTCTTTGATCTTGCCGCCGGCTTCGACCAGTTCCTTGGCTTCTTTCAGGCCCAGACCGGTGATGCCGCGAACTTCTTTGATCACGTTGATTTTCGAAGCGCCGGCGTTCTTCAGAACGACGTCGAATTCGGTTTTTTCTTCCTCAGCTGCGCCACCGGCGTCGCCACCAGCTGCTGCGACCATTACGGCGCCGCCAGCTGCGGGCTCGATGCCGTATTCGTCTTTGAGGATGGTTTTCAGTTCTTGTGCTTCCAGCAGGGTCAGACCCACGATGCTTTCTGCGAGTGCTTTCAGATCAGCCATTTTATCAGCTCTTTCCGTTTACAATGTGTGTTCCAACGTCAGGGTAGGTACCCTACGCAGATCATTCAGTGCCAACCGCTTACGCAGCTTCCGCCTTCTCTTCGATGGTGGAAAGGATGCTTGCGATATTGCTTGCAGGTGCGCCAATCGCGCCGGCGATGTTCGAAGCAGGTGCGCCAATGCAGCCCACGATCGAAGCAATAAGCTCCTCGCGAGACGGCATTTTCGAAACGGCTTCAACGCCTTTGCGGTCCAGAGCGTTCTCGCCCATTGCACCGCCGAGGATTTCAAATTTCTTGTTATCCTTGGCGAAGTCCTCGGCCACCTTGGCTGCTGCCACGGGGTCCTCGGAATAGGTCAGAACGGTCATCCCTGTCAGCAGGTCGGCCATGCTTGCACACGGCTTACCCTCGAGGGCGATTTTGGCGAGCCTGTTCTTGGCAACACGCACGGAGCCACCCGCGTCACGGGCACGTGCGCGAAGGTCCTGCATCTCGGCAACTGTCAGACCGGCGTAGTGGGCAACCACTACGACGCCAGAGCTTTCGAAGATTTGGCCGAGTTCCTCGACCACTTTCTCTTTCTGGGCTCTATCCACAGTTCTCTCCAAGTTAGGGGTGAGTTCTCACCCCGGCTCATATTTGCCGCGGCTTGCGCCCCGGCGTTCAGGTCCGTTGTTACGGGATTGGCCAAAACTCGCCCGAGGGTGGGACCCTCAGAATTCTTTGGTCTTACCCGTCTCAGGCAGGGAATTAAGGGGCCATATGGCACCACCCACCGTCTTGGACGAAACAAAATAAAGCGCACGACGAATCGCACGCTTTATTCCGCAGGTCTACTTAGGACAGATGGCCGGGGTTTCCAAGAGGTAAATTGGGATTAATCAGACGCAACAAGGGATGACCAGAACCACAAGATTAAGTGCGGTGACGAGCAATTGATTTGGTCGAATTTCAGGGCTGAGCGCAAAATAGTTCGTGACATTGTTCCAAGTTCAAGACTATAACCCGACAATTTTTCTCAGAAACAAGAAGAATCTGAACAAATGTGCAGAATTGCCGCCTATTGCGGACCAAGTATCCCGCTTGAAAACATCGTCATCCGGCCCCAGCATTCCTTGCTGGAGCAAAGCCAGCACGCGGCCGAAGCTAAACTTGCCGTCAATGGCGATGGCTTTGGTATGGCCTGGTACGCAGACCAGGATCGCCCCGGCCTGTACAGGGATGTCCTGCCCGCGTGGTCGGATGGTAACCTGGTCGATCTTTGCAGGATGATAAAATCCTCGCTGTTTCTGGCCCATGTCCGCGCGTCGACGTTCGGCGAAGTGTCGCGCGCAAACTGCCACCCTTTCACGTTTGGCAAATGGTCCTTCATGCATAATGGCCAGATTGGCGAGTTCGGGCGTTTGCGAAGACGGCTTGAATCCTCACTGCCGGACGAACTTTATGCGGCGCGGCGCGGGTCGACGGATTCAGAGCTTCTGTTTCTGCTCCTGCTGGCAAACGGGCTGGATGATGCGCCGCAGGACGCTGTTGTCGCAACTCTGCGTCAGATCGATGCGCTTGACGGTCATCGGACGCAACCGGATCGCATGGCCGTCGCCTTTTCGGATGGGCAGAACCTGTATGCCTTTCGGTATTCCAGCGATCAGCGCAGCCCGTCCCTGTATTTCGGGGAAGGTCTGGACCACGGCGGCAAGGTCATTGCGTCCGAGCCGCTGGACAAGGGCACAGGAAAATGGACGCCCATTGAAGACCGGAGCTTCTTCACCCTGACCGGAGATACAGCCAGCCACACCGCGTTGCCGTTCAGTTAAACGAAAACGGGCGGTCCGTTTGGACCGCCCGCAACATTGCTTTGACGAAGATCAGACTTATTCGCCCGAAGCTTCTGCCACATCAACGGTCACGCCGGGGCCCATGGTCGAGCTCAGCGCGATTTTCTTCATGTAGGTGCCTTTGGCACCCGACGGCTTGGCCCGGGCAACAGCCGAGACGAAGGCGCGAATGTTTTCGACCAGCTTGGCTTCGTCAAACGACGCTTTACCAACACCTGCGTGTACAACGCCGCCTTTTTCCGCCTTGAACTGAACTTCACCGCCTTTGGCTGCTTCCACGGCTGCTTTCACGTCCATGGTCACGGTGCCAACCTTGGGGTTCGGCATCAGGTTGCGGGGGCCCAGAACCTTACCCAGACGACCGACGATCGGCATCATGTCCGGGGTTGCAATGCAGCGATCAAATTCGATGGTACCGCCCTGAATGGTTTCCATCAGGTCTTCTGCGCCAACGATATCCGCGCCTGCTTCTTTCGCTTCGTCAGCCTTCGCGCCACGTGCGAAGACAGCAACGCGCATGTCTTTGCCTGTTCCGTTCGGCAGGCCGACAACGCCGCGCACCATCTGGTCTGCGTGACGGGTGTCAACGCCCAGGTTCATCGCGATTTCGATAGTCTCGTCGAATTTCGAAGTTGCATTGGCTTTGACCAGGGCAACAGCTTCGTCCACCGACAGGTTTTCCTTGCCAGCGACGGCTTCGCGCGCAGCGCGGGTACGTTTACCGAGTTTTGCCATCTTACTTCACCTCGATGCCCATGGAGCGGGCCGAGCCCAGGATGATCTGCATTGCGCCTTCGACGTCGTTGGCGTTCAGATCTTTCATTTTGGCTTCGGCGATTTCACGAACCTGCTTGGAGGTCACGGTTGCCACGGTCTCGCGACCTGGGTTTTCCGCGCCGCGGGGGCGGTTACGCTTACCGACCGGCTTAAGACCAGCAGCTTTTTTCAGGTAATAAGACGCGGGCGGCGTCTTGATGTCCATGGTGAAGGACTTGTCCTGATAGTAGGTGATCACGGTCGGGCACGGCGCGCCGGGCTCCATATCTGCGGTCTTGGCGTTGAACGCCTTGCAGAATTCCATGATGTTGATGCCGCGCTGACCCAGCGCCGGACCAACTGGCGGCGACGGGTTCGCCTGACCTGCAGGAACCTGCAGTTTCATTGTACCAGCAAGCTTCTTGGCCATTTGGTTTTCCTTTCAACTAGGGTGAAACGCGTCTCACCCGGATTTTGTTGCGTGGTCCGGCCCGGGATCGCGACCCCGGTAACCTCCCACGAGAGAATCTCGCCCGAAGACGATAGAGGCGGCGTTTACAGGGGATCATGGGGGTTGGCAAGTGGCCTGCCTTTCAATTCGGGATCACCGAATCGAGTTTAAAGTCGATGACCAACATCATTGAAACCCGTGGGCAAGAAACTGCCACCCTTTCCGGCCAACCCAAGGAGTTACAAGTCGGCATGAACCCCAAGGTATCACTGGATGTTAAAGGCTTAAATCGCTTGAGCAATATCGGCGAATCCGTCGCTTGGCGGTAATCCCCTCAGGGCGTCGATCTTTGAAGTAGTATAAATGACCGAGCCATGCCGTAGCTGTGCTATACTTGGGCAGAACAAATTTGTTCGGAGGTTCGTCATGATATTTCGTTTATTAACTACTCTAATCGCTGCGCTGTCTTTTGCAGCGGCCGTTCCCCAGACCGCGCGGGCCGATGCGGGCGACTTTATCGGCGGTGCTGTCGTTGGCGGGGTCGTCGGATACGCGATCGGCAAAGACCAGCAAAAGAAAAAGTCCCGGTCTTCGAGCCAGACCTACCGGTCGGGCATTCCATCGACCTCGCAAGGGGCGCAAACGCAGACCGCGCTCAACTATTTCGGCTATAACGCCGGGCGTGTCGATGGGCAGGTCGGGCATGGAACCCGGTCGGCGATCGAACGCTACCAGGTGTCCATGGGCTATCCTGTGAATGGCTATGACTTCCAGCCCTATCAGTATGACTTTCTGATGCAGGCCTATTACTGGGCGACAAGCGGTGGGCAGGCGGCAACCCAGCTTTCGGGTCAACCGCTTTTGATGGCCTATCGCCAACAGGTGCAAACCGGCTCTGCCTTGGCGGCTGCACCTCAGACCCAGGCACCGGCCATCCCGGTTATCACGCCTCAACAGGCCGAACCCGCAACAAGCGCCACTGAAACCACGACAGCCAGCCTGCCGAGCCTGTTTTCCGGCGGAACCGGAGGCCCGTCGCTGGCCAATCGGTGCAGCGGGGTCATGCTGCAAACGTCGACCAATGGCGGCTATACGACCCTGTCTAACATGTCCGATCCTGACTTTGCGCTCAGCGAACAATTCTGCCTTGCCCGCAGCTATGCGATGGCACAGGGCGAAGAGCTGATGCAGGGCATTCAGGGTCTTACACCCGATCAGGTCGCAGACCAGTGCGCCGCCTTTGGCGACATGTTGGCACCGCAAGTTGACGCGCTGTCTATCAACTCGAAATCAGAGGCTGAAACCCAGGTGCGCAAGCTTGCCTTGGATTCGGGTCTTAGCCCTGCTGATCTTGCCGCAACCAGCAAGGTCTGCCTTGCGATGGGATATCGTCAGGACAACATGGATACCGCAGTTGGGTCTGCGCTGATGCTGGTTGCCATGGGTGAACCCGCATACGGAGAACTGGTCGGTCACCATCTGCGCGAAGGCTTTGGTGTTCAGGCGCGCCGCGATCTTGCGATGCAATGGTATGATGCAAGCCTTTCGGCGCTGGATGCCGGGTCGCAGGCGGTCTTCCTGCCGTCCCAGACCGACCGCCCGCAGCTTTTGCGCGCAGCCATGGTTCAGTCGCAGTAAGCCCAAACGCGAAACGGCGTCGAGACTCCGCGTCTTAAACTAAACCGCCGCGGTGCCAAATGCACCGCGGTGTTACGCTTCCAAAATCAAAAAAGAACCCGGCCTACAAAAGGCACTGCGTTCTGGTCAGCAAAAGCTTGCTGGGCGTTCTTTGGGGCGAACTATTACTGGCTGTACGCCCCTCTGGCTTATCACAATGACCTGACACAAGAATACGAGCCCTGAAATCACGTGCGAGTGGAACTTATCCGACAACGTTGAAGGCCGCATTCGCCAATATTCTAGAATTTCACATTGTGTTTGCTAAAGAACTCTTTCATTTTTTCGTCGAGAAACCCTTTACCAGTCGCAATTTGCACAAGTTCAAAAGCGCAGCCATTGTTCACTTCAACCACAACCGGGCCATTCTCTGTAAGAGCGATATCCGTTGATCCAAAGTGATTTTCTGCGTGCAACAAAGCGATTTCTTGGTTCAGCTTTTTCAGTTCAGCCCAGAATGGCAGTTTTTCACCAATAAGAGTGCGGTCGCATTCCGGCAGAGAGCTAAGTTCAACTCGGCGACCGTCTTCAACTGAGGCTATGGCCTTAACCTCGCCGGTTTCCGGGTTCAGGTTGCAAAGAAGGTTGCCGGGCCGCCAGAAGTTGTCCGCAACATTCCCCGCAAGGGGCAGCTTTAGCATTGTAAACGGAACGGAAAGTTGATTGTCGTCGATAATGTTCAAACTGCGCACGGTCGCAATAGCGTCGGTAATACCGTCAAAAAAACCATGTGGTTTCAGACAGTCCTGAAAGATGTAGGGGATTTCACCAAGTGTCGAATTTGCGAAGTCCTCGTAGGTTTGAGGTTCCTGCCCGTCCAGAATGACATGCGTATCAGTGTGCCCCGAAATGCGCATGGCACCTGCGCTCCACATCCCGACGATAGGTTTCGCGAAAACCGAGCATGACCCGTGGGTCGAAAAGAAGGACTTCAAGTCTTCGGCGTTTGTCAGTTTTGGCGTTCCACCGAACTGGCGCGCGCTGCGATCAAAGACAGCCAAAGTTTTCGGCACGGGCAGCCTGTTGTGTTCGAGGAAACACGCAGACAACCATTTGTCTTCGGTGAGGGCCTGCCATTGACTGTTGTTGCAAGCATTTACAAGCGGCCAGTGGACATGAGATGAAACGAACTCCTCACGCTCAATATCAGACCAACGCTCCCGATCATAAAGCTCGTAAAGAAAGTACTCGTAAAACCTCAGCTTTCCGCGTTTCTTGCGAAGCTTGAAAAAGTCAAAGGCCAGCGAAAATGGACTTCTCCCGGTCCGTCGAGCAACTTCGACAAGAAGACTGGAAACATTGGGTGCTTCTTTGCTTTTGACGGCCAACACATCTTGCGCAAAAGCTGTCATTTTCTAGTAATCCCTCAATTGTCGCCGTTCTGGAAATAATCAACAAATTGTGTCGATACTTTGGCGCAGGTAGATCGTTGTGCTTTCTGCGGCACAGATACGAAAACGCCGCTATGCTTTCACATCGCGGCGTTTCGAATTTCTCTGGAAGCGCGCTTAGCTCTGCTTCGTGACCTGAGTAAAGTCCAGCTCAACTGGGGTTTCGCGGCCAAAGATCGAGACCGATACTTTCAGCTTCTGCGCTTCGTCGTCCACGCCTTCGACCATGCCGTCGAAATCCTCGAACGGGCCGTCGTTGACCTTGACCTTCTCGCCGATCTCGAAGGTGATCATCAACTTGGGCGCTTCTTCGCCTTCCTGAACGCGGTTGAGGATCTGGTTCACCTCGGCGTCGCGCATCGGCATCGGGCGGCCCTGCGGACCCAGAAAACCGGTGACGCGGTTGATCGAGTTGATCAGGTGATAGCCCTGATCCGACATTTCCATATGCACCAGCACGTAACCCGGCATAAAGCGGCGTTCGGTGGTGACCTTCTTGCCCCGGCGCACTTCGATCACCTCTTCGGTGGGCACCAGAACTTCGTCGATATCGTTCTCAAGGCCCTGTTCAGCCACCGACGTGCGGATCTGCTCTGCGATCTTCTTTTCGAAATTCGAAAGAACGCTGACCGAGTACCACCGTTTCGCCATGAACCTGTCGTCCTTGTTTGTCTTCGGGGTATCACATCTTGCGGACACACCCGTCATTTAAATCCTATCACGTCATCCGGAATAAAAAGCGGCGCGTGACCCGAATCGCCACACGCCCATTCCGAATATGCGTCACCTACTCTGACATCGCGCGAGGTGCAAGGGGCAGTCGCAATTGCCCCCGCCTGAACCGGCTTAGCCGAAAGCGCCCAGAATCAGCTGAAGGCCGCCCCGGATACCCAGATCGACCAAAGCAAAAAACACAGCTGTCAGCGCCGCCATGATGAAGACCATGACCGTGGTCAACAGCACTTCGCGCCGGGTCGGCCAGACGACCTTGGAAACTTCGGCACGGACTTGCTGAATGAACTGGATCGGGTTGGTGGTGGCCATTTGGCGTGTTCTCTCTGCTTGCGGATGGGCCGGACATAGCCGGGCATTGCGGCAATTTCAAGGGCGCTTGGATGAACTCTGTGCGTATCGGGCGATTGGTCAGGGTTTGGGTTTGTCGTCCCACTCGTCACTCAGGATGCGGCGCGCGTCGCCATCGGGGTCTTCGTACTGATTGGAACGAACGGTATAGATAAAGGCGACCAGACCAACGCCCCCCAGAAACAGGGAAATCGGGATCAGATAGGCAAGCACTTCCATCAGGGTTACCTCAGCCGCAATGCGTTCAGCGATACGGTAATCGACGAGGTCGACATCGCCAAGGCCGCGATCAGCGGTGTCGCCAGTCCGATCACGGCCAGCGGAACGGCAATCACGTTGTAAACGGTTGCGATCTGAAAGTTCTCGCGGATGCGACGGGTGGCCTTGATGGCCGTATCGCAGGCATCCGCGATGGGCAGAAGGTCATTGCCCAGAAGAACGATGTCCGAGGCAACCCGCGCCGCATCCAGCGCCGAGGCCGGAGAGATCGACACATGTGCCGCCGCCAAAGCAGCCGTATCGTTCAGGCCGTCCCCTACCATCAGAACTTTGCGGCCCTGGCCCCTGAGGTCCTGAATGCGCTGTGCTTTGTCCTGCGGCAAAGCCTCGGCGACCCAATCCGTTATTCCCAGCTTCTCGGCCAATGATTGCACGGCACCCATCGAATCCCCTGAGATCAGCAGCACGTGCTTGCCTGACGCGCGCAACGCTTCCACTGCCTCGTCCGCGCCCGGACGCAGCGCGTCCGAGAAACGGAATGCTAGGGGCGCATCGTCGCCAATTGCAAGCCAGGCGGACGTTTCCGCGCCCTGCTGTGCGCCAACCCATGCGGCCCGGCCCAAACGAACAGGTTGACCGCGGTATTCCCCTTCGGTGCCGTATCCCGGCACTTCGGTTATGTCCCGGACGTTAGCCGGTTTGATCCCGGCCTGTCGCGCGGCCTTTGCCAATGACACGGACAAGGGATGCGCAGAGGCCTCGGCCAGGGCCAGAGCAACCTCGACCTGTGCGCGGGCGTGGTCGCCAAGATTGACCAGTTCCGGCGCCCCCGAGGTCAGTGTGCCCGTCTTGTCGAAAACCACGGTGTCGGTCTCGGACAACCGTTCGAGCGCGGTTGCGTGCTTGATCAGCATACCCTTGCGGAACAACCGGCCCGAGGCAGCGGTGGTCACTGCTGGAACAGCCAGACCCAAGGCGCAGGGACAGGTGATGATCAGAACCGCTGCGGCAATGTTCAGAGCGGTGCGCAAATCGCCCGAATAGATGTACCACCCCACAAAGCTGAGCGCCGAAAGGATGTGGACACCGGGCGCATAAAGCTTGGCGGCCTTGTCGGCCAGCGAGGTATAGCGGGACCGCCCCGATTCAGCGATGGCCACCAGATCCGCCATCCGGTGCAGCGACGTATCCTGACCCACTGCTGTGGCGCGCAGGGTCAGCGGTCCTGTCAGGTTGACCTCGCCCGCGCTGACCAACTGGCCGGCTTCGGCAAACACCGGCAGGGTTTCCCCCGTCAACAGCGAACGGTCCAGTTCGGACTGACCAGACACGATCTGACCGTCCACCGGCATTCGGCCACCGGGGCGCACAAGGATCAGATCACCGACCTTCAGATCGGCCACCGCAACTTCGGCCTCCACCCCGTCCACGATACGGATCGCGCGCGGCACTTCCAGAGCGGTGAGCTCTTCTGCGGCGGATCGGGCTGCGGCGCGGGTGCGGTAATCAAGATACCGGCCCGCCAGCAGGAAGAAAGTCAGGGTCAGCGCGGCATCGAAATAGGCGTGCTCTCCGCTCAGTGCGGTCTCCCACAGGGAGGTGACCAGCGCCAGCAGGATCGCCAGCGTGATCGGCACATCCATGTTCAGCCGCCGCACCCGCAGGGCGCTCCAGGCGTTGGCAAAGAACGGTTGCGCCGAGAAGGCAATGGCAGGCAGCGCGATTGCAGCGGAAATCCAGTGGAACATGTCGCGCGTCGCGTCTGTTGCACCGGACCAGACCGACACCGACAACAGCATCACGTTCATGGATGCGAACCCGGCGACGGCCAGTCGCATCAGCAGGTCACGCCCCGCCTTGTCCGCCTGTGTTGCCGACAAAGCGCCGGGGTCAAGCTCGTGCGCTTCGAAACCTGCCCGTTCAAGCACCGGGATCAGATCGGCCGCGCGGGTTTCCGGCGCGGCTTTGATCATCGCCCGTTTCAGAGTCAGGTTGACCCGCGCGTCTTCGACACCAGGATGGGCGTTCAGTTCACGTTCGACCGTCGCGATACAGGCCGAGCAGTGGATGCCCGGCAGCGACAAGGCAATCTGCACATCTTCCGGAATCGGGCGCGCGGGTTCTGCTGGTGCTGCCAGACACCCCGGACAGGCCGCCGTACCGGATGAAAGCTGCGCCGTCATCGGCTACCCTTTCACGTACAGCGGAACGCGCTGCGAAAACTCGGCGCCACTGCCATCACGCGCGACCAACCGGATATTCCAGTTGCCCTTGCCCAGCGTGGCAGGTGTGGCATAGGCCGCGCCGTCAAAGGTGAAATTCGGTGCAAAATCGTCCCGCACATGGGTTGCGCGGCCAACCACCGCCTGCAATTCGCTGACCTGAACCGGTGCACCGGTCGCGTCCGTAATATGCAGGATCAGAAGGCCACCTTTGGTTTCTGCCCGAACCGTCCAGCCCAATGCCTGCTGCTCTTTCAGGCGATCGTTGAACTCCTGGCTGGCAACGTAGGAATTCTTGACCTCCAGCCCGGGAAACGTCTTCACCGCATTATAAGCCAGCACAAGGTTCACCGCGATGATCACGCCAAAGGCACCGACAAACACCGCCAGAGCGTGCTTTCCGGTGAATTTACGTTCGGCCATGATCAGTTCCCCCGTCCGTTGAACGTGGTGTCTTTGTAAGCGCGTTCGCCGCTGCTGAGGTCTTCGACCCAGATCCGCACTGGTGTCGCTTCTGCTGCCGCCGGACCGCTGTCACGGGATGCCACGATGTATACACGGGTCAATTGTGCCGTATCCGCCGTGACATTCACAGTATCGATCTTGGTTCCCTCAATTTCCAGTCGCATCGACGGATCGCCCGCCAGAGACAATTTGAACAGGCGGTCCTCGCCGTGCTTGTTGCGCAGTCTGACATCATAGGTGTTCCGAATGGTGCCGTCTGACAGGGTGACAAAGGTCGGGTTGCGCACGGGCGCTACGGTCAGATCGATGTCAGAGCGAATGAACAGGGCGAACAGCAGCGCAAACCCCACCAGTGACCACAACGAGGTGTACAGGATCGTGCGGGGCCGGAAGATATGCTTCCAGATATTCTTGGGCGGCTGGCCTGCGCGTTCGCGCGGCTCGTCGCTGAGCGCCATATAGTCGATCAGCCCGCGTGGTTTGCCGATCTTGGCCATCATGTCATCACACGCGTCGATACACAGGGCACAGGTGATACATTCAAGCTGCTGACCATCCCGGATATCGATTCCGACAGGGCAGACATTCACGCAGGCCATGCAGTCGATGCAATCCCCCAACTCTGAATCGGCTGTCCGCTTGCCTTTGCCGCGCGGCTCACCACGCCATTCGCGGTATCCTACGACCAGCGTGTCTTCATCCATCATCGCGGCCTGAATGCGCGGCCAAGGACACGCGTAGATACAAATCTGTTCGCGGGCGAACCCGCCGAAAAAGAAGGTCGTACCAGTCAGAACCAGCATCGTCGTGTAAGCGATGGGATGTGCGTTACCCGTCACAAGATCGCGGAGCAGCGTCGGCGCATCCGCAAAATAAAACACCCAGGCGCCGCCGGTGGCCAGACCGATCAGGAACCAGGTTACCCATTTCGTCACCCGGAGCCGCGCCTTGCGGAAATCCAGCTTTTCCTGACGATGCAGGCGCAGACGGGCGTTCCTGTCGCCTTCGATCCAGCGCTCGACCAGAATGAAAAGGTCAGTCCAGACCGTTTGCGGGCAGGCATAACCGCACCAGACCCGCCCAAGTGCAGATGTGAACAGAAACAGACCCAGCCCCGCCATGATCAGCAGGCCCGCCACGAAATAGAACTCGTGCGGCCAGATTTCGATCCAGAAGAAATAGAAGCGCCGGTTTGCCAGATCCAGCAGCACGGCCTGATCCGGCAGGCTGGGGCCGCGATCCCATCTGATCCAGGGCGTTACATAGTAAATGCCCAGTGTCACGATAAGGATGATCCATTTCAGGTTCCGAAATGGCCCGGAAACGCGTCTCGGAAAGATCGGTTCTCGTGCGGCGTATAGGCTGGGGGTGGGGTTGGAATCGCTCACAGGCTGGCTCCGGTACTGGCTCTTCTGAGTGTGTGTTCTTCCAGATCACGCGCATAGCAACTTTGACATGGGTCAAAACGCGCATCGTACAGACACCTTTTATCACATTTCCCGAGCCTGACGCCTCAACCACGTCACAAATGTCTTTACTGCGGGTCTAAGTGCCGAATTTGGCGTCACAATATGGTAACCGCGCGTATCCGGCTCTGCATAAAGCTCAACGATGCGACCGGCCTTAATGTCAGGCTCGACGAAATGTCGCACTGTGACAGTGACCCCCTGCCCGGCCCTCAGTCCGTCCAGTACCAGGTTTCCCGGCAGCTCGGTTCGACCCGCACCGCGTTCAGGACCGGCACCGTGTTCGGCCAGCCAGGTCGTCGCCTCGGTGGTGCCGATTTCCTCAAGCCAGGGGAGCTGGGCCAGTTCGGTCGGGGTCCATGATGTCTTTTCCCCCAGCAGTTTCGGGGCGGCGACGATGACCACGGGCGACTGCAACAGCATTTCAGATTGCACACCGGTCCAACCGCCGGGGCCGTACCGAATGGCAATATCGATCCCACCCGGTCGCAGTTCGACAATTTCCGCGGTGGGATCAAGGATCAGGTTCACCTCGGGGTGGGTATCGCGAAAGGCCGGTAGGCGCGGCATCAGCCATGAGGCTGCAAAAGAGGATGTCAGCGACACGTGGACCGGGCGATCCTGACCAGACCGCGCCAAATCCCCCACTGCCGCCTCGATCGCGCCAAACCCCAGTTGCAGGGCTCGGGCCAGGTGTTCACCATCGGCGGTCAGGGTCAGGGCTTTGCCGGTTCGATCCAGCAAGGCAGCACCCAGATGTTTCTCAAGTACGCGCAACTGTTGGCTAATCGCCGCATGGCTTACGTTTAGCGCAGCCCCAGCTTCGACCACATTGCGCTTCTCAGAAAATGCCGCAAACGCCCTCAGCGCGGCCAACGGGGGAAGCGACAACCAATTCATATGTAACCCTGACTTACACCATGGAATGGTATTTGAGTCGCATTCAGCACCTCAAAGGTCAATCTTTATTGCAGAGATACCCATGCAGAGGAGACCAACCATGCTGACTGTTTTTGCCAGATCTTTCATGACCGCAACCCGGATCAATGCACCGCATATTCGCGATGCGCCAAAGCCGGGTCGCCACAAACGCCGTTGGCTGCCGGAAGGTCATTGGTGGATTAAAAACCCGCGCGAAGTGGATCCGAGCAACTTTTGACGCAGGGAACAGTAAACCTGAATCTGGACCACAGGTTTAAGTGGCCTTATTGTTGGAAAAAAGCACCGGCTGTTCAGGAAACGCGCGAACAGATGGAACAGCCGGTGCCCCAGCCTTCGGGCGGCGAACCGCCCGAAGGTGTTCTTTATATTTTACTGACCGCCGCCCAACTGGTGGACATAGGCAGATACGGCGCGAATCTGCGCCTCGGTCAGGCGGGTATCCCAGTTCGGCATGACGCCAAAGCGGCTGTAAGTTACGGTTTCCGTCAGCGTTTCTTCGCTGCCACCGTAAAGCCAGATCGCGTCAGTCAGGTTCGGCGCACCCTGGAAGATATCACCTGTGCCATCCTCGCCGTGGCAGGCCGCGCAGTTGTCTTCGAAGACAACTTTGCCTGCCTGCGCTGCCGCATCGTCGGTCTGGGCATTGCTCAGCGACATGACGTACTGGACCACCTGCGTGATTTCGTCGTGTTCGAGGATTTCGCCAAATGCCGGCATCTCGGAATAGCGCGCATCGTCGCTTTCTTCGTTCCGGACACCGTAGCTGACGGTGTAGACGATGTCGTCCAGCGTTCCGCCCCACAGCCAGGCATCATCCAGCAGGTTCGGGAAACCCGGCGCACCCTGCGCACCCGAACCATGGCATTGTGCGCACCAGGTCCGGAACACCGCACCGCCCGAGTTCACGGCATATTGCTGAAGCTCTGCATCCTTAGAGATGTCTTCCAGCGAAGTTTCCACCAGCTTGGCGTTCCAGGGCGCGTTTGCCTCTTCGAAGGCAACCATGTCCTGCTGTACGTTTTCACGGGTTGACCATCCCAGCACACCGGCTGTCGCGCCATGGACCAGGGGCCAGGCCGGAAACATGATCGTATAGATCACGCCCCAGAAGATGGTGGCGTAGAAGGTCCATAGCCACCAGCGCGGCATGGGGTTGTCGAATTCCTCGATTCCGTCCCAGCTGTGCCCGGTTGTATTAGGATCGCCCGGCTGTTTATCAGGTGTCTTGCTCATTGCCGCGCCTCCTTGGGTGTGGCGGGTTTGTCTTGGTGCCGGAAGGGGATGTTGGCGGTGTCCTTGTATTCCTTGCTGGCACCGGGGCGGAAAACCCAGATCACGATGCCAACGAAGAAGACAAACAACACAAGCAGCATCCAGCTATCCGCGAACTGTCGAAGAAGTGTGTATTCTTCCATCACACCCTCCTGTTAACGGCTTGCATCCGGGGTAAAGGTCGAGAAATCGACCAGCGTACCCAGCATTTGCAGATAGGCGATCAGCGCATCGGCTTCGGTCA
Source organism: Ruegeria sp. O4 (assembly GCF_056535125.1). Taxonomy (NCBI): domain Bacteria; kingdom Pseudomonadati; phylum Pseudomonadota; class Alphaproteobacteria; order Rhodobacterales; family Roseobacteraceae; genus Ruegeria; species Ruegeria sp. O4. The sequence goes on along the minus strand of NZ_JBQERO010000022.1, from coordinate 32,710 downwards.
GTTCAGGCTGACCATCGAAGTTGCGCACGTTAACCTTGTCACCGTACCGCTCGAGCAGACCGTCGTAGTCACTGTCAGGATCGGCCTGCGCGCTGAAATCGGCAACCGCGTTTTCCAGCATCTCGTCGGTATAGGGGGTGCCGACAACCGCATTGGTCGCCATGATGTCACCGATATACTTGCCGTCGATCTTGCGATGTTCGAGGAAGCCGTATTTCGGCATCACCGATTCAGGCACCACAGACTGCGGGTTGCGCAGGTGGTCCATCTGCCACTGATCCGAATAGCGGCCACCGACACGCGCCAGATCAGGCCCGGTACGCTTTGATCCCCACTGGAACGGGTGGTCATACATCGATTCAGCCGCCAGCGAGTAGTGGCCATAGCGCTCGACCTCGTCCCGCATCGGGCGGATCATCTGGCTGTGACAGACATAGCAGCCTTCGCGGATGTAGATCTCACGCCCTGCCATTTCGAGAGGGGTGTAAGGGCGCATGCCCTCCACCTTCTCGATGGTGTTCTCAAGATAGAACAGCGGGGTGATCTGCACCAGGCCACCGATGGTCACGACCAGAAAGCTGAAGATCAGCAGGAGGGTCGCGTTGGTCTCGAGGATCTTATGTTTGTCGAGAATTGCCATTGCTCCGGCCCTCCCTCTATTCAGCCGGGACCGCGACGGTCAGGCTGGCCTCTTTGGCCGGCGCTTTCCGCACAGTCATCCACAGGTTGTAGCACATGATCACGGCGCCAGCGACGAACATCACGCCACCCAGAGCACGCACCACATACATCGGGAACTTGGCGGCCACGGTGTCAGCGAACGAGTTCACCAGGAAGCCGTTTGCATCCACTTCACGCCACATCAGGCCTTCCATGATACCGGTGACCCACATCGACGCGGCATAAAGCACGATGCCGATCGTGGCGAGCCAGAAGTGCCAGCTGACCATTTGCAGCGAGTACAGACGCTCGCGCTTCCACAGGACAGGCACCAGGAAGTACAGCGCACCAAAAGTGATCATGCCGTTCCAGCCCAGCGCGCCCGAATGCACGTGACCAATGGTCCAGTCGGTGTAGTGGCTGAGGCTGTTCACAGCACGGATCGACATCATCGGACCTTCAAAGGTGGACATGCCGTAGAAGCCGACCGAGATGACCATCATGCGGATGATCGGATCGGTGCGCAGCTTGTCCCAGGCCCCCGACAGGGTCATCAGACCGTTGATCATACCACCCCAGGACGGCATCCACAGGATCACCGAGAACACCATGCCCAGCGTCGACGCCCAGTCAGGCAGCGCGGTATAGTGCAGGTGGTGTGGACCGGCCCAGATATACAGGAAGATCAGCGCCCAGAAGTGGATGATCGACAGCTTGTAGGAAAACACCGGACGTTCGGCCTGTTTCGGGATGAAATAGTACATCATGCCCAGGAAACCCGCGGTCAGGAAGAAGCCCACAGCGTTGTGGCCATACCACCACTGGATCATGGCATCCTGCACACCCGACCAGACGATGACCGATTTCGAACCCCAGATGCTGACCGGGATGGTCATGTTGTTGACCAGATGCAGCATGGCGACGGTGACGATAAAGGCCAGATAGAACCAGTTGGCCACATAGATGTGGGGTTCTTTCCGCTTGATGATCGTACCCAGGTAGACAGCCAGATAGGCGACCCAGACAATGGTCAGCCACAGATCGACATACCATTCAGGTTCGGCATATTCCTTGGACTGCGTTCCGCCCAGCACATAGCCGGTTGCGGCCAGCACGATGAACAGCTGATAGCCCCAGAACACGAACCACGCGAGGTTTCCGCCCCAAAGCCGCGCCGCGCTGGTACGCTGAACCACGTAGAACGAGGTTGCGATCAATGCGTTACCGCCAAAGGCAAAAATGACTGCCGAGGTGTGCAACGGACGCAAACGACCAAAGTTCAGATAACCCTGCGCCCATTCGAAGTTCAGTACCGGAAACGCCAGCTGAAACGCGATAAAGGTCCCGGCGAGGAACCCGATCACGCCCCAGAAGGCAGTTGCGATCACGCCATAGCGGATCACGCCATCCATGTATTCGCCCGAGCGGTCGATCTGATTACCTGGCTCGTCAGTGTTTCGAAGCGTCCAGATGAACAGGCCACCGGCGATGAGCATCACCAGCAGCGCATGTACCTGATACGCCAAATCGCGTGCATAATTGGTTCCGATCGCTGCAAACAGCGCGATCAGACCAAGCACGATCAGCTTGATGTAATTCGACATATTGCGTCCCTTTGCCATGCTCCGCGCGTTTTTGATTCTTGTGACGCGCGAAACCCATTTGACTGGCTGCCGTTCTGAAGCACGGCCACCTTCATTGCTTTGATCTGTATCAAGACAGCCCAGCGTTTTCTATGACACGCATGGTAGTAGAAAAGGGCTAACAGGTCACATGAGACCAATTGCCCGAAACATGAGGTCAAAATGGCGTATAAATCTCTTCTCACAGTCATGACCGAAACGCAGACTGCACAGGCTGCTTTGGCGCAGATTGTGGCCCTGGCCGAGTCTCAGGATGCCCATGCCGAAGTCCTGTGTCTGGGTGTCGATCGCAGTCAGACAGGTTATTATTATGCGGGTGCCAATGCGTTGATCGTTCAGGAAACGCTGAACCGGGCCAATGCCGAGGCACAGGATTTGCTGACCTTTGCCAATGATTATCTCGGCAAATCCGGCGTACGCTGGTCCGCCGAACACGGCGTTGCACAGATTGCTGATATCGGGCGCCACGTCGCGCACCGGGCCCGGTTTTCCGACCTTGTGATCCTGCCGCATCCGTATGGTGATGGTCGGGGGGCCGAGGCCGAACCCATTATCGAAGCGGCCATGTTCGAAGGACATTGCCCGGTTCTTGTAGTTCCCGACAGCGGCGCGCCATTGAAAGCGCCGGGCAACATCATGATCGCCTGGAACGAAAGCGTCGAGGCCATGTGCGCCATCCGGCGGGCCCTGCCCTTCCTCAAACAGGCCGAGATCGTCCGTATTGTGGTCATCGACCCGCCACAGCATGGGCCGGACCGGTCAGACCCGGGTGGGATGCTGTCCCAGATGCTGGCCCGTCATGGTGTCAAATGCGAGATCGACGTGCTCAGCAAGACCATGACCCGAGTCTCGGATATCCTTAATCGCCACGCGACGGATACCGAATCGGACATGATCGTGATGGGCGCTTATGGCCATTCCCGCTTTCGCGAAGCCATTCTGGGAGGGGCGACCCGGAACATGCTGGAACAATCCTCGGTTCCGGTGTTCCTGGCGCACTGACCCAATCAAGTTAAAAAGCCGCCTCGACAGGCGGCTTTTTTCACCCCCGGCGGATGAGGCCGATCAGGAACAACAGGATCACCGCCCCAATTGTCGCGAAAAGGATCGACGAGAACAGGCCCCCTCCAACGGAAAAACCAAGCGCCGGAAAGATCATGCCCGACAGGAACGCGCCTACGATGCCGACGATGATGTTGCCGATCAGGCCGAACCCACGGCCTTCCATGATCTTTCCCGAAAGCCATCCGGCGATTGCGCCAATGAACAGCATTGCCAACAGACTGCTGAACCCCATGCCACACTCCTATGTTAGTACGTGAACCGACCGGCTGGTCGCGGTAAGCGAACTCTGCCGAACGAAAGACTGGTCAGACCAGAAACCCGCCATCGGAATCGTCGCCTGCTTCTTCCATGAGTCGCCCAAGATCGGGGATGGTCACGTGACGTTTGCCTTCCAGTAAGATCAAACCGTCCTTTTTCAGAGCTGAAATCTGGCGGCTGACCGTCTCAAGCGTAAGTCCCAGATAATCCGCCATGGCTTCTCGGGTCAGGGGCAGATCGAACACGATCGGTCCTGACAGGCCCTTTTGACCAATCGACGCATCCCGCCGGGCAATGATCGAAATCAGGCTGGCAATCTTTTCGCGCGCTGTCTTGCGACCCAGAACCAGCATCCATTCGCGGGCGGCGTCAAGCTCGTCCAATGTCATCTGCAGCAGGCGATGCGCGATGTGAGGCGTTTCGTCCATCAGCTCTTCGAATGGTTTCTTGCGGAAACAGCACATCACGACATCCGTTGTCGCCTGCACATCGTAAGGCGCAACGTCGCGCCCCGGGCGACCGACGAAATCGCTGGGCAGAAGCAGGCCGACCATCTGGGTGCGCCCGTCTTCCATGGTTTGCGTCAGCGAAGCGATCCCCGATACGACCGAGCCGACGAAATTCATCTGGTCACCCGACCAGATGATGGTCTGACCCGCCTCGAAACTGCGGTAATATTTAATGCCGTCAAGCGCTTCCAGCTCGTCCGCGTCACAGCGGGCACAGACCGCGCGATGTCGTATCGGGCAGTCTTCGCAATTTGAGTGATCGAACTGTGCTTTTATTGTCATCTGCGTTTCCACTTGATCTCCGTCAAAGCACCTAAGTCGCCTGCCCCCTAAGGGTATCGTCATGATAGTGAAACCACAATTGGCAAAGCTTGGACTTTTTGACGCGAAAGTACCGCGTTACACAAGCTATCCCACAGCGCCCCATTTCAACAATGACGTGGGGGCGGACATGTTTGGCGACTGGATTTCGGGAATCAAACCCGGCAGCGCCATATCCCTTTATATCCACGTCCCGTTCTGCCGCAGGCTGTGCTGGTTTTGCGCCTGCAGAACGCAAGGCACACAAACCGACAATCCGGTGATTGCCTATGTGGATGTTCTGAAAGCCGAGCTGGACCTGCTGGCGGCGCGCCTGCCCGCGGGTGTGGTCCTGTCGCGCCTGCACTGGGGCGGCGGTACGCCAACGTTGCTGAATGCCCAGCTGATGCGCGATCTGGCACAGCACATTCTGGGGATCGTCCCCATGGGGCCGGACGCCGAGTTTTCGGTTGAAATCGATCCGAACGAGATTGACGAGGCGCGTCTGGATGCGCTGGCAGAGGCAGGCATGAACCGCGCCTCGATTGGAGTGCAGGATTTCGACGATGAAATCCAGAAAACCATTGGCCGCATTCAAAGCTACGATACAACGCGCGACGCGATCGACATGATCCGCGCACGTGGCATTGCCAGCCTGAACGCGGATATCCTTTACGGGCTGCCCCATCAGACCAAGGCCCGGATGACGGAAAGCGTGCAGAAGCTTTTGTCGCTCAGCCCGGACCGCGTGGCGCTTTATGGGTACGCCCATGTGCCGTGGATGGCCAAACGGCAGCAACTGATCCCGTCGGACGCACTGCCAACGCCCGAACAACGGCTGGAACTGTTCGACACCGCCCGCCGCCTGTTCCTGTGGGACAACTACGCCGAGATCGGCATTGACCATTTTGCCACGCAGGATGACGGGCTGACCCATGCCCTGCGCGCGGGTCGTCTGAAGCGGAACTTCCAGGGTTATACCGACGATCAGGCCGATGTTCTGATCGGTGTCGGGGCCAGCTCGATCTCGCGCTTTCCACAAGGCTATGCGCAGAATGCCCCGGCTACGTCTGCTCATACCAAGGCCATTCGCAACGGGCAGTTCTCGACATCCCGCGGGCACCTGTTCAAAGGTCAGGACATTCTGCGCGCCCGTCTGATCGAAGCATTGATGTGCGATTTCCGGATCGATTCGTCTGAAATCCTGCGCGATCACGATATCTCAGCCGCAGCGCTGAACGAGATGTATCGTGCCGCCAACGCCTCATTCGACGGGCTGCTGCAAATCAGCGAGGAAGGGCTGTTCATTCCCCCCGAGGCGCGCGCGCTGACCCGGATGGTTGCCCGCAGCTTTGACGCATACGACCTCAGCAAAGCCGGGCACAGTTCGGCGATCTGACCTCTCTTTTTGCGGGCAACAATCAGCCCGTAAAGCACAAAACACATCGGGGGCTTGACGCACGCCTGCGGTTTTTCCCACACTCAAGCTGTGGGGTGATGTTTCGCCCTGCGGCCTGAGGCGGGCAAATTACAGACAGTCCTAGCTGACGCGACTGCGTCGGATGGCCCTTTTCGTGCAGCCATTCTGCAACCTGAAAGAGGGACAACACTCATGCGCGTATTCACCGTCCTCGGGCCCAGCCAGTCGGGCAAATCTACCCTGGTCGAGGCCATCAGCCGCCTCGACGGGCGCCCGACCACATTCGATGTTTCCGGAACCGTGCACTTGCACGGTTTTTCTTACCTGGACGAGCCCTGGTGCGCGATCGATGTGGATGGGGGTGGCGATTCCCTCGCTTATGTCGGGCCTGCCATGGCAATCTCGGATGCAGCCGTTATCGTGGTACCGCCCGATCCAAATGCCGCCGTGCTGTGCGCGCCTTATCTTCGGCTGGTGGAAGAGGCGGGCATTCCCTGTTTTCTTTTCATCAACCGCATGGACAACCCCAATGGCCGCATCCGCGACATCATCGCGGCGCTGCAAACCTATTGCACGCACCACATCGCCCTGCGTCAGGTTCCGATCCGCGAGGGCGACACGATCATCGGCGCGGTCGATCTGATCTCGGAACGGGCGTGGAAGTATCAGGAGGGCCAGCCGTCGGCCCTGATTGAGCTGCCCAAATCTGTCGAGGATCGCGAGCAGGAAGCCCGGACCGAGTTGCTTGAGACGCTTTCCGATTTCGATGATCACCTGCTGGAACAGTTGATCGAAGACAAACAGCCCCCAAGCGATGAGGTTTATGAGCTGGCCGCGCAAGTTCTACAGAATCATCAGTTGATCCCCGCTTGTCTGGGCGCCGCAAGCCACGGCAACGGGCTGACGCGCCTGATGAAAGCGCTGCGTCATGAGGCCCCCGAGTTTGATATTGCTGCCGGACGGGACGAGGCCGCCGAAAGCGCCCGTGCCATTGCTGGCTTTGCGGATGTCAAAAAGCATATCGGAAAGATCATCGTTCTGCGCGGCCTTGGGGACGGGGTAAAAGCGCATGAGGCGTTGGGCGGTGAAACGGTCGGCAACCTGACAACTCTGGACGCCAAGACCCAGATCGCCACGCTGGAGGCTGGGCAGATCGGACTGGCGGTCAAATCCGATCACCTCAACCCCGGATACATTTATGACAGTTCTTCTGCGACGGAACTGCCGGAATGGGCGTCGTCTCATCCGGTTGCGCATCGTCAGGTCGTCTCGCCCGCGCATGAGCGGGACGATGTGCGCCTGTCAAACGCCCTGAGCCGTCTGGCCGAAATCGATCCGGGCCTGCACCTGCAACAGGATGAGATGAGCGGTCATTCGATTCTGGGCTCGCAGGGTCCGCAGCACATGCGCCGCGTGACCGCCAAACTGGCCGAGGATTTCGGGATCGAGATCGAGGCGGAACAGGTGGAAACCGCCTATCGTGAAACCATCCGCTCAACGGTTGAGCATCGCCATCGCCATCGCAAACAGTCCGGCGGTGCGGGGCAATTTGCAGATGTGGTGATTTCGGTCGCGCCTTTGCCGCGCGGATCGGGGTTCCAGTTCGATGAAGTGGTCAAGGGCGGTGCCGTTCCCAAGAACTACATCCCGTCGGTGGAACACGGGGCCAAGGACGCATTGGAACAAGGCCCCGAGGGCTTTCCCGTGGTTGATGTCAAAGTGACCCTGAGCGATGGCAAACACCACAATGTGGACAGTTCGGATTATGCCTTCCGGACCGCAGGCAAAAACGCCGTGCGCGAGGCGTTGCCGCAGGCCAAGCCGGTTGTCCTGCAACCAATCCTGAGCGCCGAGATACACTTGCCCTCGGCTTTTGTGGGCGATCTTGTGCCAACGATCAGCACCCTTCAGGGGCAGGTTCTGGGATTTGAGGGCAACCCGAATGCGACGGGCTGGGAGATATTCAACGCCCAGTTGCCCGCCGTTGCCGAGGACGAACTGCACCGCACCCTTGCCAGTGCCACGCGCGGGACCGGGTGGGTCAAGCTGAGCTTTGATCACTACGAGGAACTGCGCGGGCCTGTGCCCCAGTCATCTGCACGGGAAAAAGCCAGCGCCTGACGCGCGACACCGGGCGGGCTGTTCTCAGCCCGCCGCTGCAATCAGCTCGCGGGTATAGTCGGTCTGGGCGTTTTCGAACAAATCCTCTGCCGCGCCCATTTCGACCACATCGCCGTTTCGCATGACGATCACGTTGTGCGACATGGCACGGACCACTTTCAGGTCATGGCTGATGAACAGATAGGCCAGCCCGTATTTCTGTTGCAGATTGCGCAGCAGATCGACGATCTGAACCTGAACGGTCATATCCAGCGCGCTGGTTGGCTCGTCCAAGACCAGCAGTTTGGGCCGCAGAACCATCGCGCGGGCAATGGCGATGCGCTGACGCTGACCGCCGGAAAACTCGTGCGGGTATCGATCCATCGTTGCCGGATCAAGCCCCACTTCGGTCATCACCTCGGCCACAAGTTCGCGTGGCGCGCGGTCCGGGTCGACTTTGTGAATGGCCAGACCTTCCGCAATGATCTGCTGACAGGTCATCCGCGGGCTGAGGCTGCCAAACGGGTCCTGAAATACGATCTGCATGTCCTTGCGCAACCGGCGCAGTTCCCGCGTGGACCATTTGCGCACATCCTGATCGCGAAAGGTGATGCCACCCTCGGACGCGATCAGCCGCATCATGGCCAGCGCCAGTGTGGTCTTGCCTGATCCGCTTTCGCCAACAATCCCCAACGTCTCACCCGCGCGCACGCTGAGGGTCGCGTCGTTCACCGCTTTCACATATCCAACAGTGCGCTTCAGAAACCCGCGCTGGATCGGGAACCAGACCTTAAGGTGGTCGGTGCGTGCGACCTCTTCCGCATCTGTGGCAACGGGTTCAGGCTGACCCGACGGTTCTGCCGCCAGTAGTTTGCGGGTATAGGGGTGCTGCGGGTTTTCGAATATCTCGGCCGTCACGCCGGTCTCGACAATCTCGCCGTCTTTCATCACACAGACCCGGTCGGCGATGCGGCGCACGATGCCCAGATCGTGAGTGATAAAAAGCATCCCCATGTTTTCCGATTTCTGCAATTCAGCCAGCAGCTCGAGGATCTGCGCCTGAATGGTCACATCCAGTGCCGTTGTCGGCTCATCCGCGATCAGGATGTCCGGTTTGTTGGCAAGGGCCATGGCGATCATCACCCGCTGCCGCTGACCGCCTGACAACTGATGCGGATAGCTGTCCAGCCGGTCTTGAGGATCGCGGATACCGACCTTGGTCAGCAATTCGACAATCCTGTCCCGTGCCACATCGCCAGCCACACCCTGATGCAGGGCCAGCGATTCAGCCATCTGTTTCTGGATCGTGTGCAAAGGGTTCAGCGACGTCATCGGCTCTTGAAAGATAAAGCTGATGTCGTTGCCCCGCACATCCATCAGACGCTGTTCCGAGGCGCCAATCATCTCTTGCCCGTCATAGGTGACCGAGCCTTCGACCAAGGCGCTGTCGCCCAGCAGGGAAACGGTCGATAACGCCGTCACGGATTTTCCTGATCCGGATTCACCCACCAGCGCGACGGTTTCACCGCGGTCCACGGTGAAGGACACGCCTTTGACCGCCGCGTTGATCTGCCCATCCTGACGGAACGAGACCTTGAGGTTTTTCACATCCAGCAAGCTCATGAGAAGGTCTTTCTGGGATCAAACGCATCGCGCACGCCTTCGAATATGAAGACCAGCAGCGACAGCATGATGGCAAAGGTGAAGAAGGCGGTGAAGGCCAGCCATGGGGCCTGCAGGTTCTGCTTGGCCTGCAAGGTCAGCTCTCCCAGCGAGGGGGCCGAGGATGGCAGGCCAAAGCCCAGATAATCCAGCGAAGCCAGCCCGCCGATGGTTCCGGTGACGATGAACGGCATGAAGGTCAGCGTGGCCACCATCGCATTGGGCAGCATATGGCGGAACATGATCGTCATGTTGCCCACGCCCAGCGCCCGCGCGGCGCGCACATATTCAAGGTTCCGCGCCCGCAAGAACTCGGCGCGCACCACGCCAACCAGCCCGGTCCAGCTGAACAGGATCATCAGCGCGACCAGCAACCAGAAACTTCGCCCCAGCACCGCAAACATGATGATGATGACATAAAGCGACGGGGTTGCGGACCAGATCTCGATGATCCGCTGAAAGATCAGGTCCAGCCACCCACCAAAGAACCCTTGTATGGCGCCTGCGAAAATCCCGATAAGGCTTGCCGCGCCCGTCACAAGCAGCGTGAACAGGATCGAAAGGCGAAAGCCGTAAATCACGCGGGCCAGCACGTCGCGCTTGGTATCATCGGTACCCAGCAGGTTCTGGCCGTTGGGCGGCAGGGGCGCCGCGCCGGGCCGATCCACCGAGGTATTGAAGGAATAGGGGATCAACGGCCAGAGCGACCAGCCGCGTTCAAAACCCTCGGCCTGGAATGTACCGGCGTCGATCTGTTCGATGATGCCTTCGGGATCGTCGAAACAGTCTTCCAATCCACCGCTGTCGATAAGGCACTGAACCTCGGGGTCGCGATAGATCGCTTCGGTCTGGAAATCACCGCCAAATTCGGTTTCGGCATAGAAGTTGAAAACCGGCGTAAAGTACTCTCCCCGATACTTTACAAGGATGGGTTTGTCGTTGGCGATGAACTCGGCAAACAACGACAGGCCGAACAATACCGCGAAGATGATCAGCGACCAGAAGGCCCGTCTGTTGCGGCGGAAATTGCTCCAGCGGCGCTGGTTTAGCGGGGAAAAAGCCATTTACCCCTCCCGCTTTTCAAAATCGATGCGCGGGTCGACCAGCACATACATCAGGTCGCTGATGATGCCAACGACCAGCCCCATCAGACCGAAGATGAACAGCGTGCCGAAGATCACCGGGTAATCGCGGGCCACGGCGGCCTCGAACCCCAATCGGCCCAAACCATCCAGCGAGAAGATCGTCTCGATGATGATCGACCCGCCAAAAAACACCCCGATGAACACGGCCGGGAACCCTGCAATCACGATCAGCATCGCGTTGCGGAAGACATGACCATAGAGAACCTTGCGCTCGCTCAGCCCTTTGGCACGGGCGGTCATGACATACTGTTTCTTGATCTCATCCAGAAACGAGTTCTTGGTCAGCAGGGTCAGCGTCGCAAAGGCAGATATCGTCAGCGCAATCGTCGGCAGTGCTATGTGCCAGAAATAATCCGTGATCTTGCCAAAGAAACTCAGGCTATCCCAATTGTCCGACGTCAGGCCGCGCAGCGGGAAGATTTGCCAGTATGACCCGCCAGCAAAAAGCACCAGCAGCAGGATCGCAAACAGAAAGCCCGGAATGGCATAGGCCACAATAATCGCCCCGCTTGTCCAGGTATCGAATTGCGATCCATCCTTGACCGCCTTTCGAATACCCAGCGGGATCGAGACCAGATAGGCAATCAGGGTCGACCACAGCCCCAGCGAGATCGAGACCGGCATCTTTTCCAGCACCAGGTCGATCACACTGATCGAGCGGAAATAACTCTCGCCGAAATCAAACGTCAGATAGTTGCCCATCATGATCACGAACCGTTCAAGCGGGGGCTTGTCGAAGCCGAATTCTTTTTCAAGTTCGGCAATAAACTCGGGCGGAAGGCCGCGTGCGCCGACATATTTGTCGTCGAAGACACCGCCCGCCGGTTCGGAACCCGCTCCGGCATCGCCCCCACCGGCGAACCCGGCGAACACGTCACCCTGACCTTCGATTTGCGCGATGATCTGTTCGACCGGCCCGCCAGGTACGAACTGGACCAGCGTGAAGTTGACGATCATGATACCCAGAAGGGTCGGAATGATCAGCAATAAGCGTCTTAGTATATAGGCGCCCATGTTATCGCAGCGCGCCTTTCGCTTTCAACGCAGCCTGTTTTTCCGGATTGATCCACCACAGATCAAGATAACCCAGCGAATAGGGCGGCAGGTTTTCCGGGTATTCGTACATATCGTAATATGCTGTCCAGTATTCTGCGATGTACCCCACGGGGATTACGAAAAACTCGTACCGCAAGGCGCGATCCAAAGCCATCAACGCCGTGTCCTGATCGGCCTGATTGTCCGTTTCAAAGGACGCTTCGATGATTGCGTCGACCAAGGGGCTGGCCAGACCTGCCGGATTGAACAGGCTAAAGGCCGCTTCTTCCGATCCGTACATCTGGCTCAGACCGCCCCCGGTAGACAAGAACGATCCGTAGCGCGTGGAATAGACCATGTCATAATCCCGCTCGCGGCTGCGCAACGTGTATTGCGCCGGATCCACTTTCTCGGTCGAGGCATCCACCCCGATGGATTGCAGGTTCTGGACATAGGTTTCGATCATCGTTGCAGTCGAGGTCGGCAGGTTTGAAGGATATGGAATATTCACCTTCAAAGTCTGCCCTTCGGCATTGCGACGAATATTGCCTTCGCCGACGGACCAGCCTGCCTCATCCAGCATGTTGGCAGCTTTGCGCAGGTTTTTTCGGTCATTCAGGCGTGCAGGGTTTGATTCGTGCGCCACAACAGCGGGTTCCGTCAGGACATCTTCGGGAACAACGTCGCCAAGCGCCTGCAGGAACGCCAGCTCCGCCCCTTCAGGCAGGCCTTGCGCCTCGATCGGGGTTCCTTGCGTGAAAGAATTCCGCGGCGTGTTAAGGCCGAACAACAATGACTCGTTCGTCCATTCGAAATTGAAGGCCAGGGCCAGGGCCTTGCGAACATTCTTGTCGGCAAATTGCGGCTTTCCAAGGTTGAAGACAAAGCCCGAAGGTGTCGGCGGGCTGCCATCCGCGATCTCATCCCGAATAACTGTGCCTTCATCCAGCTTTGGGAAATCATACCCGGTCGCCCAAAGCTTAGGGTCACTTTCGATCCGGAATGTGTATTCACCCGCCTTAAAACCCTCGAACGCTGCCGTCTGATCGGCGAAATACTCAACCCGGATTGTATCGAAGTTGTTGCGCCCGACATTGAAAGGCAGGTCCTTGCCCCAATAATCGTCCCGGCGTTTGTAAACGATGCGGCGATTGATGTCGTAGCTGTCGAGCTTGTAGGGGCCGGAGCCCACCGCCACTTCCAGCCGCGGTTCATCCAGCCGCCGTGTCTCATCCGCCTCGAACCATGCTTTTGAGAAAACAGGAGTTGAGCCGACGGTTTCGATCAGGCTGCGGCGGGTGACTTCGGGATTGAAGGTAAATTTTACGGTATGGTCATCCAACGCCTCGGCTCCTGTCACCATACGGCCAACGGCCTGCGCATAAGACGGCAGCCCCTGTTCGATGAACAAACGGTGGCTGTAGACAACATCTTCCGCCGTGACAGGCGTGCCATCCCAAAAAGTTGCTTCGGGGCGCAAATGGAAAATGACGAAATTGCGCCCTTCGTCATATTCCAGACTTTCCGCAACTACGCCGTAATACTGCCCGACACTGTCTTCGGTACTTTCAAACAGACGGTCATATTGCAATGTGGTCAGCGCACCGGCGCGCCCTTTGCGTGAATAGGGGTTGAGAGAATCGAACGTTCCAGAGGCTGCCAGCGAAAGCTCGCCACCCTTGGGGGCGTTGGGATTCACATAATTCAGATGCGAATAATCCGCCGGGTAATCCAGATTTCCGAAATACGAATACCCGTGACTGCGGGTGACGCCTTCATCCAGCGCCTGTGCTGCATGCGGAGCAATCAGAGCGGCGCAGAGCCCCAAAATGCCAACCCATGGCCTTACCTCAAGATCACGTGCAGCAGGCATCAGGGATATCATATTGCTCATCCTCTCGGTCATTGTCACCGTCAATGTCGTAACCGCTAGCTAAAGTGCCAGCACGTGCAGATTCAAGTTTAGAATGCGTGAGCACTTTGTGAAGGTTTCTTCAGACAAAAAAGCCGCTGCGTTGCGGCAGCGGCTTTGAATGGTTCTGATCGGTCAGGCAATCAGTTGCCGATTGTCTGCAGATAGGCAATCACGTCGGCGCGATCCTGCGGCTTTTTCAGGCCGGCAAAGCTCATCGATGTGCCCGAGATATAGCCGCCGGGCTTGGTCAGGAAGGCATCCAGCGCTTCGGGTGTCCAGTTGCCGCCATGCGCCTGCATACCGGCCGAGTAACCGGTGAAGCCGTTGGCCGAGGCGACGGGGCGATTAACCACACCGTACAGGTAAGGGCCGGTGCCGTTTGCGCCGTCTTCCAGCTTGTGGCACGCGGTGCATTTGCGGAACACTTTTGCGCCGCTCTCGACGTCTGCGGCGGCCAGCAGGTCTTCAAAGACCACTTCTTCACCGTCGGCGCTTTCGCCTGAGCTTTCGGTTTCGATAATGTAGGCGGCCTCAGCCGAGCCATGGCCACCGGAAGAATAGAGGACATCCGCCCCCCACTTGGCCAGAAGCAGCACCAGGAATGTGCCGAACAGGCCTGCGGCGGCCTTGGTTACTGTCATCGTGTCGAACATTGATCGCGAGTCCATTTCAGCTGTCTGGGCAGCTGTCTAAGGCTTCCCCTTGCGAGAGGCAAGGTATAGACACCGCGACGAAACGACCAAATCGCGAACTTGTTGCATGGAATCGACCAAATGACCAATCGCATTGCTTTTCAGGGGGAACCCGGCGCCTACAGTCACGAGGCTTGCCGCAACGCTCGGCCAGATATGGAAGCCCTGCCCTGCCGCACTTTCGAGGATGTGATCGAATCGGTCCGCTCAGGCGATGCGGATCTGGCAATGCTTCCGGTCGAGAACACGACCTATGGGCGGGTGGCCGATATTCACCGGCTGTTACCCCACAGCGGGCTGCATATCATCGATGAGGCCTTTGTCCGGGTTCACATCAACCTTCTTGCCGTGCCGGGTGCAAAACTGGAAGACATAACCGAGGCGCATTCGCATCTGGTGCTGCTGCCGCAATGTGCAGGTTTCCTTAAGGAACACGGCATCCGCGGCCGTGTCAGCCCCGATAACGCCCGCGCCGCCCGCGAAGTGGCCGAGGAAGGCAATCCGCATTCAGCCGCGCTGGCCAGCGAGCTGGCCGCTGAGATCTATAACCTGAACGTTCTGGCCCGCCATATCGAGGATAATGACGACAATACGACCCGCTTTCTTGTTATGTCGCGCGAAACGGATTTGTCCCGCCGGGGCGATCATGGGATGATCACCAGCTTTGTGTTTCAGGTCCGCAACATCCCTGCCGCGCTTTACAAAGCGATGGGCGGGTTTGCCACCAATGGGATCAACATGACAAAGCTGGAAAGCTATATGGTCGACGGCTCCTTCACCGCGACGCAGTTTTACGCGGATATTGTCGGGCATCCCGAAGACCGCAACGTGCAGTTGGCCATGGACGAGCTTGAGCATTTCACGACCAATGTCGAAGTTCTGGGCGTCTATCCGGCAGCACATCCGCGCGGATAATCACGGTTCGCGACGGTATTCCTTTGGGCTTGTTTGGATGTTGCCCGTTTTTCGAAGCTGTTTGCAATGCCGGTGGCTCCCAATGTCCCGCGCCGCTGCGCCTGGAATCGTCGCTCTCTAGCGGTTAATCCGGTAGACCTTTGACACAGACCCATCTTGCGTGCGGTAGGTCCGGAAACCCATGGCTTCGTAGTAGGCCAGACCTTCGGTATTGCCTGCGCCAATTGTTGCATCGATAGCAGGGAGACTATGCGCGCGGGCCGCGTCCAGAGTGTGCGCGAAAAGTGCGCGCCCGATCCCAAGCCGGGCGGCTGATGGTCGGATATGGGTTCCAATCACGCCCCACCCGACTGACACGTCGTAGGGGTGGTTTTCGACCGCATATTTCAGGGATTGGAACCCAAGCACGTGACCATTCGGGTCCGTGGCGATTGTACACCGTATTTGATCCGGGTGGCGAACATAGTGCCTTAGGGCAAAATCGACATCGTGGGCTTTGCGCCGCTTGCCAACCAAGACCAGATCGTGAAGAACGCCAGCGACCCCTTCGGCATCGCTTTCGGATGCGGGTTTGAAACTCAGGTGGTCCGGGCCCATCGCACCTGCCGTGCGATCATGTGTCTTACCCGCCATGCAGGTACCTTTGCTCCAACTCGCGTGCGAATTCGCTGAGACGCACCTGGAACTGTTTGCGAAATCTGGATTGCCCCAGCTTCATGGATTGCAACAGCAACCGTGCCGGCAGGGACTTGGCGGCGAGTGACATTTCTACGCTCAGGCGCGTCCGGCGCGGGGACAGGGCCAGAAAATCCACGGTCGTGAACCCGGTAATGCCCTTGCTGGCAGCGTCAAATCGCATTTGCGAAGGCCTGTCGAAATCCGTCATCACCACCGACATCTGACGCGGCTTTCCGCGCAGCTTGAACTCCGTATTCCATTCGGTTCCGGCCGTCACCGCTGTGCCACCGCCCAAACGGCGCACATCGATGCCACGGCGCATTGCCATACGCTCGAATCGTTCAAAATCCGACACCATGTCGAATACCGATTGGATGGGGGCCTCGATATCTTCGCGCGCTGAAAACTGCATAATGACCTTTGCTGTTTTATTGCTGAGCTAATGTTTCCTCAGTCCAGAGTATCTGCAAGCCAGTTCTGAAGCAGAAAATGAGCGATTGCCCCTTTGCGCGCTGGCAATAGCCTAGGATGATCACCGGCAAAGGCCTGCATCATTTCGGATTTGCTGACCCACATCGCCTCTTCTATCTCGACCGGGTCGATCACGATGTCGCGTGACAGCGCCTCACCCGCACATCCAAACATCAATGAGGCCGGAAATGGCCAGGGCTGACTGGACAGGTACGAAACCGCACCCACCGGCACGCCCGCCTCTTCCATCACTTCGCGGCGCACTGCTGCCTCAAGTGTTTCGCCGGGCTCAACAAATCCCGCCAACAAGGAAAACATCCCATCAGGCCAACCCGGAGACCGGCCCATCAGCACGCTGTCTCCATGCGTGATCAACATGATCACAACCGGATCGGTGCGCGGAAAGTGCTGCCCGCCACAGGACGGGCAACTGCGCTGCCATCCCCCCTGCGACACCTCGCTGGCGGCACCGCATCGGGCGCAATAGCGATGTGTTTCATGCCACCCGATTATTGCCTTAGACGTGGCCGCCAGTTCCGCGTCGCGTGCCGACAGCCGTGTCATGATCCGGCGCAGCTCGGCAAACACGTGGCCTTGCGGTAACTCCGGGTGCTGTTGTTCGGACTTGTCCACGAACGCGCCCAGACCTGTTAGATCCAGCCCCTCGGCTGTCCATGCGGAAATATCAACGGCAAACACGGGGGCGCTGTCAGCGCTCAGACTCAAAAACACCGGGGATTCAATGACGCCGCCGGGACCATTGCTAATCAGCGGGTGCGTCATCGGGATCATGGCAAGCTGGTCCAGCCCCTCACCCTGTACCAGCAGTTTTCCACGCCACAGCAAGACACAGCGGGCGGCCGGGTTGTGCATCGCCTCGGCCAGCTTGTCCGCATCTCCGCGATACTGCGCCGCCCGATCAAGGCCCGAACCCCCGAAGGTTACCTGCTCTGCGTTTTTCATTGGATTTCCTTTTGGTCTTGCGCACAGGGCTGCCACGTCTCAGCCCGTGTTGCAATGGCTATTCAGGGATAGAAAATCCACCACCCTGCCGCTGAAAAGCCGCATGGTGGCCTCGGAAAAATCATCTAGAGTGAATTTTGATGGATTTAATCAATACACACATTCAATAGCAGAATACTCAAAGTGAAGATCCCCTCCTCGACGCAGGTACAGCCCATTGGTGACATTGGGAAAATTCGCATTCTGGCCACAACCGACCTGCATATGAACCTGACCGGTTTTGACTATTACACCGACACGCCAGACCAGACGATTGGATTAACGCGCACTGCCAGCCTGATCCGCGCTGCCCGACAAGAGGCCGAACGCGCGCTGGTGCTGATGTTTGACAACGGGGATTCGTTGCAGGGAACCCCAATGGGCGATTGGGCGGCAAAGAGTGGCACTGCCCATCCGATGATGAAGGCGTTCGAAGCCCTGGATTATGACGCGATCGGGCTGGGCAACCATGATTTCGGGTTCGGGCTGGTGTCATTGGGCAACATCCTGACGCAAGCCCCCTGTCCGGTCGTTTGCAGCAACCTGTATCGCACGCGCGGCCCACAGCTCTGGCAGCGATACACCGTTCTGGACCGCACTGTATCTTTGAACGGTGAAGACATTCCCGTTCGCATCGGCATCTTCTCGGTTCTTCCGCCGCAAACGGCCTGTTGGGAGGCGCATAATCTGGATGACGATATCGTCGTCGAGGATATCCTGGTTGCGGCAAAGTCCCTGACGCAGACATTGCGCGACGAGGGGTGTGATATCATCGTGGCGCTTGCTCATTCCGGCCTTGGGGGCAACGAACCGGTGGCAGGGATGGAAAACGCCGTGATACCCTTGGCCGCGATCAAAGGCATCGATGCCATTGTGGCCGGGCACACTCACCTGACACTTCCAGGAGAGGGCCATGCCAATACCCCGATGGTCGATCACCTGACGGGGCTGGTACATGGAACACCCGTTGTCATGCCGGGATCAGCGGGCTCTTACCTGGGGGTTATCGATTTGGCCGTGACCGCCGGGCCGGACGGCAAAGTGCAAATCCGGGATTGCTGCGTCGAACTGCGCCCGGTTATCAGCAACGGCACAGCCGTCGGGGAAGACAGTGAAATTGCGGGCTTGTGTGAGGTGGCACATCGTATGACCCGTCAATCCGTTGCCGCACCGGTGGCACATATCCCGGATACATTGCACAGCTATTTCAGTTGCTGTGCGCCGGATCGCGGGCTGACCCTTGTAGCTGCGGCGCAAGCCGCCGCACTGCGCCCGTTTTTGCAGGGACCAGACCTAGCGGATCTGCCGATTTTGTCGGTTGTTTCGCCTGCCAAATCCGGCGGACGCTCAGGCCCGCGCCATTATACCGAGGTACCCGCCGGAGAAATATGTTTGCGCCATGTCGCGGATCTGCATGTGTTTCCCAACGAGTTGCGTGCAATCCGGATCAGCGGCGCGCATTTGCTGGACTGGTTGGAGATGTCGGCCAGCGTATTCAACCAGTTAAAGCCCGGTTCCGAACCCGAGCTGATCAACCCTGAACGGGCCGGATACAATTTCGACATCGTGTTTGGACTGTCTTATCAGATCGATCCCACGCGGCCGCCTCGTTACGATGCGCAGGGGAAAATAATCCGCCCCGACCAAAAGCGGATCAGCGATCTGACATATGCAGGCCGTCCCGTACGACCGGAGCAGATGTTCGTTATGGCGCTGAACAATTACCGCGCCAGCGGAGGCGGGCATTTCCCGCATGCGACAACGTCTGAGCTGATCAGCCTGCCACCGCTGAGCATCAAGGACCTTGTGCAGGTTTACCTGGCGCAGCACCTTCCGCCCGACCCGATCGCCACGCAGCCCTACCCGTTCTCGCTGATGCCGCAACGGGGCGTGACAACAATTCTTCGCACAGGTCCGGGTGCCCTGAAATATCTGGATGAGTTGCACAGGTTCGATCCCGTGTCGCTGGGCTCGGATGGCAGGGGATTTGAACGCATTCGCCTGACGCTCTGATGGGTTGTCTTTTCCCGATGCCTTCCCTATATCTCGGACTCGAGAGGTTGGCGCGGGCGAGCGCCTCGCCAACCTGGTCAGGTCCGGAAGGAAGCAGCCACAACGAGCCCCGCTTGGGTCGATGTCCAACCTCTCACTTCGTGAACCACAGCCGCAGGAGGGCTTTATGATTGTAGTGAAAACCCTTCGGGCAGACTGGTTCTGATTCACCGGAATCACCGGACTGCCTGAACACACGACCTGCGGATGCGCGATTGCCATCCGTTGGCATTGCTGTTTCTGAAAACAGGCAGATAAATGTCTTATACGCTTTCGGACCTGGGATGGTCCTCTCACTTTGCCGCGCAACACGCGGCTTTTCCTTCCGACACGCCCTTTCGCGTCGCCTCCGTTCATCGGGACCGTCTGATCGGGCTGAGCCCGGATGGTGAAATCCCTTTGCGGACACCGGATAATCCGACCGGTTCATATGCCGTCGGGGATTGGGTTCTTGCGGACGCCGAAAACCGCGTGCGCCACCTTTTGGACCGGCGCAGCCTGCTGCAACGCAGAGCTGCCGGTACAGGTGCCGCAACCCAACTGATTGCCGCCAATGTCGATGTTTTGTTCATCGTCAGCTCGTGCAATGCGGACTTCAACCTTCCCCGGCTGGAACGTTATCTGGCGCTGGCGCATCAGGCCGGATGTTATCCGGTCGTTGTCCTGACGAAAGCTGACCAGTCGGATGACCCCGGCAGTTTCTCGGGACAAGTGCAATCTCTGGACCCTTTTCTGTCGGTGCTGGCGGTCAATGCGCTGGACCCGGCAGATGTCGAAAAGGTTCTGGCATGGTGCCCCAAAGGCCAGACCGGCGCGCTGGTCGGGTCGTCGGGCGTAGGTAAAACGACGCTCAGCAACGCCATGACGGATCAAAACCTCGCCACGTCTGAAATTCGCGAAGACGACGCACGGGGCAGACACACGACAACGGTGCGCGCGTTGCACCGGATGGGTAACGGTGGCTGGCTGATCGATACGCCGGGAATGCGCGCACTGCGTTTGCTGGACGCTCAGGACGGGATCGACAACGTGTTCTCGGACATCACGGAGCTTGGCCAAAGCTGTCGCTTTTCGGATTGTCAGCACGAGACCGAGCCCGGCTGTGCCGTGCAGAACGCAATCGGCGAAGGCGCACTTGACCCGACCCGGCTGGACCGTTGGCGCAAGCTGCGGCGTGAAGATCAGCGAAACTCGGAAACCGTTGCCCAATCGCGGGCGCGGGACAAGGCGTTCGGCAAGATGGTGCGCGGTGTCATGCAGGACAAGAAGCTTCGCAAACGGCCATAACTGCAAGGTGTTAGGAAAACCTGCGTCGCGTCTGATCAGGCGATCAGGCGCGGCCAGACCGCTGCATTGCGACGGGCAAATGCTCCGATATGGCCTATTTCCGGCAGTCCGAATTCAGCAGGCTTCAGAAGGTGGCGTCTGGCCTCGGGGCCATACAAATCAGCAAGGCGCCAAACCGCCTCGGGCGGAGCCATCTGGTCATCTTCGAACGTGAACAGATCCACTGGTGTTCCAGAACTGCCCCAATGCGCATCAGGCAAATTCTGCCCGATCTCGGGAACGTAGCTAAGAGGGGCTGTACACCATTTGCGCCATTGCCAGTAGACCGAGGCGGGCAGGTCCGAACCAAACCCGATTGCTTTGCCGGGTAGATAGCCAAGTGCCCGCACCATCAGCGGTGCATGGCCATACCAGAACAGCCCTGCCAACCCCCGATAGGGCCATGGGTGATCTTTCAAAGTCACCAGTCCCGAACACACACCGATCATTCGGTCGATCTGGTCGATATCCGGCTGCACCGGCCCCAGCATCGCACCGACCGAATGGCCGATGGTCCAGTGCTGCGCCTTTGGAAACCGCCTGCGCATTTCGGCCCGTGCCGCTGGCATGTCGATCAACGCCCAATCCGCCATTGTTGCAGTTGCGTCTTTCAGGCGGCCGACCAAAGAAAGCCCGTAGTCCCGATAGTCATAGGTCAGGCAAGCTATCCCCCGCTCGGTAGCCAGCCATCGCGCAAAGTGTTGATAATAGTCACGCGGCACACCCGTGGCACTGTTAAGTACGACAACGGTTTCCGGCTCACCCACTGGCCGGTACAGCCGCGCCGACAAGGTCACGGACCCTGACGGAAAGCGGAAATCTTCGATCAACACCGTCTGTTCCGTATCCAACATGATCCCCGGCTTTCGCTGAAACAATGGTTTGCCTGCCTTCGATGCCGACGAAACTAAGCCGGAACGTAAACCGCATCCAGCATGACCAAACGTCCGGCCTAAAGATCGGCTTGACTCGGAACGCGATCAGGCGCTAGCGGTTGTGTGATGGTTTCCGGCCCCCACAAGAGGTCGGGATGAAAAGGGAACACGGTGCGGTTTGTCTGGTCACACAGATATCAACCAAGTCCGCGACTGCCCCCGCAACTGTAAGCGGTAAGCAATGCCGAAATACCACTGGCCCACGGGCTGGGAAGGTCGGCAGAGCAATGACCCGCAAGTCAGGAGACCTGCCATCGGAACTGAAACCGAAACTCGGGCGGGGTGTCCGGGCAGGTCCTGACAGCGAGATGCTGTCCCACCTGCCCCAATATCCAGCCCACCACGCGCGGAGGGCGCAGGATGATCTGGAAGACAAAGTCACACGAATACAGCGCAACTGTGTGCCAGCGGACGGGCAATACCTGCCCGGCTTTGGCGCGACTGGCCCGCTCGATTTCCGAAGCCATGGCGCAGGCGGTTTCGGCCACCAGCGAAGATTTCGAATTTGAAGGCAACAGCGCGCTGTCACATTGCGCGGAAGGGTGCATGGCAACGATCCGAGCGCGATCCGACAGCGTTCGCGTTTTCTGCGGGGCGCACCCTGATACGGCAATTCGGGACCTTGATGCCTATGCCGATTTGATCTTCGGACCTACATTCAGCACGCTGCCCTCGGGCATTGTCGCGAACCCGCCTTGCGCCATGATCGAGGTTTCAACGATCCGGCCCCGGAAAACCGGCTACGCACCCCAGCAGCTGTCAGCTTGATCCCACTTCCACCTGTGCCGGGGTGATCCGGGACGCCCAGGCCAGCTGCGCATCGGTTTCGACAGCGCAGGGGCGCACGGCCCGCAGGCGGTCCAGTGCGTCGCTGGCGCGTTCACCGCATTCAACCATCAGTCGCAGAACAATCATCCCGGATCTGCCGCACCCCCCACGGCAATGCACAAGAACCCGGCCACCGCCCGACAGCGCATGTCGGGCCGTGGCGCTGACCTCTGGCCAGGCCTTCTGAACCGCCTGCGTCGGTGCTCCAAAATCTTCGATCGGCAGGTGAACCCACCGGCTGGCACGGCTTTGGATGTCGCTGCCAAAGTGCTGCGCGCCATCCTGAAGCATTTCAACATCCGTCGTCATTGAAATCACAAGGCCCGGTTTCCAAGCCGCAATCATATCCAGATCGCCGACGTAATCCCCGCCACGCCCGGGCATTGAAGTAAGGGCAAGCGTTCCGCCTCCGACCTGCAGAGCAAAAATGACCAGCTGCGACATGAAGTGCGTCCTCCCCCAAGGTACTCTTTAAGAAATGAGTCATTAAATCCGCTGGACCAGTTTAGTTGGAAACCAGCCCGTTTCTGAAACAAAAAATCATCACGCCCCACAGTGGACGCGGAGTGCCGCCGCCACTACGCTGTGCCGAAGCACCGAATCCGAGCGAGAAGACATGACAGACACGCCAAGCCCCGCCTATCAGGTTCTCGCCCGCAAATACCGCCCGGAAACCTTTGCCGACCTGGTGGGTCAAGATGCTATGGTGCGCACCCTAAAAAACGCCTTCGAGGCCGACCGGATTGCGCAGGCCTTTATCATGACCGGCATTCGCGGAACGGGAAAAACCACCACGGCGCGGATCATCGCCAAAGGCATGAACTGCATCGGACCGGATGGAACCGGAGGACCGACAACCGAGCCTTGCGGTCAGTGCGAGCATTGCGTCGCAATCATGGAAGGTCGCCATGTCGATGTGATGGAAATGGATGCGGCCAGCCGTACCGGCGTCAACGATATCCGCGAGATCATCGACAGTGTCCGCTATCGCGCCGCCAGTGCACGCTACAAGATCTACATCATCGACGAGGTTCACATGCTCTCGACCAGCGCATTCAACGCGCTGCTCAAGACGCTCGAGGAACCGCCCGCACATGTGAAATTCATCTTCGCGACCACCGAGATTCGCAAAGTGCCGGTCACGGTTCTGTCGCGGTGTCAGCGCTTTGACCTGCGCCGGATCGAGCCCGAAGACATGATCGGCCTGCTGCGCAAGATCGCCGGGGCCGAGAGCGCGCAGATCGCCGACGATGCGCTGGCGTTGATCACCCGCGCTGCAGAAGGGTCGGCCCGCGACGCGACCTCATTGCTGGATCAGGCAATCTCGCACGGGGCCGGAGAGACGACGGCGGATCAGGTCCGTGCGATGCTGGGTCTGGCGGATCGTGGTCGGGTTCTGGACCTGATGGACATGATCCTGCGCGGTGACGCGGCAGGGGCGCTTACTGAACTGAGCGGGCAATATGCGGAAGGCGCGGACCCTCTGGCCGTGCTGCGCGATCTGGCCGAAATCACGCATTGGGTGTCCGTCGTAAAGATCACACCTGACGCGGCCGAAGACCCGACGGTTTCCCCCGACGAACGCACACGGGGCCAGCACATGGCCGAGGCTTTGCCGATGCGGGTTCTGACCCGGATGTGGCAAATGCTGCTGAAGGCGCTGGAGGAAGTCTCTGCGGCGCCCAACGCGATGATGGCCGCCGAGATGGCCGTTATCCGGCTGACGCATGTCGCTGATTTGCCCAGCCCCGAAGAACTGATCAAACGGCTGCAAGACACCCCACCTCCGCCTCCCGGCGGGCCGGGCGGAGGCATGTCAATGTCGCGACAGGCCCCGGTGGCAACGCAATCCAACGCGACCCCGCCGCCTGCTTATACATCGCCCCCGCGCGGAGCGGGTGGCGCACCGGTTGCCGCACTGTCGCAGGATGCACAGACGGCCCTGGCCCGCTATCCAACCTTCGGGCATGTGGTGGAACTGATCCGCACAAACCGCGATGTGAAACTGCTTGTCGAGGTGGAAAGCGGCGTGCGCCTTGTGTCGTATCAGCCCGGCCGGATCGAATTCACCCCGACGCCTCAGGCACCGTCGGATTTGGCGTCGCGATTGGGCTCTGCCCTGCAACGATGGACCGGCAATCGGTGGGCCGTCTCCATTGTCTCGGACGGAGATGCGGCGACCATTGCGGAAGTACGGGACCGGGCCGAACTTGCCCTGAAAGCCGAGGCCGAAGAACACCCGCTGGTTCAGGCCGTGCTGACGCAATTCCCCAAGGCAAAGATCATTCGGATCGAAACACCGGAGCAGCGCGCCGCCAAGGTTGAGACCGAGGCCCTTCCCGAGGTCGAAGATGAATGGGACCCCTTCGAAGAGGATTAGCCCTAAGCTTGTGGGTCCAAGTTTCAAGAAACCGGCATACTCACGCCCCTCCACGATACAACTGAGGGTGGGAATGCAGGCGCATGACTGATCGGTCGGCGACGCTCTGATCAGGACAGGCGGGAGACCTCTTGTGCCGCCTGCCTGCGGTCCGTATTTAGAACCAAACAGAAACACAGGAGACGACTGATGCTGAAAGGACTCGGCGGGCTTGGCGGACTGGGCGACATGGCCAAGATGATGAAATCCGCACAAGACCTGCAAACCAAGATGACCGAAATGCAGGAAGAGCTGAACAACATGATGGTTGTCGGCGAATCCGGTGCGGGGCTGGTCAAGGCAACGGCCACAGCCAAGGGTGAACTCAAGGGGCTGGACATCGACCCGTCGATCTTCAACGGCGACGACAAGGAAGTGGTCGAAGACCTGATCCTGGCCGCCATCAAGGACGCTCAGGCCAAAGCTGCCGAACGTTCACAGGAAGAGATGGGCAAGCTGACCGAAAGCATGGGCCTACCCAAAGACATCAAGCTACCATTCTGAGCTTCATCTTTTCCCAAATACTCCCGCCGGAGGCTCCCTCCGGCGCAAAGCAGGACAGGCCATGGGCACGAACAGCGAAATCGACAATCTGATCGACCTGATGGCCAAACTGCCGGGGTTGGGCCCGCGCTCGGCCCGCCGCGCGGTGCTGCACCTGATCCGCAAACGCGCTCTGCTGCTGACGCCCCTGTCAGACGCCATGCAGCAAGTGGCCATCACCGCCCGCGAATGCCTGAGTTGCGGCAATGTGGGCACCACGGATATCTGTGACATATGCAATAGCGAGGCCCGAGCGACCGGCGAACTCTGCGTGGTCGAGGACGTCGCCGACCTTTGGGCGATGGAACGGTCAGGGGTCTTCAAAGGCCGCTATCACGTGCTGGGTGGCACACTGTCTGCACTGGACGGTATCGGCCCGGACGAGCTGCGCATTCCTCGCCTCAGGGATCGGGTCCTGGCCGAAGGGATCACCGAAGTGATCCTTGCCCTGAACGCCACTGTCGACGGCCAGACCACCGCCCATTACATCGCCGATCAGCTGGAAGGCCAGGTGCGCCTGACCTCACTGGCGCAAGGCGTGCCCATCGGCGGAGAGTTGGATTATCTGGATGACGGAACGATCACGGCGGCGCTCAGGGCGCGAAAGGAATTGTAGCCGGTTGTAGACACTAGCACATCAATAAAGCCCATCAGTTTCGTCAATCAGCACCGGCGGCCCCCAATAGTCCGCTTCAAACCGGACGCGCGCTCCACTGTAGTTTTCGAAATGAATCGTTAGGCCGAGAGCATCACTCCTAAATAGTCCTTTCAGGTACCCGGTGAAGCTTTCGATGCTTCCGACCCATCCTTCCTCCTTTGTCAGCCTGAACTCGACCCACTTTTTGAGTTCTGTGCTGCGCTCGGCGTCCAGCTTGTATTCAGGCCGGCTCGTAGTTTCGCACTGAAAAACCCCATATTCGGAATATGGGCTGGCGGCATCTATGGGTGGCCAGTCGAAGATGTGAATCCGCGCCAAGAAATTGCCTAAGACTACATAGATCCCATGTTTGTCGCCAACTTTGTCTTCTGTCATGCCGCCATTCCACGCGCTCTCATCTTTGGTCAGAAAATACCCGAGACAAACGTCCGCGCCCCAAACCAACAGGTCTGAGCTTTCAAAAGGTTGCCACTCATGATCCAAGATTTGCGGATCAAAAAGTGATGGGCCTTTCTTACATCCATGCGTTTCGCAGTAGGATTCGGCGTCAAATTGGAACTTGCCGCTGACTTCAGCGAACACCGCCCTGTCCAGAATGACCGAAGAGGTTAAGAAACAAGCTACAAATAGACTTTTGAATGCTGACATCCAGTATTGTATCGTCAAAGTATCGAGAGGCATTGATCGGAACAAATGGCTTTGGATTTCATTTTAGCAAATGTAAATCTGAGCGGGTAGGATCAAAAGAAAATTAGTAATTTCTAAGGCAGATGGCCCCTTTGTTTGGTCCAGCACGTCAAATAGGGTTGCGGCAAACAAGTTACTCAATACTGGAGACCAATTGTGACCCGACTTCTCGCCTTCACCCTCGCCGCCTTCTCCGCAACCGCTGCCCTGTCGCAGGAACTGGTCGACAAGGGCTTTGTCGAAGGCTGGAACATCATGATGGACCCGGCGCTTGGGAACGGGTGTCTGATCCAGACGGTCTATCAGGACCTCTCGGTCGTGCGGCTGGGCTATGACGCACTGGGTAATCGCGGGTACTTCGCCGTTTACAACAAGGCCTGGGGCAATATTGAACAAGGCAAAAGCTATCCCATCCGGTTCGAACTGGACGGCAAGAGCTTTGATGCCACCGCTATCGGGTTCAATGAACGCAAAGTGCCGGGTGCGACGGTGTTTTTTACCGACCGGAATTTCGTCACCGCGATTGCCCAGAACAAGACGATGACGGTTTACAATCCCGCAGGCGAGGTGGTGATGGCGATTGATCTGAAAGGCACCGCCAAGGCGCTGGACTATGCGCGGGACTGCCAGAACAAGAAGCTCTAGCGAATCGGATCGAACAGCGCGTCCTTGGCGGTGCAGTCGCGAATTACATCGCGGCCGCATGGCACCGGATCAAGGTCGCGCGACAGGCATAGGCGGACCTCTTCGATATAGCCCTGTTTGCAGGTGACCGTGATCATATCGCGCTCCAGTTCCGGATTGGCTTTCAAAAACGCATCCTCGACCACCGAAGCCGGCAGTTTGACGGATGCGTCCAGCTTGCGGAAGACCTGCGGGCGTTCGACAGCGTCATAGGCACGCCGGGACAGGGCGAAATAGTCGGGCGCAGATAGCCCCGAACAGGTGCCGTGTTTCTTCCACTGATGCCATGCAAGGCCCGCACTACCCTGAATATCTTCCATTTCCCGCGTCATGCGGCGTGTTGGCGGCGCCTCGGGCGAGCGGCAGAAGGATGGCCAGCCCTGATGAAATTGCGGCCAGAGCCCGTGCAGGATCCATCCGTGGTCGTGCCGGTCGTCACATTGGTCTGACCCGCGCGCGTCCCCTTCACGGGCGCACCAGTTGGGCGACCAGCTAAGCGACAGGACGTAATAGTCGAACTCACCTGCTTTTTCACCTTCGGCCAGCGCTGTCATCGCGCTGAAGACCCACAATACGACCCAGCGCATTCGCCTCTTCCCTTCTTGCTGCGTGGCGACTATATACGGGCCAAGTTCCCCGACAACGGAAACCTGCCCCAAGACCAAGGGGCCGCCGAATTCCGGCGACGGGAAAGATGTATGTATAGGAGACGGGCTGATGGCAAAACCGCTTATGGCCAAGGCAACCGCCGTATGGCTGGTGGACAACACCACGATCAGCTTCAAGCAGATCGCGGATTTCGTAGGGATGCACGAACTGGAAGTGCAGGGCATCGCCGATGGCGATGTGGCCGCAGGCGTAAAGGGCTTTGACCCGATCGCAAACAACCAGCTGACTCAGGATGAGATCGACGCCGCGCAGAACAACCCGCTGCACAAGCTGAAGCTCAAGTTCAACCCGGCGGCATCCGGCGAAGAAAAGCGCCGTGGCCCGCGGTATACCCCGCTGTCCAAGCGTCAGGACCGTCCGAACTCGATCCTGTGGCTGGTCAAGTTCCACCCCGAACTCAGCGACGGCCAGATCGCCAAGCTGGTTGGCACCACCAAGCCGACCATCCAGTCGATCCGCGAGCGCACGCACTGGAACATCTCAAACATGCAGCCGATCGACCCGGTTGCGTTGGGCCTGTGCAAACAGTCCGAACTGGATGCGATCGTGCAGAAGGCCGCTGCCAAGAAAGCGGCCGAAGGCGGCGTGATGAGCGATGACGAGCGTCGCAAGCTGGTTTCGACCGAGCAGTCGCTGGAAATGGACGCTGCGCCGAAAATCCCGACCGCGATCGAAGGTCTGGAAACCTTCTCGCTGTCCGATGATCGGTCGGATGAAAAAGACGACGAGCCTATCATCGACGCCGACAGTTTCTTCAACCTGCCCAAAGGCGGGGCGGATGATGAAGACGAGGATGATCCTCGTCTGTAACAGACAATCAGCCCCGGTCGGAACGGCTGGGGCTTTTTTGACGGACTTGTCATGCTGAGCATTCTTTCTGCGATTTTCGGCCCGCACCGCGCCGTAACGATCTACGCCTTTCTCAGGACATGGGGGCTGGGTCTGGCGGGTGGTGTTGTCATGATCGCCATCGTCACCACCTTGTTTCTGCTGGGGGACGAAGGCGAACACGAACACGAGGCTTTCCTGATCGTACCGGTTCTGTCCGCAACCCCGGTGAACGGGGACCTGAAGAACGGCGTCGTAGCCTCGGTTCGCCTGCCCGATGGATCGGCCACGTCGATTACGTCGACCGAGTCGCAGATTTCACAAACCGTTGGAACGACGGCCTGCGTGGAAAAACGCATTTACGTCAAAAGCGGCGAAGCCCGGTATCGGTTCAAACTGCCCCGTCTCTGCGAATCCGGTTGATCGAGATATCCAACGAAAAAGCCGCCCGATGCTGACACCGGGCGGCTTTTTCGTTCATACCACCTGAAAGATGATGCCTGCGATTATTGCGCCCCCCACACCAAGGCTCAGGTAAGTCGCAAACACGCGCGGTTTGACCAATGACCAGACTGCGGCCATCGCCGGTATGGAACTGACGGCACCGGCAACCATGAACGACATCGCAGCCCCCGCGGTCATGCCCTGATCGATCAGACCCGCCAGCAGCGGCGGCGCGACGTAAGAGTTCAGATAGGCCGGCATCCCCACCAGAGAAGCAACGATGATCGGCAGCACGCCTTCTCCGCCAACGACGCCAGCGATCAGGTCCGCAGGCACATAGTTGACCAACAAAGCTTCGAGCACATAGGCCAGTGCCAGCCACTTCAGCAGGAACAGCCCGTTGTGTACGAATTCCGAACGAAACCGAACGCGACGCTCGGGCTCTTGCCAGAACTTCCAGACCGGCTTGTCATCCGCTTTCGGACCACATCCGCAACACCCGGCAGGTTTGTATTCGCGCAAGGGCTGGGCAAATGCCCCCTGCCGCATCAGTAACCGAACCGCGAACCCGCCGAACAGGCCAAGCGCAACGGCGGCAACCGCCTTACCGATGGCAAAGGGCCATCCCAGCGCGGCAGCCGTAATCAAAAGCGTCGGCGGGTCGATCAACGGCGAGCTGAGCCAGAACGCCATCACGGCCGACAGCGGCGCTCCGAGTGCAAGCAAGCCCGCAATAAAGGGAATGACTTCGCAAGAACAAAATGGTGCAAGTCCGCCGAACAGGGCGGCCAGAAAGATCATCCGGGTCTCGCGCCCTTCAAATGCGCGCGCCACCATCACCTCAGCCCCGGTTGCCTTGAGGTATGACAACAGAAGCACGGCAAACAGGATATATTGTCCTGTATGCGCCAAGGCCCTGACTGCAAAACTCGCAACCTCACGCAGGTTGCCGGGGTCGAGAACGGCCACCGCCACAAGAATGACGGCGATCAATGCCCAGGGCGTCTTGATCATCTCCATCGCGCCTTTGGCGGTCAGTCGGGGGGATTGCGTCAATTCAGCCATCGTTGGCCGCCTTTCCAACCGCGTCAGCGCAGCATTCACTGAGAATAAACTGCGCCAGCATCTTCAATTCATCAAAACAGGCTCGGTTAATCGTGGTGCGACCGATCTTTTCCTGTTCAACCACACCTCCGGCTGCAAGAAACCGCAGATGGTGCGCCAAAGTCGACGGAGCAATCCCCGTCCGGTTCTGGATTTCGCCAACGGTCAGACCGGCCTCACCAGCCCGCACCAGTGTCTTGAGGACTTTCAGCCGGGCTTCCGAGCCCATGGCGGAAAATCCGGCTGCAGCAGTTTCCCACATGGATTGCCTCCATTAAACTAGATTTCTAGTTTTGTAGTTTCACAAAGAACCCTGGTCAACCCACCTTGGGAAAATTTTCCATGACGCTGTAAGTCCAGATTGCCCCTGCCTTAAGTCCAACCTATAAGCAGGCATGGGGATATCGGTCGAAACATTCTTTCTTGAGCTTAACGGTCAGGGCACGTTGCAGGCCCAGATCCAGCAGATGATTGCCGAGGGCATTCTGTCCGGTCGCTTTCATGTCGGGGAAAAACTGCCATCCTCGCGAAAGCTGGCCGCACATCTAGGTGTCAGCCGCATCACGGTGACGCTGGCCTATACCGAGTTGCTGGCAAATGATTATCTGACGGCAAAGGGAAGGTCAGGATATTACGTCTCGCAAAACGCACCGGTTCCGCCCAAATACTCGCCCGTGCAGCGCGGCACGGAATCTGTCGACTGGGACAGGGCATTGGCGCGCCGCTTTCTGGACAGCGACGTCCTGCCGAAACCCAGCAATTGGCGCGAATACCGCTATCCGTTCATCTACGGTCAGGCCGACCGAACCCTGTTTGATCACGCCAACTGGAGATTATGCGCGGTTCGCGCATTGGGGCACAAAGACTTCGATTCGCTGACAGGGGATTACGTGGATCAGGATGATCCGTTGCTAATCGAATTCATCGCGCGCCACACCCTGCCGCGCCGTGGTATCGTCGCCCGCCCCGAAGAGATCTTGATCACCCTGGGCGCGCAGAACGCGCTTTGGCTGGCCTCACGCATCTTGCTGACACACAAACGCACGGCCGTAATCGAAGATCCCTGCTACTACGCGCTGCGAAGCCTTTTGAACCACTGGGATTGCGCTGTGACCCCCCTGAGCGTCGATCGCGACGGCTTGCCACCAGAAGCGATCCCCGACGAAGCGGATGTCATCTTTACCACCCCCAGCCATCAAAGCCCGACAACCGCGACGATGCCGATCGACCGCCGCAACAAGCTACTGGATCGGGCACGCGATCTGGATGCAATGGTTGTCGAGGACGACTATGAATTCGAAATGGCCTTTCGCAGCGCACCTTCGCCTGCACTCAAGTCCATGGATCGGGATGGGCGCGTGATTTACGTCGGCAGTTTTTCCAAGTCGCTGTTTCCGGGATTGCGGCTTGGATACATGGTCGGATCCGAGCCTTTCATCCGCGAAGCTCGTGCTCTTCGCTCGTTGGTCCTGCGCCACCCGCCGGGTCATATTCAACGCACGGCAGCGTATTTTCTGTCATTGGGCCATTACGACGCGCAGATCCGACGTATGTCGAAAGCCCTGCAAGAGCGGCGCGATGCGATGGACAAAGCCATCGAAGAAAGCGGGCTCACAGTGGCTGGACGGGGCGTAATGGGCGGCTCATCAATGTGGATGTCGGCCCCCGAGCACGTCAACACAACGCAGCTTGCGCTAAAGCTGCAGAACCAGGGTGTTCATATCGAACCGGGTGCTCCGTTTTTCTCGGGGCCCGACAGGCCGCAGAATTTCTACCGCCTCGGGTACTCTTCAATTTCGACCAACCGCATAGGCCCCGGCGTCGAACTGATCGCGGATGCCATCCGGTCTGCCTGAGATCGCACTGGACATATTCCGCAGACGCGTCTGGCCCTAACGCAGGTCGCACCCTTACGCCAAAACCATATCAACCCCCGGGTCCCGGTGCCCGGTTTTCTCACTCTTGCTTGGAGAACACCCCTATGAAGATGACGACGGAAGAGGCCTTTGTTAAGGTTTTGCAGATGCATGGTATTGAACATGCGTTTGGGATCATTGGCTCTG
>NZ_JBQERO010000021.1:0-68112 GCF_056535125.1 Ruegeria sp. O4 | reverse complement strand
AAATTCGTCCGTCCGTTTCAGTCCCATAGTTCGTCTCCTTTGCTGCAATAAATGCTATCAAAGGAGCGGCAGCAAACCGCGACACGTCCACTGCGGGTTGGCACTCACAGTAAGTGATCCTTGAGCCCTCCTTACCAGCGCGGATCGGATCAGACCCGCAGCGGCTCTATTCAAGTCGTAGTTCCTCTCGCCAGGGCATGGGATGCCAATCAATGCCCGACACGTGCCATTTCTTTTGAAACGCTGGTTCGAGTCGCAATTGAACAGGCGCAGTTCGGGATAAGAACTGCGCCTGTCCATGGTCAAACCCTAAAACCGCGCGTTTAAGCGGCGACCCACATCTTCAACGGTGCGCGGAAATCCATCAGGTCAAAGCCCTTGTGATCGTCAACCCAACCGCTGATCCGATCTGAAGTCGCACCGACAAAGTCGTTGAACATCGGACAGATCAGACCACCATCATCACGGATCAACGCTGAGGCTTCTGCGTACATTTCCTTGCGCTTCGCATCATCGAGTTCGGCGCGCGCTGCGATGACGATTTGATCGAAACGCTCGTTGAAGAACCGGGTGTCGTTCCAATCCGCTGTGGACAAATATGCTGTGGACAGCATTTGGTCCTGAACCGGACGGCCACCCCAGTAACTGGTGCAGAAAGGTTGCTTGTTCCAAACTTCAGACCAGTAGCCGTCATTGGGCTCGCGCTTCACGTCCAGCGTTATGCCCGCGGCAGCTGCGGACTGCTGGAACAACGCGGCCGCATCCAATGCGCCGGGGAACGAGTTCTCGGACGACCGAAGCGTGACCGGCCCGCTATGACCCGATTTCTTGAAGTGGAACGCCGCCTTGTCCGCGTCGTATTCGCGCTGTTCGAACTCAGTTGCGAGGGGATAAGAGCTGTTGATGGGTGTGTCATTGCCCACAGAGCCGTAGCCGAAGAGGATCTTGTCCACCATTTCCTGACGATTGATGGCGTATTTCAAGGCCATACGCAGATCATGGTTGTCGAACGGCGCGGTATTGACGTGCATGATAAACACGTAATGACCTGCGCCGGACGTAGAGCGCACCGTGATACCGGGCGCGCGGTCAACAAGACGTGCAGTACGGGGCGGCACACGGTCAATCATATCGACCTGACCAGATTGCAGCGCCGCGACTCGTGCGGTGTTGTCGTTGATGACAATCACTTCGATCGTGCCTGCATGACCAATCGTGTCATCCCAATGGTTGGGGTTGTGTTCAGCCACGAAACGCACACCCATATCGGCGGCTTTCAAAACATAAGGACCGGTGCCAATTGCAGCAGCTGGGTCCTCTTTTCCGCCACCAGGCTGAATGACGAGGTGATAATCCGAAAGCAGATATGGAAGGTCGGCATTGGGCGCTTCCAGCTCGACGATGAACAGGTCGCCATCCGTTCGCATATTTGCGATACCACGCAACAAGCCCAACGCCCCGGATTTGGTCTCTTCGTTCGAGTGCCGGTCGATGGTCTGTAGAACATCCTCGGCAGTGACGGGCTGACCGTTTGAGAAGGTGATGCCGTCTCGTATCTTGAACGTCCACGTTTTTGCGTCGGCAGAAGCCTCAAAGCTTTCTGCGACCTTGGGCTCAAGGCCGCCATCAGGTGCAAGCGTCAAGAGCGTCTCACCCCAAAGGCGGGCGACCATATTAGCGGTTGAGTTTGCGGCGGTCGCAGGATCAAGGCTGTCAGTTGTGCCGCCGCCCTGGATGCCAACGCGAATGGTGCCACCTTTTTGTGGACCAGCGGCTTTGACCGCTGACGACATCGCCAGATTGGCTGTTGCAGCAGCCAGCCCCAAGGCGGACGCCTTCCCAAGAAATTCACGGCGGGGCATTTTGCCAAGCGCTGCCTGTTTTGCCAGATATTTGATATGTTCGTTCATGGTGACTTCCCCGTTGTCGTTTGAGAGCTCAGATTTGATTAGTAGGTTGCAAGTGACACTCCGCCTGCATCCGCAGCTGGCGGAAAGTGTCGTGACAATTTTTCAATGATCTCGTCACGCGTGCTGCGGTATTCTTCTTTGAAGAAGAGATTGACGTGTTCACCCGGATCGTTGCGAAGATCGAACATCTCTCCCCAGTCTGCGTTTTGAGGATAGATTGTGACACGCCATTCGTCTGTCATTACCGTCTGGTTGTAAGTGTCCATGCGCGTACGTGGGTGATATTCGGCAAAAAACTCGCGACGCCCCGGGCCATCTGCCTGCGTCATCAGGTGAGCGAAAGAGACCCCTTCGGTCGGCTGATGCTCCAGCTCCAAAAAATCCTGCAACGTCGCGCGCAGATCCAGATGACTTGTTGTCCCGTGACGTTCGCCAAGCTCGATCCCCGGACCTGCAGCGATCAGCGGTACGTGCAAAAGCGATCTGTAGGGGCTGGGGCCTTTTCGGATAAGCCCGTGATCACCCAACAACTCGCCATGATCCGAGGTGAAAATGACAATGGTGTCTTCAAGGAGACCTTGATGCTCCGCCTGTGCCATGATCCGGCCGACGCAAGCGTCAATCATCGAAATCATTCCATTGGTATACGCGATCGCACGGCGAATTGAATCGTCCGAGAAGCTCGATGTTGTCTGCAAAAAACCCTGTTCTCGCGGTGGTCCCGGATCGCGCAGGAAGTCCACATAGCTTTTACCTTTTTCCTCATCATCGCCGTCGCGCAGGAAAGACGGCATCGCTGACAGCTCATCAGGCACATATGAGGGCATTGGCATGTCCGCCGGATCGTACATGTCGCACCATGGCGCAGGGGGGGAAAAAGGATGGTGCGGATCGGGAAAGGAAACAAACAGAAAGAACGGGTCTGACCCGTCATTTTCGGTCAGGAACTCGCAGGCCCGATCTGTGATCCAAGAGTTGTAATGCAAGTCGAAAGGGATGGCCGATTTCCAAACTTCGTCAATATCCCCACATTGCGGTTCAAGCGCGTTTTCCGGGAGATAGAGCTCGGCCGCTCCCGGCGCGACAGATTCCAGCCAACGGGCATAATGCCCACCCTTTGTGGCACTAACGGATTCTCCAATCAGAATGTCGACCGCGTCGAACCCGTAAAAGGGGCCGCACCATCCCTCACTTTCCGGTAAGTCCCAAAAGGCGTTTGAATCCGGCATAAGATGCTCTGGCCCGGCCAGAATAGGTTGGAAGTGGAATTTCCCAACCCCATGGGTCTTGTACCCCATGGCCTGAAAGTCATGGGTGATCAGTTTCAGATCCTCAGGCAGGGCAACCCCGTTGCGCGTCAGGCCGTGCGACCTTGCATACTGACCGCTGAACAAAGTGGACCGGCTTGGAGAGCAGATCTGGTGCGGTGTGAAATGCTTGGTAAAGACGGCGCCCCGCTGGGCCAGTGCGTCTATATTCGGTGTCCTGACATGCTTGTTTCCGGTGCAGCCCAGACTGTTCGCGCGTTGCTGGTCCGTCATAATCAAAATGACATTTTTCTTCATTCTTGGCGCTGCCCTCCGAAACAACGGGACAGTACCACAGCGCTTACATTTGAAATAATACTATCTGTTTCGACTGATATTTGTTAATCGAATACCTATGTTCACCCATAACCAACTCAACGTCTTCTCTGCGATCATGCAAACCGGGTCGGTTTCCGCTGCTGGTCGCAGGTTGAATCTGTCACAACCCAGCGTCAGCCGGCTTTTGTCGGATCTGGAGCGGGAGTTTGGCGTTCCTTTGTTTCGTCGCCGAAGTAAGGGTGTGACACCGCTCCCCGAAGCGGAAGAATTCTATCAAGAGGTTAAACGCAATTTTTCGGCCCTTGCGAACTTGAACGAGATCGCCTCTCAGATCGCTCGGAAGGATCGCGGGTCCTTGTCAATTGCCACAATAACCGCCGCCTCATTAGACCTCGTGCCTCAGGCCCTGAGACGGCTGAACATAGCGGAAAAGAACATCCGGATCGATTGGCGGGTACGATCTTCAAACTGGATACTGGACTATGCCCGTTTCGGCGCGATGAGAACAGGCTTCGCCTATGTTTCGCGCTCTCTGAAGCAAATGAACGTCCTGTTTGAGGGAAGCTTACCACATATTTGTTTTGTTCCCGAAGGTCACCCTTTAGCCGCAGGTCAGGGGGCGCTGACACTGGAACAGATGGCGCCCTATCAGATCATCGGGCTGCGCAACGAAGTTGAGAGTGCTTTGTCGCTAAGTGACTTGCTAGAGGGTGAGCGCCCACCGGTGACTGTCGAAACATCTTTAGCTGCACTTACTCTTAGCAAATCCTGCGGTGGGTTGCCTCTCGTGGATGCTTTTACGGTTTTTCATTGGTTGCAAGGGAACAAAGGACGGCCGCGGATCGTAGAGGGCCTTCCTCTCTATCGGTTTGCGGTCGTTGAACCAATTGGCATCAACGCTTCACAGATAGACAGGGATTTTCAGGATTGCCTGATCCAAGAGATCGAACGCGTTGTTTTGTGGACCAAACAACTCGGCTAAAAAACAAAGCGTTCATTGACGTTCAGACTTCTACGGATACACCGGCATTGCGGGACTGTTGCATGCGTTGATGGGTCCCGCTTTTGCCACCGACCAGGATATGCCTCTCGTCCACGCGCCAATCGACACTGGCACGCCGCACGTGTTTCTGGGTCCGCGTTGTGTGCTCCGGCGCAAACTTGGGGCAACGAAGACCAAAATCCAAGGCACTTGCGCGTAGACAGAGGTTAAAACAAGCAAACACCCTTAAGGGTGAGAATGATTGGACGCTCAAAAAGGCAGCACGCTTCTATGAGTGGCCAACCATAGTCCGAATGACTTCAAGCCAGTTGCGCCCCTTCACAAAACCACCGCGCGGACCGGATCACAAAGCAATACCCGGCCCGCAACATGCGGATTGGCCGTTCAGCCTTCGATAAAGGAGGAGTCTTTCAACAAAATGGGCTCAAAGCAGCCCTTCTTCCCGCAACAATTCCAGCATATCCGCCTCGGGTCTTGGGCCGATATGGCTGATGACCTCGCGGGCGCAGACGTTGCCGATCCTGGCGCAGGTCTCGTAATCGCGCCCTGTGGCCATTCCATACAGGAACCCCGCGGCGAACTGGTCACCGGCACCGGTTGCGTCTACCGGCACGATCCTCTTGACCGGCACGTCGATGCGCGCGCCTCCGTTCAGGACGGTCACGCCATCACCCGAGCGCGTGCAAACCACCAGCGGGCAAATCTCGGCGGTCTTGATCAGCGCCTCTTCCAGATCGTCGGTTTCAAACAGCGATTTGATTTCAGCCTCGTTGCCGATGACGAAATCCAGCTCATTCTCGATCAACAGCAGGAAATCAACCCGGTGCCGTTCCACGCAAAACGGGTCGGAAATGGCGATCCCGGTCTTGCCGCCGCCCTTGTGGCAGGCGCGCGCGGCCTCAAGAAACGCGGCCTTTCCCTTTTCCTTGTCGAACAGATAGCCCTCAAGGAACATGATCTGGCTGCTTCCGGCGACCTCATCGGGCACGTCATGCGACGACAGTTCCGAGGAGATGCCCAGATAGGTGTTCATCGACCGCTCGCCATCGGGCGAGACAAAGATCATCGAGCGCGAGGTCGGCAATTCCCCGCCCGGAACCGGCGGGTTGACGAAATCGACGCCATCTTCGTTCATCGCATCCGCATAGAACCGGCCCAGCGCATCGTCATGCACCCGCCCGATAAAGGCAGCATCCAGCCCCAACGCACCTGCGCCCGCAATCGTGTTGGCAACAGACCCGCCCGGTGTCTGTACCCGACCCTCCATCGAGGCATACAGCAGCTCACCGCGCTCTTGCTCGATCAGCTGCATGATGCCTTTTTCAATGCCCATCAGTTCCAGGAAACTGTCATCGGCCTGCGAGATCACGTCCACAACGGCATTTCCGATACCGGTCAGCTGGTAGGTTTTCATAATGTCTTGTCCTCGAATTGACAGAGATCACGGATGATGCAGGTCGGGCATTGCGGCTTACGCGCCTTGCAATGGTACCGGCCATGCAGGATCAGCCAGTGATGCGCATGGAGTTGAAAATCGGCGGGGATATTGTCTTCGATGGCGCGCTCGACCGCGTCTACGTCCTTGCCGGGGCAGATGCCGGTGCGATTGCCGACGCGAAAGATATGCGTGTCCACAGCCTGCGCTGGCTGCCGCCACCACATGTTCAGCACAACGTTGGCGGTCTTGCGTCCGACACCCGGCAGCGATTGCAGCGCTGCGCGGGAATTTGGGACTTCACCGCCATAGTCTTCGACCAGAATACGGCTCAGCTTGATGACGTTCTTGGCCTTCTGGCGGAACAGGCCGATGGTCTTGATATGCTCGATCAGGCCCTCCTCGCCCAGATCCAGCATCTTTTGCGGCGTATCGGCGATCTTGAACAATTCGCGCGTGGCCTTGTTGACCCCCGCATCGGTTGCCTGCGCCGACAGCGCCACGGCCACGACCAGCGTGTAGACATTCACATGCTCAAGCTCACCCTTGGGTTCGGGGTCGGCCTCCTGAAAGCGCGTAAAGATCTCGCGGATCGTATGATAGTCGAGTTGCTTTGCCATCCGGGCCTTAATGCCGCCCGAGGGGCCGCGACACAAGCCCAAAGCCAATGCGCAAGTTCCGGGTCGCGGCAGCGTGTCGCGCGCGCTATGGTTTGTGCCAGACAATGAGGTGCAACCATGAACGTCCAGACCCCCGAAAGCGGATACCACTATAACGTCATGCGCCGGGCAATCGACCTGATTGATCAGGGCGGTGAAACCCTCAGCCTCGATGAGTTGGCCCGCCAGATGGATATGAGCCCAGCGCATTTCCAGCGCCTGTTCTCGCGTTGGACCGGAGTGTCGCCAAAACGGTATCAGCAATACCTGACGCTGGGCCATGCCAAGGCGCTGCTGCGCGAACGGTTCACCACGCTTGAAACCGCCCATAACGTAGGCCTGTCCGGCAGTGGCCGCCTGCATGATCTGTTCCTGAAATGGGAATCCATGAGCCCCGGCGAATATGCCCGCAGGGGCGCGGGTCTGACGATCTACTGGGGCTGGTTCGAATGCCCCTTTGGCCCCGCGCTGGTCATGGGCACCGACAAGGGCATCTGCGGCATCGCCTTCGGGGCTGAAACCGGAGAGAAGGCGGCGATGGAGGATATGATCTCGCGCTGGCCTAACGCGGATTATGTCGAAGATCCGATGCGCCTGCGCCCCTGGGTTCTCAGCGCATTCGGCACGGCCAGCGACCGGTCAGAGCCGACACCGCTCTACCTGATCGGCTCACCCTTGCAGATCAAGGTATGGGAAGCACTGATGCACATCCCGTCGGGGCAGGTGACGACCTATTCCGAAATCGCGCTGCGCGTGGGTTCACCACAGGCCGTGCGCGCCGTGGGCACGGCGGTCGGGCGCAACCCAGTCAGCTGGCTGATCCCGTGTCACCGCGCCCTGCGCAAATCCGGGGGGTTGGGCGGCTATCACTGGGGTCTGCCGGTCAAACGGGCCATGCTGGCCTATGAGGCGGCACAGGCCGACGCCTGATTGACAGCAGGCCCGACCGCTGCCAAAAAGCACCGCAGGTTCGGGTCCCCTGCCGTTCGCGGCCATTGGCTTTGGTGAAACCCGGTTGAACAAACATCTGTTGCCCTTTCCCGGCGTGCGGATGGTAATGCGAACCCCGTCCTAAACTCGCGCCCGTTCAAGGAAACGAGGCAAAACATGACACTGTCACAAGACATCGCTCCGCTGGAGGAGCTGAAAGAGCAGGCCAAACGCCTGCGACGGAAACTGCGCGACACCGGCGTTCAGCTGTCGCACGGTCAGGCCCTGGAACTGGTGGCGCATCAACATGGGGTGCGCGACTGGAACACATTGCACGCGATGGCGGGCAACCGGATGCGTTTGCGTGTGGGGGACCGGGTCGAAGGTCGCTACCTGGGCCAGCCGTTCACAGCGGAAATTCGTGGTCTGACCATATTGGGGGACGGTGCGCACCGCCGGGTGACCCTACAGTTCGACACGCCTGTCGATGTGGTCCGGTTCGACAGTTTCTCGGCCTATCGCCAGCGCGTGACCGGCGAGATTGGTTGGGACGGTCGTTCCCGTCGCCATACGTCCGACGGGGAACCCCAGCTAGTGGTGCGGCCTGTCTGACATAACACGGGCGAGGCAACCGCGTTGCCTCGCCCTCTCATCTCGCATTGCGCCGGGTGTATTATTCAGCTGCCCAGCCGCCGACGGATTTGACTTCCAGAAAGTCCTCCAGCCCCCAAACGCCACCTTCGCGCCCGTTGCCGGATTGCTTCATCCCACCAAACGGAGAGCCCGCGCTGCGCGACTGGCCGTTCATCTCGACCATGCCCGACCGCAGAACCCGCGCCATGCGGTTGGCGCGCGCCTTGTCCTGCGTCTGCACATAATTGGTCAGGCCATAAGGTGTGTCATTGGCGATCTCGACAGCCTCTTCCTCGGTGTCGAAGGGGATCATGGTCAGAACCGGGCCAAAGATTTCCTCGCGCGCGATGGTCATCTGGTTGTTGGCATCGGCAAAGACCGTCGGGCGGACATAATAGCCCTTGTTCAGCCCCTCGGGGCGTCCGGTGCCGCCCGCGACCAGCCGCGCCCCTTCGTCGATACCTTTCTGGATCAGGTCCTGAATCTTGGTCCACTGAACCTCATTCACGACGGGTCCGATATGGCGGCCCTCTTCTGCGGCGCTGCCCACCGTGACCTTGCTGGCGACCTCGGCGGCGATCTCAACAGCCTGATCATAGATCGGGCGCTGCACCAGCATCCGGCTGGGGGCGTTACAGCTCTGGCCGGTGTTGTTCATCATGTGCAGGACACCGCGTTTGACAGCCTTTTCATCGGCATCGGCAAAGACCACATTGGCGCCTTTGCCACCCAGCTCCAGATGCACTTTCTTGAGCGTTTCCGCCGCGTTCTTCGAAATCGCCGTACCCGCACGGGTCGAGCCGGTAAAGCTGACCATATCCACGTCGGGATGACCCGACAGCTGCGAGCCAACGCCCGCGCCATCGCCGTTTACCAGATTGAAGACACCGGGCGGGAACCCTGCCTCGTCCATCATCTCGGCAAAGATCATCGCGTTCAGCGGGCTTTGCTCGGAGGGTTTCAGAACCATCGTGCAGCCCGCAATCGCCGCTGCACCGACCTTGAGCGTGACCTGGTTCATCGGCCAGTTCCAGGGCGTGATCAATGCGGCCACGCCAACCGCCTCATAGATGATCCGGTCATTCGGGGCGTGATCCCCCAGAGGGCGTTCAAACTGAAACGCCTTGGCCGCGCGGATGAAGTTTTGCAAATGCCATGTGCCTGCACCAACCTGCTGGCTGCGCGACATGTCAATCGGCGCGCCCATTTCCAGCGACATGGCCTGCGCCAGATCTTCCGCGCGGGTCTGGTAGATGTCGATCAGCTTCTCGACCAGCGCGATGCGGGCCTCTACCGGCGTTGCCATCCAGCCCGGCAGGGCGGCCTTGGCGGCGGCAACTGCCGCATCCGTGTCGGCCTGCCCACCCAGTGAGATCACCGCGCACGGCTCCTCGGTCGAGGGGTTGATGACCTCGAAATCATTGGGTTGCGACGGCGCGACCCATTGACCATTGATATAGAAATTCCGCTTTTCGATCATCCTGAGCCCTCCTGTCGGTCCAGCTAGAATCCGGCTGTTCGCCGACACTCTGTCACCCAAGCGAACAGGGGGCAATAGATAATTTGATCAAATTATTTTTCCAGTGAAACCGGTGAATTTCCGGGCCGCGACCACGATGCAAGTTTTAACCCGTGGGCAAAGTGATTAGGTTGCGGGCAATCGACTCAGGTTAATACTGGAAAGGAGATACCCCATGGGTTTGCGCATCAACGATACGGTCCCGAACTTCACCGCAGAAACAGATCAGGGCACCATTCAGTTTCACGACTGGATTGGCGACAGCTGGGCCATTCTGTTCTCGCACCCCAAGGATTTCACGCCTGTCTGCACCACCGAATTCTCGGCCGTCGCGCAGCTGAACGACGAATGGGCCGCGCGCAACACCAAGGTGATCGGCGTTTCGGTTGACGGTGTCGAAGACCACAAGAAGTGGAAGAAGGATATCGAGGAATACGGTAAGGCCAATCCCGGGTTCCCGATCATCGCTGATGAGGGGCTGGCGGTGTCGAAAGCCTTCGATATGCTGCCCGCCGAAGCCTACCTGCCTGATGGTCGCACCCCGGCGGACAGCGCCACCGTGCGGTCGGTCTTTATCATCGGCCCTGACAAGCAGCTGAAACTGTCGATGACCTATCCGATGACCGTGGGCCGCAACTTTGCGGAAATCCTGCGCGCGCTGGACGGGTTGCAGATGTCGTCGAAGGGTGTCGCAACGCCTGCCAACTGGGTGCCGGGTGAAGACGTGATCATCCCGCCCTCAGTGTCGAACGAAGACGCCAAGGCCAAATTCGGCGCGTTCGAGACGATCTTTCCCTATCTGCGCAAGACCAAAGCGCCGTCTTAAGGCGGGTGCCGGGTCAGGGGGGCTGTCTGCCCCCCATCGTGCCTGCCGGCACGATTTCCCCCCGAGGATATTTGGGGCCAGATGAAGCAGGCGGGGGCAGGGTAACCGAAGGGAGACCTGCCCCTGGACCTCAGAACTTGTACCGAAGCCCGAAATTGACACTGAACGTATCCAGATCGTCTTCGACGATGCCGGTCAACGCGCCGTTCGGGGCCAGCCGCCGCGACGAGACGTCAAAGGCGCGGGCATAGCGGGCGTCGACGGTAAAGGCGGTTGACGGGTTGATCTCGTAAGCCACACCGGCGATCAGCTGCGCGGCAAAGGCGGTGTCGCTGTCATCCAGCGCCACACCGGGCCCATAGGCAAAATCCAGATCCGAATAGGTGGCCCCCAGACCAAACCCGGCATAGGGCGTCAGCGCACCCGCCTGTTTGAAATCGAACAGCACATTGGCAAACAATGAGGTCTGCGTGACATCGCCCGAGATATTGCCCTCGGCCCCCGGCCCGTTGCCCGAGAAGTTCACACCATCCACGTCGCTGTCGCGGTAAGACAGCTCCAGCTCAACCCGTGTTCCGAACCTGTCATTGGACCATTGCGGGATCTCCTTGCCGATGGCCACGCCCAGACCGAACCCTGCGTCGAACTCCGTGTCGACCGACTGCGGCGCGCCGCCGATCGTGCCTGCGAAATCGCTGTCCTGCAACTGGCTGTACCCGACAAAGCCCTGAACATAGGTGCCGTCGCCCAGG
Organism: Ruegeria sp. O4; assembly: GCF_056535125.1. Classification (NCBI taxonomy): domain Bacteria; kingdom Pseudomonadati; phylum Pseudomonadota; class Alphaproteobacteria; order Rhodobacterales; family Roseobacteraceae; genus Ruegeria; species Ruegeria sp. O4. The sequence continues at coordinate 56,859 of NZ_JBQERO010000021.1, read as the reverse complement.
CTTTGCGCGGCAAGCGCCGTCGCGCTGGCGGCGAGGGCCGTTGAGGTAAGTAAAATGCGCTTGAACATGATTGTCTCCGTAGCTCCAAAACTCTGCTTGGCCTCGATGTGGGCGGGCTTGACGGAAAGGAAAGGCGCGGGGCTATCACTTCGTTTCACAGGTTTTTGGACGCGCGTGAATGAATAGATCCGGGGCTGGGCAGGACCGTTCATCTGCCGTCTCATGGCCCTCAGGTTCTGGTTCCGGGCAATTTGTGATAGGGTGCGCGGGGGGCAAAACTCAGGCATACGACCAATCACCTCGGGCTTTCGGACTGTACCTAGCGGGAGAAGACCATGGCTTTTACAGATTGGTATGTTGAAGGAGAGAGTTTCGGGAACTGCAACTGCGGCTATTCTTGCCCCTGCCAGTTCGAAGAGTTGCCGACCCATGGCGATTGCCGGGGGTTCGAAGTGCTGGAGGTGACCAAAGGGCATTTCGGTGACACCGACCTCAGCGGGACTAGGGCCGCACTGATCTATGCCTGGCCGGGGCCGATCTTTGAAGGCGGCGGCGAGATGCAGGTGATCGTTGATCCCGCAGCAACCCCGGCACAGCGTGACGCGCTGGAAAAGGTCTTTCACGGTGAAGAAACCGAAGAGATGGCGACGCATTGGTACGTGTTCAGGGCAATGTGCGAGACGGTTCATGACACGCTCTACCTGCCGATCGAATTCGAGATGGACCTTGAAGAGCGCACGGCCAGCGTTACCGTTGGTGATATTCTGAAATCCACCGGACAGCCGATTCAGGCCCCGCATGGTGGCGGCGCGCATAGGGTCCGCATCGATATTCCCGGCGGGATCGAGTTTTCCATTGCCGAGATTGGCAGCGCCTCGACCCGCTCTGATGCCGCGATAAAGCTGGACCTGAAGGACAGCTATGGCCAGTGGCATCTTCTGAAACATGGGCCCGGCGGGGTTACCCACTGATCGGCACCCCTGTCAGGCGGCGTGCGCAGATGTGTTCGGGACCGATGACCAGCAGGGCAGCGTCAGATCCGCCTTCAGCACCCGAACCTCAAAGGGTTTCAGCACCGGCAACGCGGTTGACCCATAGCCACCGGCACCGCAGGCCAGATCCGGGAACAGGGTGAACAGCTCGCGCCTTGTGGCGGGAGCCATCGCGCCCAGTGTCGTGTCGCCGGGATAGAAGGATTCGGACCAGACCCCTTCGACATTCACCAACTCATGCCGGTCAAAAAGGATATGGACATACTCGACCCCTTGCGCGGGCAGCTCCTGAACGATTGTCCGCCCGTTGATCAGCCCCTTGGCCGGGGCCAGCATCGCGGTCTCGCAATGCATCAGCTCCATCATCGCCGAGGTGACGGCGATCCGGTGTTGTGGCGAGACGACCAGATCACGGTTGGGGCTGTTTGGCCCGAAACATCCCGCCATGATCCGAACCGGACAGAGATGAGGGTCCTGTTGCAACTCCTGCGCTGACAAGCGACGCCTGCCGACCCAGCGCACCGGGCGGATATGGCCCTTGGCAGTGACAACCGGGTCGCCGGGGTTCAGGGTTTCGACCCGGCGCAGCCCGGCGGGTGTCCGGATCAGGGACCCGGCGGTAAAGCACACGAAAGACGGCAGGGTCTGATAAGTAGTTGGCGCTGCCGTCCCGCCAAAGCTGGTCCCCGTGATCGTATCGTTCAGCTGCGCCTGACCCGAGGTGACGATGATGTAGCGCGGGTTCGAGAACTGAACCAGAATGAAGGTGACAGGCGCCCCGTTCACCGTCCCCGAATAGCTTTCGAAAGTGCTGAAATTCTGGCTTGTCCCGGAAAAACCGGGCAGGGCCGACAGATCAAGCTGCGCGCTGTCAGGGTCGGGATCCTGCAACAGGGCGTCATTGTCGGTGATATCAACGGAATAAGCGGCAGTAATATCGACGCTTTTATTGCTGTAGGGGTCTGCGCTGATTTCGAAAACGGTTATCGAGGCCACGGTCGAAAAGCATCCCTGAATGCAACATGATCATCCTTATGGTTGAGTAAATACACGCATGAAGTGTTAATAATTGATTTACCAAGCCACGGGACGCCCGACACTCCTGACCGCGCGGACAAAAATAGCCCCGGTCGAAACCGGGGCCTTTCGCATTCAATCAGAGGGTGGGCAGATTACTCTGCGCTTTCCTCTTTCTTTTCTTTCTTCTCGGGAACGATCTCTTCGCCGGTTTCCTGATCGACCACTTTCATCGACAGGCGAACCTTGCCGCGATCGTCAAAGCCCAGCAGCTTGACCTTCACTTCCTGACCTTCCTTCAGAACATCCGACGGATGGTTCAGGCGGCGGTTTTCGATCTGGGACACGTGGACCAGACCGTCGCGCTTGCCAAAGAAGTTCACGAAAGCACCGAAATCGACGATCTTGACCACCTTGCCGGTATAGACCTGACCTTCTTCCGGCTCGGCCACGATCGACCAGATCATGTCATAGGCTTTCTTGATCGATTCCCCATCGGGCGATGCGATCTTGATGACGCCATCGTCGTTGATGTCGACCTTGGCACCCGAAACCTCGACGATCTCGCGGATGACCTTGCCGCCCGAACCGATCACTTCACGGATCTTGTCGGTCGGGATGTTCATGGTCTCGATGCGCGGCGCGTGGACCGAGAACTCGTTGGTCTCGGACAGGGCTTTGCCCATCTCGCCCAGGATGTGCATCCGGCCGTCCTTGGCCTGTGCCAGGGCGGTTTCCATGATCTGAGGCGTGATGCCCGCGACCTTGATGTCCATCTGAAGCGAGGTGATGCCGTTTGCAGTACCCGCAACCTTGAAGTCCATATCGCCCAGGTGGTCTTCGTCACCCAGAATGTCGGTCAGAACTGCGTAAGACCCGTCATCTTCCAGGATCAGACCCATGGCCACACCGGCAACCGGAGCTTTCAGCGGAACACCCGCATCCATCATCGACAGCGAACCGCCGCAGACAGACGCCATCGAGCTGGAGCCGTTGGATTCAGTGATCTCGGACACCACGCGGATGGTATAGGGGAAGTCGGTCGGCGCAGGCAGAACCGCCTGCAGCGCGCGCCATGCCAGCTTACCGTGACCGATTTCGCGACGGCCGGGCGAACCCACACGGCCCACTTCACCAACCGAATAGGGGGGGAAGTTGTAATGCAGCAGGAAGTTCGATTTGAAGTTGCCGTGCAGCGCGTCGATGAACTGCTCATCGTCGCCGGTGCCCAGCGTGGTCACGGCCAGCGCCTGAGTTTCACCGCGGGTGAACAGGGCAGAGCCGTGTGTGCGCGGCAGCAGCGAGGTTTCGGCTTCGATGGCACGCACATCGGTGGTCGAACGACCGTCGATGCGCTTGCCGCCCTTGACGACGTCACCGCGCAGAATACCGGCTTCCAGCTTTTTCATCGCCGAGCCAAGGTTGGCGTCTTCCAGCTGTTCCTCGCTCAGCGCTTCCTTGATCGCTTCACGGGCAGCGGCAACAGCGGCGGTGCGCTCCTGCTTGTCGGTGATCGCGAACGCGGCGCGCATCTGCTCTTCACCGGCAGCCGAAACGGCGGCATAAAGCTCCGAGTAATCGGGTGCGACGAATTCGAACGGCTCTTTCGCGGCGTCTTCGGCCAGCGAAATGATCAGGTCGATGACCGGCTGGATCTGCTCATGCGCAAAGGTCACGGCACCCAGCATTTCGGCCTCGGACAGCTCATAGGCTTCCGATTCCACCATCATCACGGCGTCTTTGGTACCGGCAACAACCAGATCCAGACGCTGTTCAGGGTTCAGGCGCAGGTCCTGCATGTCATCCACGGTCGGGTTCAGGACGTATTCGCCATCCACGAATCCAACGCGGGCACCGGCGATCGGGCCCATGAACGGCGCGCCGGAAATGGTCAGCGCAGCCGACGCGGCGATCATTGCAACGATGTCGGGATCATTGACCAGATCGTGGCTCAGCACGGTGCACATCACCAGCACTTCGTTTTTGAAACCGTCAACGAACAGCGGGCGGATCGGACGGTCGATCAGACGCGCGGTCAGCGTCTCTTTCTCGGTTGGGCGCGCTTCGCGCTTGAAGAAGCCACCCGGAACCTTACCGGCGGCGTAATATTTCTCTTGGTAATGTACGGTCAGCGGGAAAAAGTCCTGACCAGGTTTTTGGCTCTTGGCAAAGGTCACGTTGGCCATGACGCTGGTTTCGCCCAGCGTGGCAATCACGGTGCCGTCGGCCTGACGGGCAACCTTGCCGGTTTCCAGTGTCAGCGTCTCCTCGCCCCACTGCATCGATTTCTTCGTTACATCAAACATATGCGTATCCTAGAACGGAGCACTCCCGCCCCTGCGGGTCTCCGGTTTTGCATGGCGGCCCCATTGCCGCCGACCCCATTTATCTTCCGTTCGAGTGCCGGGGTCAGGGCACAACGTCTCAGATACCGCGCGCATACATGAGAATGCGTTGGAAGGAAAGCGAAACCGAAAAAGCTGGCCGGATCATGCTGAGGCAGGCCCTGACCCCTCGCAGCGCGATACAAGGCACAGGGGCCGCATGATGGTGCGATGCGTGCCATTGCCCCCCGTCCGGGAAATGGCCTGACAGAACCGGATCACTGCGCTAACCTCACTTTCATTGGGGGTGCGAATGAAAAGACGGCTTACGACAGTGCTGGCGGCTGACGTTGTCGGGTACTCGGCGCTTATGGATCAGGACCGGCAGGGTACACTTGCAGCGCTGAAATCGTTCCGTGACGACACGCTCACTGCCCTGCTGGAAACCCACAACGGCACATTGATCAAAAGCATGGGGGATGGCTGGATCGCCGAATTCCGGTCAACGTCCGACGCGTCGGATTTTGCGATTGCCCTGCAATCCTGCGACAAGCCCGAAGGGCTGCGGCTGCGCATCGGTATTCACACGGGTGAGGTCATCACGGAAGGCGAAGACATTTTCGGTGATGGCATCAATGTCGCTGCCCGGCTCGAAGCATTGGCCAAACCCGACCAGATCCTGATCTCGGACACGGCGCATCACAGCCTTGACCGGGGCGATGCGGCCCTGTTCGACGGCGGCGGGCAGGCCGAGCTGAAGAACATCACGCGCCGCGTTGGTGTCTGGTGCTGGCCAAAGGGTTCAACCGCCCATCTTGCTACACCCGCCGACACTCGTCCGGGGATCGCCGTTCTGCCCTTCGACAACATGTCCGGCGACCCCGAGCAAGAGTTCTTTGCCGACGGCATAACCGAAGACATCATCACGGAACTGTCGCGCTTTCGCTGGCTGATGGTCGTGGCCCGCAACTCGTCCTTCATCTTCAAGGGAAAAACGACGGATATCCGCCAGGTCGGCCTGACGCTCGGGGTTCGGTATGTGCTGGAAGGATCCGTCCGCCGCGCGGGACAGCGTGTCCGGATCACCGGGCAGTTGATCGATGCGGAAAATGGCAGCCACCTGTGGGCCGATCGCTTTGACGGGGTGCTGGACGATATCTTCGAGCTTCAGGACAAGGTCACGCAAGAGGTCGTCACGGCGATCGAACCTTCGCTGCGCCAAGCCGAAACGAACCGATCCCGCGCCAAGCCGACCGAAAGCCTCGAAGCCTATGAACTCTATCTTCAGGCGCAGTCGCAATTTCATCTGCTGACAGATGACGCCAATCGCGAAGCCATCCGGCTGACAACGCTGGCGCTGGACCGCGACCCGGATTACGCCGCAGCCGCAGGGCTGCTGGCATGGCTGCATATTCAACGCCTTGTGCAGGGGCTCGATCCCATCGGCGAAGGGCCCAGGGCCGCCATCAGCGCGGCAGAACGCGTTCTCATGAGCGACCGCGCCGACGGCATTGCCATGGCTTATGCGGCGCATTCAATCTCGATGCTGGCCCGCGACTTGCCGCGCGCGCGGGCGGCGTTCAAACAGGCTCTGGCCGAAAACCCCAATGCTGCAAGTGTTCACATGCTCGCCTCTATCAACCTGTGCATGTTGAACCGGTCGGACGAGGCATTGGAACACGCAACACATGCCATTGAACTCAGCCCGAAAGACCCGATGCGCCATGCGGCGCATATCGCCCGGGCAAGTGCGCTTTTTCAGCTGCGCCGGTATGACGAGGCCGCCGCCGCCGCGCGTGACGCTCTGGCCGTTCGGTCAGGATTTGTCATGAGCCACCTGATGCTTGTTGCCGCCTTGGGCCAGATGTCGGATGCCGCAGCGGCGCAGGCGGCGATAAGCGACCTGCAAGCGCTGCGCCCCGATATCACCGCTTCCTCGGATCAGACCAGCCTGCCGGTCTTTACCGTTCCGGCCTGTGCGGAAAGCTGGCGCGAAGGGTGGAAAAAGGCCGGTCTTCCCGAATAACGGCTGGTCTACAGATACGCGTTCTGCTGCGGCCACGAAACTCCGCGCGCCCCGGCTGGCGACGTCCGGATGTTCAAGTGTGATGTTCACCACAGAGGGAATTTAAAACTCGTCTATTGTGCAGGCTTATTGTGTCAAAGTTAATGAAAGTAGGTTTACCCATGAAGCTCCATTCCGCCTCTGGCATTTCATTCAACCCTGATGTGTTCGACGAGTCATTCATCGAAATGCTCGACAAGCTCCCCGAGGACGCGGTCGAGGACATCGACCTTGATGCAGGCCCGAAGATGCCGCTGATGACAGCCCCCGCCGCCGAACCAAGTGCGGCGGACGTGGCCGCGATCATGGAAAGCGCATGGCAAGAGCTTTATGCCTCAGACGAAGGGGCCGATATCCGGGCGCTACCGGCGGACCAGCAGGCGCAGATCAAGGCGCGGTTCCTGTCCCCCGACCCGATACCCGAGGCCGAAGCCGCCACGGTTCCCGTCGATGCCGCGCCGTTTTCGGTGCAGGAAACTGCAGACAGCCTGATCCTGATGCAGGGGGACACGCCGCTTTTGGGGGCACCGCTGGGCACCAGCAGGAAAAAGCGCAAGAAGGCCGCGCTGAACACCTTTATCGGGGCCGCCGCCAAGGCCTTTGCCGATATCATCACGATGGCCATGGCGGCACTGGGGGTTTATCAGGCGCTCGGAACCAAGACGGTCACGCGGGCCGGGGCCGGGATTGCCGTCAAATGCAGCGGACCGATCAGCCGCCACGCCGGTGCAATCGCCAAGGCCGGAACGGCGGGCAGCGATCTGGCCATGATGAAGGCCATGCTGGGCGTCGCCAAGGCGTCTGTCGGGTTCACCAAACTTGCGGGCATCGTTCTGACCGACATGAGCGGCCTGGAAAAAGCCGCCGCGATTGCCACCTGCGTCGGCGGCATGACTCTGGCCGTCGCCTCGGCAAGCGGGTCGTTCTGGGTGTCGATGCTGGCGATGGTATCCGCAGTTGCGATGTTCGTGATCGACACCGCCTTGGCGGTCGATACCTACAAAAAGTGGCAGGCGATCTGACCCGAAATCAAAGACGCCCGCCATTTGGGCGGGCGTACAAATCTTACAGACCGGGGTTCAGAACCGGTACAAAACGTAACAAATACGTTTAGCGGCGGATGCCCAGCTTTTTGATCAGGTCCTGGTAACGCGCCTCTTCCTTGCCCTTCAGGTAGTCCAGCAGCTTACGGCGCTGAGCAACCATTTTCAGCAGACCACGACGACCGTGGTTGTCTTTCTTGTGGGTCTTGAAGTGCTCGGTCAGGGTGTTGATGCGCGAGGTCAGGATAGCAACCTGTACTTCAGGCGAACCGGTGTCGCCTTCTTTGGTTGCGAATTCTTGCATGACGCGTGCTTTTTCAGCGGCAGTGATCGACATCGGGGTCTCCTTTGAAAGGTTAGAGTTGATGGCGCAGGCCGGGATGTCGTCCAGCACAGGCCCATGGAGAAAACCGCACCGATTCCGATGCGGATGGGCGCGTATAAGCGCAATTGACCCAAATGGCAAAGGGTTTCTGCGGGCTCAGACCATCTGCCCGTATTGTGCCAGCTGCGCTTCGGTGATCAGCTGAATATCGGCCGCAGTCATCCCTTCGGCACCATATACCTGCGCAACTTCCTGACCATCGATGAAAACCCTTGTCAGGTTGGCGTTTTCGGCGTCGGCCTCAACCTCGATTGCCGGGTCGGTCTCATCCTCCCACGTCACCAGCAGCTTGTCTTCACCGGGTTGAAACCCCATCACGGTCACCTGATCGTCGCCTGGGTTCAACACGATATCATCGGCCCCGTCTCCGCCCGTTACCACGTCTTTGCCGCCTGCCAGAATGGTATCGTAACCCGCACCGCCGTTCAGGAAATCCCTTTCGGCGGCCCCCTCTTCGATCCCGAAAACAAAGTCGTCTCCATCCCCGCCAAAGACGGTATCCTCACCTTCGCCCCCGTTCAGAACATCGTCCCCGAACCCGCCCTGCAACGCATCATCCCCTGCGCCACCGTCCAGCTGGTCGTCGCCCTGACCGCCAAACAGTTCGTCCTCACCCGCACCGCCATCCAGTGTGTCGTCCCCAAAATGACCGTAAAGGGCGTCATCCCCGTCATCTCCGAACAAGAGGTCGTCATCCGCCTCACCGTGCAGGATGTCATTTCCCTGCCCGCCCGATATCTCATCCGCGCCGTCGCCCCCGTGCAGAACGTCGTTGCCCTTGGCACCGTTTATCGTGTCGTCCCCGCCATAGCCGTTGATCTGATCGACACCGTCCTGCCCGGTAATCACGTCCGAACCATCGCCACCGGCAATCACCAGATCGCCTTCAAATTCCGAGATCACAGTCCCGGTGGAGGGTGCCTCGTCGCTGTCCGGCGAAGGTTCGGTGTCGGTGCTTTCCGGATCTTCGACACCCTCGCCGATGACCAGAAACTCACCGGTATCATCCTCGGCTGATGGTTCACCTTCGGGGTTTTCATCCGGCGTGTCGTCCTCTTCGATCAGAAAATCGCTCATCGCGTAAGCAGCGCCGCCAATGGCGGCCAGTCCAAGCAATCCGGCCAGAAACATGGAACCCCTCCGAAAGCATGATGCTCCGAGGGTGGAATATCCCATATCGCCCGTCACAGGGTCAAAGGTAAACCTTTGAAATGGTTAACCCTTGTCACCAGAGCTCAGGCTGCTGCGTATAGGCGATATAAAGCGGATGTTTGGGGTGTCCGTCCTTGGTCAGGCCAAGATGGAACAGCGATTGGCCGGTTCCGCGCAACAGGGTTTCCACCGCAGGGCCGCGCCCCAGATGCGCGCCGTGCGTGCCCCAGGCCGCGATGACCTGATCGGCCCATTGCACACCGTCCAGAATGGCCGCGTCATTCTCGGGCCCGACCGGATCGGCGGCAGCCCGCATCTTGCGCGGGTCGGTATCGCGCCACGCAAAGATGTTCGTGACCTGAAACGCGCCGAACCCAAGCGCGCGTGCGCGCCGTTCACAGCGTTCCACCGTCGGGTCGTTCTGCACCTCGGTCGCGGTTGACGGGTTCAGCATCACAAACAGCGCCTTGCGACCTTCAGGGTCCCAGATGCGGGTCAGGCCATAGCGGTATTTCTCGCAATCGGAATAGATGGCGGTCGAGGGCGCGTCGCCCTTGGTATGGGAACGGGTGATCATGCCCTTCGCCTAACACGGCTCTCAGTCGACGAACACCCGGCTGGGGTGCAATTCACCGGATTTATAGATGCCAACGGCCACGGCCTTGCCGTCGAATGATGCCCAGGCCTCGTCGCCGTATTCAATGTCTGAGGCCAGCACCATGCCCGGATTGCCATTGCGCAGACGGGTTGCCCCCTCGGCGGTGCATTTCAGCTCGGGCAGGTCGGACAGGCCGGTTTCCAGCGGGTGCAGATATTCGTCCAACGCGGTTGTTTTCGCCATCTCGTCAATCTGCTCGATGCTCAACCCGTCCTCGGCCTCGAACGGGCCGGACCAGATGCGGCGCAGTTCCTTGACGTGGCCGTGGCACCCCAGCGCCTCGCCCAGATCGCGGGCGATAGACCGCACATAGCCGCCTTTGCCGCAGGTCATCTCCAGCACCACGTGATCTTCGTCGGGGCGGTCGACAAGGATCAGTTCCTCGACCCAGAGGGGGCGAGCGTTCAGCTCCACATCCTCCCCATCACGGGCCAGTTTATAGGCGCGCTGGCCGTCGATCTTAACCGCCGAGAATTTGGGCGGTACCTGCATGATATCGCCCAGAAACGGGGTCAGCGCCTGTTTGATATCGTCATCCGAGGGGCGCGCGTCGCTTTGCGCGATCACTTCGCCCTCGGCATCGTCCGTGTTGGTGGCCTGCCCCAGTCGCACGGTAAAAGTATAGGCTTTCAACGCATCGGTGATATAGGGAACGGTCTTGGTCGCCTCGCCCAAGGCAATTGCCAGAACGCCGGTCGCCTCGGGATCCAGTGTGCCCGCATGGCCCGCCTTTTTGGCATCCATCGCCCAACGCACCTTGTTGACCACGGCGGTCGAGGTCATGCCCGCGGGCTTGTCCACCACCAGCCAGCCGGAAATGTCGCGACCCTTGCGTTTGCGTCCCATCTTGCACCTTGAATCTTGCTAAGGCGCGCGAGTTAACGGATCACTCTGCCGCTGTCAATTTGCGGGCGTTTCTTCGACGACGCCGACAATCGGCCCCAGCGAGAATCCCAAATCCGAGCGGTTGCTGGCCCGTTCATACATCCGCGAGATATTGCCGTCGAAAAACAGCGCGTTTGGCGTGCCAAGCACATCGCGGAACAGACGTCCGAACTCGTGGAAGGTGACATAATCTTCCGAGATCGCAAACACCGCCCGCGTACCATCGGAACTGGTGCCGACCCCATTGCGAACATAAAGCGAGGTCGAATCGGGCAGGAAACGCGGGTGCAGTTCTCCGTCGATCACCAGCATGGGGCCGGATTGGGTGGCAAAGCGGCAGGTGGGGGCCTGATCCACGTAATCAAGCGTTTCAAACACATCTGCCCGGCCTTCGCGGATGCAGAACACGCCATTGGGCAGCAAACCGAAGTTGCCGGGGCCGGGGTTGGTGATCACACGCATCTGCTCCTGGCCGTCCTCGACATAATGGCCAACGGGTGAACGGTCGTCGTGATACATGCCCGCGTTCATCGCAAAGGCCAGCCGTTCGCCTTCCGGGGCCAGCACTTCGTTGACCGACGAAAAATGCCCCAATACCTGACCGTCTTCGCCGTTCAGAAAAAGCCTCAGATCTTCATTGGCTGCATCGACGTTGCAAACCGTATAACGTTTGTCCTCGTGGGTCAGCTTTTCACAAGTGACCGCGCCTGCCTGCGCGGCCCAAAGAAGCGTCGCCAATGTGACAAGCGTGCGGATCACTCGTCCAGATCGCGGCGCACCGCGTCCTGTTCGAACATGCGGCGGGTATCGTCCAGACGGTCAAATGTGTCATCCAGCCGAAAGCGCAGATCGGGCGCGAACTTCAGGCCGACTTTCTTGCCGACCATGCGCCGCAGCTCACCCTTGTTGCGGGCCAGAAGTTCGATCACGTCCTCCTGCCCTCTGCCGCCAAGGGGCAGCACATAGGCGGTGGCGATCTTCAGATCGGGCGAGGTACGCACCTCACCCACGGTGATCGACATGCGATTCAGGTCGGGGTCGTGGACATCTCCGCGCGCCAGAACTTCGGACAGGGTGCGGCGGATCAGTTCGCCGACACGCAGCTGCCGTTGGGACGGGCCGGGGCCATCATGGAATTTGTTCTTTGCCATAATCCCCGATCTAAGCGCAAAGCGGGGCTTTGCCAAGCGGGCGCGAACCGGGTAGGAGGCTTTGAGCCGACTTAACGAAAAGGACCAGCGCAATGACCCATATTCCGGGGATCGTCATCACAGGGGCTTCGGGCCGTATGGGGCAGATGCTGATCAAGACCGTGTCGGACAGCGATCAGGCGCGTCTGGTCGGCGTGGTCGAACGCAAGGGCCATGACTGGATCGGTCAGGATGTGGGCACGGTCATGGGCGGGCAGGCGCTGGGCGTTACCGTCACCGACGACCCGCTGGAGGCCTTTGCGCAGGCGCAGGCAGTGATCGACTTCACCGCGCCCGAGGCGACACTGGACTTCGCCGCGCTGGCCGCGCAGGCGCGCTGTGTGCATGTGATCGGCACCACCGGCATGTCCGACGAACAGATCGCAGCACTGGAACCCGCGTCGCGCCATGCGGTGATCGTACGAGCCGGAAACATGAGCCTTGGCGTCAACCTTCTGGTGCAATTGACCAAAAAGGTCGCAGCTGCGCTGGATGAGGATTTCGATATCGAGATCATCGAAGGTCACCACCATCACAAGGTAGATGCACCTTCGGGCACCGCCTTGATGCTGGGAGAGGCCGCAGCCGAAGGGCGTGGCGTTGAGTTGTCGGACGTGTCCGACCGGGGTCGGGACGGCATCACCGGTGCGCGCAAGCGTGGAGATATCGGTTTTCACGCTATTCGCGGCGGCGACATCGTGGGGGAACATGATGTCCTGTTCGCCGCCCCTGGAGAACGCATCGTCCTGCGCCATCTGGCCACCGACCGCGCCATCTTTGCCCGCGGCGCGTTGAAAGCGGCGCTGTGGGGGCAGGGCAAATCCCCCGGTCAATATGACATGGTGGATGTGCTTGGGCTGTAAGCCATAGACGGGCCGCTCGACGGCGTTACACTCGGGCGTATGGGGAACCTGACATCACGTGTGATGACCGGATTGGTGCTGGTCCTGTTCTATCTGACCCTGCTGCCCTTCGTCGCGCAGGGGTTTGACATGATCGGCGTCGGGCTGTCTGAGAGCGCGGCACAGAAAAGCTACTTGTTTGCCTATGACCAGAGTGTCGCTAATGCGGCGATGATGTTGCATATCCTTGCCGGAACGGTGTTGGTGGCTCTTGTGCCGCTGCAGCTGCTGAAAGGGCTTCGGCTGAAATACAATCGGTTTCACCGCGGCTTGGGTGTGGCTCTGATTGCGTCGGCTTTGATCACCGGACTGGCAGGAATGACCTATATCCCCCTGCGGGGAACGATCGGTGGACCGATGATGTCTGCAGCGTTTTTCTTGTATGGGCTCTGCCTGTTCACTGCAGCTCTGATGGTGGCGCGCATGGCTATATTCGCGGATCGTGCTGGCCATTGGGCATGGGGTCTGCGTCTGTTCTGGCTGGCGCTGGGGTCGTGGCTCTACCGTGTGCATTATACGGTTTGGTATCTGTTGACCGGCGGGTTGGGGTCAGAGCCTGATTTCTCGGGCCCTTTCGATCAGGTTCAGAACTTCGCGTTCTTCGTACCATACCTGCTGGCTACGCAGATTTGGATCGCGCGTTGCCGATCTGCTCATCGGGGGGCTCTGATCACAAATCCCTGATCTTGTCGGCGCGCAGCGGGCAGGCGAGGTAGACGCCAAATTCCTGACCGATATCAGCGCTGACGCGGGCGTGCACCGCACCCTGCCGATCGAGGAACCGCTGGTTGTCTTCAACCGGGAATATCCCCTCGTGCCAGATACCGGGATGGATATACAGCCCGCGCGAACCGTCGCACCAGAACGCCACCACCTTTTCTGGTGTCAGGTTGTCGCCGGGCAACGCGGCAGGAATGATGAAGGGCTTGTTGTCGAGCGGCCAGAACATCTGCCCGCCATCCGGGTGGTAGTTCATGTGCCACAGCAGCACCTGATCGCGGGGCGCTGTTTGGCGGCTTGTCTGTGCCTGCTGCGGATCGGTGGACCAGCCGAGGACATAGTGGCCATTGACCGCTTCGTTCTCGCCATAAAGCACGTCGCCCTTCCACTCACCGCGAAAGGTGCCTTCGACCCAGCCGCCTTCGTCGCCGGTGCCTTCATCGATCGGCCGCCACCCCTGTTGTGGCCAGCGGGTGATCTCGATCTCGAACCCTTCGGGATCATCGACCAGACACCCATAGCCTTTGACCGAGGCGTCCGTCGCGCGGATCAGGGGAACCTCGTGCCAGGGCAGCGAGGGTTTGGTGCTGGCTTCAAAGATGTATTCCGGGGCGTTCATGCGGCCTCCATGTGCTTGTCGACCATACGCTGCACCATCGGCGCAAAATGTGCAAAGTCCGGGGTTTCCATATCCGCGCGTTTGCCGGCCTCATCCAGATAGCGGACCTGAATGATCTCTTTCAGGTTCGGGTTGGCTTCGAACGCGGCAACTTCTTCGGCGCTCATCGGACCACCTTGCAGTTCCAACGTGTGAACCGACGCCGCGGACAGGCGATTGAAATACTCGGGTTTGGTGGCACAAAGATACCGCTTGGCTGCCACGTGATAGCGGCAGCAATCGGTGATGACCGAGGGGAAGAACTGCTCCAGCACCTCGGCGCCCGCGTCCTCATGATGACGGTCTTCGGTGTCGTCGGGGTGGTAGGTGCCGAACTCGGATGTGAAATGGCCGATGTCGTGCAGCAAGGCGCCCACGATAATTTCCTCGGGCAACCCGTTCTGCTCGGCAATGGTTGCACCTTGCAGCATGTGCTGGGCCATGGTGACAGGCTCGCCCAGATATTCTTCACCGCCGCGGCGCGCAAAGATGTCGCCGATGAAGGCGACGATATTGTCCCGGTTCAGGGTCGAGAAATCAGGTTTCATTCCGCCGCCTCCGGTTGCGCCATCTCCATCGCCGCCAGTGTGGACAGCAACCCGTCCTTGTCGGCGTAACATCCCTGCAACCAGCGCGATCCGGCCCCGGAATAGCCAAGCCGCGCGTGCAGGACGCGGGTGTTGTCGACGATAAAGCTTTCCCCCGGTTCCAGTTTGAACGACACGCCCATCGCCGGATCGTCGATGATATCTCCCAGTTGGCGATAGGCGGCGTAATAAGCCTCCATCTTGTCAAACGGCACATCCACAAAGGGGGCGGAAGAGCGGTTGTTGAAGCGGATGCCGATCAACTCGCCATCCGGCGACAACTCGATCATCGGGCGGCGCGACCGCAGGCAGACCCCGTCCGAGCCCTTGTACTCGAACCGCGCCGGATATCCAGCCAGCAGGGCAAAGCCTTCGGGGTTTGCGTCACGCAGTTTTTCGATGGCGCGGAAGCCGTCAACAACGATGGACTCTCCACCTTCAGCCGAGTTTTCCAGACAATAGAGGATTTGCAAGGTCGGCACCGGGTCGCGATAGGGGTTGTCGGTATGCGCCTGAAGGCCAAGCCCGGTATAGGCAAGGTTGGTCGGGTTCACCTCGGTCCGCACCTCGAAATAGGGGCCATAATTGGTTTCGCGGACATAGCCGAACAGGTCAGCGACCTTCAGCAATGATTCAGGCTCGGTCGGGCCGCCGGTCAGCTTGGCAAAGCCGAACTCGGCCACAGCGGCCAGCCAATTGCGCTTGGCCGCCGGGCTGGCATGGACCTCGTTCCAATCGCCGCTGGGCGCGGCGATGCCACTTTCCCAGGTCGTGATGCCGGGGGCGATGCGACCCAGCGCAATGTCATGATCGCGGTCGTAGCTGTTTTCGGCCAACCAGTCCGCCGGGAAGGTGACGGTTTTGCTCTCAGGCTGGAACGTGACTTGCAGGTCACCTGCGACCACCTCGGCTGAACTGACCGAGATGTCGGCAGGAATATCGCCGATGGTGATCAGGCGCTGACCGTTGCCCGGCGCGCGGGTATCAGCGTCCAGCGCGTTGTCGCGCAGCCAGATGGCGTGGAAACGGGCCTTGGCCCCGGTGTCAAACGCGACTGTAACAATCGAGGTGTCGTGGGTGGCGGTGCGCAGCATTGGGGGTCTCCTGTTCGGCGCGAGCTTTGGTTGAGCAGATACGCCGTTCGTGGCATTACGACAATTAATCCTTATTTCGGCTGAGGCTTGGAAAAACTAATGGCTAAAAATAAGACTGGATTACCGCCACTGGATTGGTTGCGTGTGTTCGAAGCCGCTGGGCGGCTTGGCGGGTTTTCGGCGGCTGCGAAAGAGTTCGGGTTGACGCAGGCCGCTGTCAGTCAAAGGATCGGCAATCTTGAGGCGTGGCTGGGCCGGTCCCTGTTTGTGCGCGAGGCGCGCGGCGTGTCGCTGACGGTCGAAGGCGAAAGCTATCTGCCGCTGGTGCAGGACAGCCTGCTGGCGTTGGAACGCAACACTGAGGATCTGTTTGGAAAATCGCCACGCGAACTCAGGGTCGCCGGGTTGTCATCAAACATCCACGCCCTTGTTGTGCCAGCCCTGCCTGTGTTCCGAAATCTGCGCCCCGAGGTGCGGGTGATGACCGACTCGGTTGCGCGCCGGTCGTCGCTGGATGAGGAACGCACCTGGCTGCAAATCCGCTATGGTCGCGGAGTGTGGGCCGGGCGCGACGCGGCGTTGATCGCGCATGAGGTGCTGGTGCCGATGGCCGCGCCGGGCGTTGAATGGGGTGCCCCCCTGATCGATCTGCGCGGCGAGCGTCCGGGCTGGCGCGAGTGGAACCGGAAATACGGGCACGGGGACGTCGCGCCATCACATGTCAGTTTCGATTCGATGGAACACGCCGTTTCGGCGGCAAGGCGCGGAATGGGGATTGTGCTGGGCTCGGTTCCGCTGGCGTCCGGTGATCTAAAGGATGGCCGGTTGCGCAGGTTAGAGCTGCCAGAGCTGCAGACCAAGGACGGATATTGGCTGACATGGCCCGAAGATCGGGCGCAGTCCAGAAAACAGCGCGCCCTGATCGATGATTTTCTGAAGGCGCTGCGCGGCTGAGGGCCTAGAAATCGATGGCGATGCCTTTCTTTTCCCAATCACCGTAACGGGCGGGGTCCAGCCCATCGCGCCCGCCCAGTTCCTTGGGCATTTCCCTGGCTTCGGCCTGGGCTTTTTGGCGGCGTTCTTCCGCTTCGGCCAGCGCGCGTTGGGCGGCGGGGGGCAGGTCTTTGCGGTCGTCACTCATGACATCGGGTTCCTTTCCGTGCATAGCCTTGATATACGCCCGCGTCCGCCAATGGCAATGCGGGCACAGGTCACATGAAGGCGGTACCATGACAAACAGCGCGACAGCAGCACGGCGCAGCGCAATCTATCTGTTGGATCAGGTTCTGGGCGAAGGCCGCCTGTTGTCTGAATGCCTCGCTGCGGGCGCTTTGGATCGGTTGGGGCCAGAGGATCGCGCGCGTGCCCAGCGGCTGGCCTCGGAAACCCTGCGCGGGCTGGAGCGCGCCGACCGTCTGCTGGACAACCACCTGAACCGAACACCCGCCCTGACCGTACACAACGCGCTGCGGCTGGGCGCGGTCGAACTGTGCAACGGGGAAGCTGCGCATGGGGTGGTGAACTCCATGGTTGAAATCATCAGCCGCTCGCGCAAGCACGGGCGTCTGAAAGGCTTGGTGAATGCCGTTTTACGCAAGGTCGCGTCCGAGGGTCCCGAAGCATGGCCGAAAATGCGTGTCCCGCGCCTGCCGGAGTGGTTGCGAGATCCGCTGATCGCGGCGTGGGGTGCCGAAGCGGTGGCCGGAATGGAACAGGCGCATTTCGCGGGCGCACCGCTGGACCTTACCCTGAAGCCGGGGGCGGAAATCCCTTCGGGCGAAAAGCTGCCTACCGGGTCTGTGCGCATTCAGGATGCGGGTCAGGTCTCGGCCTTGCCGGGATACAAGGCTGGGGATTGGTGGGTGCAGGACGCAGCAGCCGCGCTGCCGGTGCGTGTTCTGGCACCGAAGGCGGGCGAAAAGGTGTTGGACCTTTGCGCGGCACCGGGCGGTAAAACCATGCAACTGGCTGCGGCGGGCTCGGATGTGACGGCGCTGGATGTATCCGCGGCGCGCACAGAACGCGTGCGCGAAAACCTAGCGCGAACCGGATTGACGGCAGAAGTCATCGTGGGTGACGCGCTGGACCATCAGGGTCAGTACGACGCGATTTTGCTGGACGCGCCCTGCTCGGCCACGGGTACGATCCGCAGGCATCCTGACTTGCCCTTTGCCAAGGATGGCTCGGAATTTGGCGGATTGATCGAATTGCAGGCGCAGATGCTGGCCCACGCATGGACGCTGCTGAAACCTGGCGGGCGGCTGGTCTATTGCACCTGTTCGCTTTTGCCGGATGAGGGCGAGGTTCAGATCGAAGACGCGCTGGGCATGTATCCGGACATGCGTGTTGATCGCGAGGCACTGAAGCTCTCCGGCATCGAAGACAATTGGATCACCGAGGAAGGCGGCCTGCGTCTGCGGCCCGACTACTGGCCCGATCGAGGGGGTATGGACGGGTTCTATATCGCCTGCCTGAACAAATCCGCCTGAGTGCACGCTTTTCGATGACTTGACGATCGGCGCGGTCTATCGTTGGGTCTCAAGCGCCAGCAGAGCGCAAGGGGCAGAGTAACACGCGCATGTCAAATTCGGACACCATGGCCAGTCGGTGGATGCGGTTTCAAAACCGTTTCTACGCGCGTCTCAGCCAACGGCAAAAGGCAGCTACGGGGTTTGTTGCGCAGCCCCAGCCGCGCACCGTTGGTTCGTTTGCGCGCGGGCGGCAGCTGGTTGCGGGGAATCTCTTGTTCGCCGGCTATTTGGTCGAGGCAGACGATACAGCGTTGTGGGATGTCATTGCCCCCAGCGCCGGCTTTGACGAGGAACGCCATGGTTTTGCATGGCTGGATGATCTGGCCGCCGTCGGTGATATGCGTGCACGGGAAAAAGCGCAGCGCTGGGTCTGGGGCTGGATCGAGGCGCATGGCCGCGGGCAGGGCCCCGGCTGGGTGCCTGACCTGACCGGGCGGCGAGTGATGCGCTGGATCAACCATGCACTCTTTCTGCTGCGCGGGGCAGATGAAAAGCAAAGCAAGCTGTTCTTTCGGTCTTTGGCGCAGCAAACATGGTTCCTGTCCAAACGCTGGCAGGCCGCGACACCCGGGTTGCCGCGTTTCGAGGCGCTGGCCGGTCTTGTGCAAGCCGGATTGGCGCTGGAGGGGTTGGAGCAGATGGCCGATCCGGCCCTGCGGGCTTTGGCTGGCGAGTGTGACCGGCAGGTGGACGCACAGGGCGGTATTCCAACACGCAACCCGGAAGAGCTGCTTGAAGTGTTCATGCTGCTCAGCTGGACGTCGGCGGCGCTCAGCGACCTTGGACGCGGCACACCCGTTGCGCAGGCCAAGGCGATCAAGCGGATCGCACCGACCTTGCGCAGTCTGCGCCATGCGGATGGCGCGCTGGCGCGGTTTCACGGTGGCGGGCGCGGGGTCGAAGGGCGGCTGGAACAGGCGCTTGCGCAAAGTGGCGTCAAGCACAAGGCGGCGACCGAACTGCCAATGGGCTATGCCCGCCTGTCCGCAGCGCGCACCACAGTGATCGTGGATGCCAGCGCGCCGCCGTCCGGAGCGGCTTCATTCAACGCGCACGCATCCACGCTGGCGTTCGAGCTGACCTCGGGGCGCCGCCCTTTGATCGTGAATTGTGGATCGGGGGCCAGTTTCGGGCTGGATTGGCGCCGTGCCGGGCGTGCGACGCCTTCTCACTCAACCCTGTGTCTGGACGGGTTCTCGAGCGCGCGGTTGGCCAACCCGTTGCCGGGCCGCGAAAGTCAGGCGCTGGTCGACGCGCCGCGGGACGTTCCGGTCGATTTTGAAGATGCGTTCGAAGGCATCCGTTTCATGGCCGGGCATGATGGGTATGTCAAAGTCTTCGGGCTGACCCACGCGCGCACATTCGAATTGCGTTTTGACGGGCGTGAGCTGACGGTCGAGGATATTCTGCTGACCGCAACCGACAAGGCCAAGCGTCAGTTCGACAGGGCGATGGACGCCTCGGGCCTCAAGGGCATTGGCTATGACATCCGTTTTCATCTGCATCCTGACGTTGATGCTGCGCTGGATCTGGGCGGGGCGGCAGTGTCGATGGCGCTCAAAAGCGGCGAGATCTGGGTTTTCCGCCATGATGGTGTGGGAAAATTATCTGTCGAACCAAGTGTTTACCTTGAAAAAGGCCGTTTAAAGCCACGCGCGACAAAACAGATCGTTCTATCTGGCCGCGCAATGGAGTATGCGACGCGCATCCGGTGGACGCTGAGCAAGGCGCAGGATACAGCCTATGCCGTGCGCGATACGCACCGGGACGAGCCCAAGTTTGACTGACGCCAAAAGGACCTTTGGACCCATGACCGACCTTCACCCCGTGCGCCGCGCGTTGCTTTCCGTTTCCGACAAGACCGGGCTGATCGAGCTGGGCAAGGCGCTGTCCGAGCGCGGGATCGAACTGTTGTCGACCGGCGGCACTGCCAAGGCGCTGCGCGATGCAGGGCTTGAGGTGCGCGATGTCAGCGAAATTACCGGGTTCCCCGAGATGATGGATGGCCGGGTCAAGACGCTGCACCCGATGGTGCATGGCGGGTTGCTGGCGCTGCGCGACAATGACACCCACGTCGCGGCGATGGAGGAACATGGCATCGGTGCCATCGACCTGCTGGTCGTGAATCTCTACCCGTTCGAGGCAACCGTCGCCAAGGGCGCGAGTTATGACGAATGTATCGAGAATATCGACATCGGCGGCCCGGCGATGATCCGCGCGGCCTCAAAAAACCATGCCTTCGTGAACGTGGTGGTGGATGTCGAGGATTATTCCTCGCTGCTGGATCAGCTGGAAGAAAACTACGGCAAGACATCCTATGGCTTCCGCCAGTGGCTGGCGCAAAAGGCCTATGCACGAACAGCGGCTTATGACGCCGCCGTGTCGAACTGGATGGCCGATGCGCTGCAACTGGACGCCCCAAAGCGCCGCGCATTTGCCGGTGAGTTGAAGCAGACCCTGCGGTATGGCGAAAACAGCCACCAGCAGGCAGCGTTCTATACGGACGGCACCAACCGCCCCGGCGTCGCCACCGCCGTTCAGCATCAGGGCAAGGAACTGAGCTATAACAACATCAACGACACGGACGCGGCTTTTGAGCTGGTGGCCGAGTTTGATCCGGTGAAAGGCGCGGCATGCGCCATCATCAAACACGCCAACCCTTGCGGTGTAGCCACAGGTGCAACCCTTCTTGAGGCGTACAAGGCGGCATTTGACTGCGACCGCACCTCGGCTTTTGGTGGCATTGTTGCGCTGAACCAGCCGCTGGATGCAGAAACAGCGCAAGAGATTACGGGCATCTTCACCGAGGTTGTAATTGCCCCCGGTGCCTCGGACGAGGCCAAGGCGATTTTTGCCGCCAAGAAAAACCTGCGTCTGCTGACAACCGAGGCGCTGCCGGATGTAACCGAAGGTGGCAAAACCGTCCGTCAGGTGGCAGGCGGGCTGTTGGTGCAGGATAAGGACAACGGGTTTATCGGCATGGACGACCTCAAGGTCGTGACCAAGAAAGCCCCGACCGACGCGCAGATGCGTGACCTGTTGTTCGCGTGGAAAGTGGCCAAACACGTCAAATCCAACGCCATCGTCTACGTCAAGGATGGCGCAACCGTGGGTGTTGGCGCGGGGCAGATGAGCCGCGTGGATTCGGCCCTGATCGCGGCCAAGAAAGCCGAACGTATGGCCGAAACGCTGGGCTTGCCGCAACCGCTGACCATCGGTTCCGCCGTGGCATCGGATGCGTTTTTCCCCTTCCCCGACGGGTTGATGGAAGCCGCCGAAGCGGGCGCGACCTGCGTCATTCAGCCGGGCGGGTCCATGCGCGACGATGAAGTGATCGCCGCAGCCGATGAGGCAGGACTGGCGATGGTCTTCACCGGCATGCGTCATTTCCGTCACTGATGCGGTCACGCCTGCTTCTCTGGGCGGCCTTGGCCGCCTTCGCGATCGACCAGATCAGCAAATATCTGGTCGTTCACGTCCTGCGCGTGGCTGAACGGCCCGACGGTATCGATGTTCTGCCACCGCTGCTGGTGTTCAAATACGGCGAGAATCGGGGCATCAATTTCGGTCTGTTTCAGGGCGACTCTGAGGCTGCGCGCTGGTTTTTGATCGGTGTGTCCGTGGTGATCTGCATCGGTGTTCTTGTCTGGCTTGGTCGTTCGACGCGTTCGAAATTCATGTTGTTCTGTGGCGGCCTGCTGATCGGCGGAGCGCTTGGGAATGTGGTCGACCGGCTTCTTTATGGGTTTGTTCTGGATTTCCTGAACATGTCCTGCTGTGGCATCAACAACCCGTTTGTGTTCAACTTGGCGGATGTGTTCATATTCGCCGGAGCGCTGGGGCTGGTTTTGTTTGACGGCAAAAAGCCCTCGTGACGCGCGGAATGATATGCGATAAAAGCGCCTGAAACAGGCTGGAGACACCAATGCGGATGCCGCGCGCCATATTTGTTCTGACAGTTGCCGCTGCGGTTGCGGCATGTTCGAATCCCGGACTGCGGGATCTGGCGCCTCCGGGACAGGGTCCGGATGAGTTTTCGGTATTGCCGGTCAAGCCGCTGACCCAGCCTCAGGATTACGCGTTCCTGCCGGCACCGACGCCGGGTGGTGGAAATCTGACAGACCCGACCCCTCAGGCCGATGCGGTGATCGCGCTGGGCGGTAATGCCGCCGCCCTGAACCCCAATGCCGGTGTGCCGTCGTCGGATGCAGCGCTTGTGACGGCGTCCAGCCGTTATGGCGTGCCAGCCGATGCACGGCAAGTGGTCGAAGCCGAGGATGCCGCGTTCCGCAAACGCCGGGGCCGCTGGACCGGTCTGCGCCTGTTCCCCGTCGACCGCTATAATCAGGTCTACGAACGCCAGTCGATTGATCCGTATTCGGAAACCGATGCCGCCCGCCGGGCCGGGGTCGAAACCCCGACCTCGCCCCCGAATGAATAATTCTTAACTTTCCGTCATCGGGCTTGAACCCGGGCCGCACCACCGTAGTTTGAATGACAGAAACGAAACGGAGGATGCCCCATGGTTCGGGCCCTTGCCTTGTCGGCTGCCCTGATCGCCACCACACCGGCTTTTGCCGGGGGTGGGAAAGAAGCGGTCACCACATTCACTTTGGACAACGGCATGGATGTCGTCGTGGTCGAAGATCACCGCGCGCCTGTCGTGCAGCACATGGTCTGGTACCGCGCCGGATCGGCGGATGAGCCGATCGGATCGTCGGGTGTCGCGCATTTTCTTGAACACCTGTTGTTCAAGGGCACAGATACTTTGGCGCCAGGTGAATTCTCGGCTACCGTCGCGGCCAATGGCGGCAACGACAACGCGTTCACCTCGTATGATTACACTGCCTATTTCCAGCGCGTCGCCGCCGACCGGCTTGAGTTGATGATGCGCATGGAATCGGACCGTATGCGGAACATACGCCTGAGCGATGAGGATATCGTGACCGAGCGCGATGTGATCCTTGAGGAACGCAACCAGCGCACCGAAAACAACCCGCGCGCTCTGTTCGGCGAACAGATGAGCGCGGCACAATACCTCAATCACCGTTATGGCGTGCCGATCATCGGCTGGAAGCACGAGATGGAAGAACTGGAACTGGAAGACGCGTTGTCTTTCTACCAGACCCACTATGCGCCCAATAACGCTATTCTGGTTGTCACCGGAGACGTTGATCCCGCCAAGGTCCGCACTCTGGCCGATCAGTATTACGGTGTGATCCCGGCCAATGCGGATTTGCCGGAACGGGTCCGGTCGCAGGAGCCCCCGCAAACCGCCGAACGCCGTCTGACTTTCAAGGACCCTCGCGTGGCGCAGCCCTATGTCCAGCGCAGTTACCTGGCGCCCGAACGCGATCCGGGCGATCAGGAAAAGGCGGCAGCCCTGTTTCTGTTGGCGGAACTGCTGGGGGGCAGCACGACCTCTTACCTGAACGAAAAGCTGCAATTCGATCAGAAAATGGCTGTTTATACCGGGGCGTTCTATCGTGACGTCTCGCTGGATGACACAACATTCGATCTGCTGGTGGTTCCCGCCGAAGGGGTTTCCCTGCAAGAGGCCGAAGATGCCATGGACCAGGCCGTGGCCGATTTCATTGCCGAAGGTGTCGACGAGGACGATCTGAACCGCATCAAGATGCAGTTGCGGGCCGCGCAGACCTATGCGCGCGACAATGTGGACGGGATCGGCAACCGCTATGGGCGCGCCCTGACCAGCGGCCTGACAATACAGGACGTGCAGGCATGGCCTGATATTCTTCAGGCTGTGACCGGCGACGAAATCATCGCCGCCGCCCGCGATGTTCTGCAACCCGAGGCGTCGGTCACCGGCTGGCTGATGCGCGATGATGAGGTAACGCAATGAAACGGTTTCTCGCAACGCTGATTGCCTGTCTGGTTGCTCTGCCTGCCTTGGCCGAGATCGAGATTGAAGAAGTGACCTCACCCGGCGGGATCACCGCATGGCTGGTCGAGGATCACTCGATCCCTTTCACCGCGCTCGAGCTGCGCTTTCGTGGCGGTACGTCGCTGGACGACCCGGACAAGCGCGGCGCCGTCTATCTGATGAGCGGGCTGATCGAGGAAGGGTCCGGTGAAATGGACGCGCGGACCTATGCGCGCGAGCTTGAGGCGCTGGCCGCATCGTTCCGCTATAACGCCGGTGACGACACGGTTTCGATTTCCGCACGTTTTCTGACCGAAAACCGGGATGAGGTTGCCGACCTGCTGCGTGAGACGATTCACGAACCACGCTTTGATCAGGACGCGGTTGACCGTGTGCGCGCACAAATCCTGTCCGGGCTGCGATCAGATCAAACCGACCCGAACGAGATTGCAGGCCGCAGCTTTGCCCAGATGGCCTATGGCGATCACCCTTATGGTTCCGAAGGCAAGGGCACGATCGAAAGCGTCTCGGCGCTGACACGGGATGATGTGGTAGCGGCGTATGAAAGCGTTTTTGCCAAGGATCGACTTTATGTGGGGGCCGTCGGCGATATCACGGCCGAAGAACTGGGCGCATTGCTTGACACATTGCTCGCCGACCTGCCGGAAACGGGCAAGCCCATCCCGGGCAAGGCCAACGTGACCATCTCCGGCGGGATCAGTGTTGTCGAGTTTGACACCCCGCAATCCGTGGCGCTGTTTGGCCATGCCGGAATAGATCGGGACGATCCTGATTTCTTTGCCGCCTATATCCTGAACCACATCCTTGGCGGTGGCGGGTTCGAAAGCCGTCTGATGCAAGAGGTGCGTGAAAAGCGTGGCCTGACCTATGGGGTTGGAACCTATCTTGTGCCCAAGGATCTGGCCTCGGTTTACCTGGGGTCGGTGTCATCGGCCAATGACCGCATTGCCGAGGCGATAGAGGTTATTCGCAACGAATGGGCGCATGCCGCCACCGAAGGGGTGACGCAGAAGGAACTGGACGATGCCAAGACCTATCTGACTGGCGCTTATCCGCTGCGCTTTGATGGCAACGGGCAGATTGCCGGGATCATGGTGGGGATGCAGATGGAAGGATTGCCCATCGATTATATCGCCACCCGCAATGACAAGGTGAACGCGGTCACACTGGAAGACGTGAACCGCGTTGCATCCGAACTTTTGGACCCGGACGGCCTGCATTTCACTGTCGTTGGAAAGCCGGTTGGGCTGGAAACTACCAACTGAACTGCAAGGGGTGAGATGCGACTCACCCCTTTTTCATACTCCGCAGCATATCGCCCATCATCTGGCCGAACTTGCCCGATCCGCGCTGATAAAGTGCCCCATCCACGGCCAGAACCGTGCCGCTGATATAGCTGGCCAGATCCGAGCTGAGGAACAGGCAGGCGTTGGCCACGTCCTGCGGCTGGCCCCAGCGGCCCAACGGCACGTCGCGGCGCAGTTCTTCGTGGGCGTTTTTGGTGGGCGCAAGGCGTTTCGCACCCTCGGTGCCTTCGATGAACCCCGGCACAACCGAATTCACCCTGATCCCTTCGACACCCCATTCCATCGACAGCGTGCGGGTGATCTGATCCACCCCCGCCTTGGCGGCGCAAACATGCGACTGGCCTTCGTACGGCAGGTAGGACTGCGGGGCCGAGATATTGATGATGCTGGCACCGGGGCGTTTGAGGAACGGATACGCCCCCTTCATCACGTGGATCGTGCCCATCAGGTCGATATCGATCACGGTCTTGAACGCGTTGACCGACATCTCGGACGCCAGCGCCGGGAAGTTGCCCGCCGCGCCCGAGATCAGCACATCGAAATCCCCAAAGGCGTCATGGAATTGCTTCAGTCCCGCCGCCACAGCGTCGGCATCACGCACATCAAACGCAGCCCCAATCGCATCCTGTGCGCCTGCGGCTTTCAGCGCGGCGATGGTGTCATCGACCTTTTCCCGCGACCGGCTGGCCACGGCCAGTTTGGCACCCGAGGCCGCAAAAGCCTCGGCAATGCCGCGATTGATACCGCTGGTTCCGCCAATCACGATGACGGTTTGTCCTGAAAAATCCATGTAACGCCCTTTATCTTTGATCTACTGGGTGAGCGCCATTCTCTTGACTGAGTTCGTTGCGCATCTCCTCAATCATCGGAAGCACAAGAGTTTCGCGATTTGCGAGTAAGAATACCAAGCACGCAAATGCGCCGACCAAAGAAAAAATCACCAAACGAGCGATAGAAGTCCGATTGGTTTTCTCAGTCGGTAGTACCAAAGTAAACGCTCCCTTGGCGGGAGCCCTACTCGCCGTAGGGCACCCAGATGTTTTTCACTTCTGTTGCAGCCTGAAGGAAGCGGCGGGAATGGTCCATGCTCCAGTCAAATGCCGTCGCGTTATTGACCCAGGTCCGCTTCAGGTTCCCGGCTGAAACGACCTCGATCTCTTTCGACAGGTCGGTGGACGAAAACGACCAGACCGCGTCGACATTCAGATGCGAGGCCAGCGGTTTCGCCAGTTCCGCATGGCTGCCCGTCAGGATGTTGACCACACCGGCAGGGACGTCCGAAGTCTCAAGGATCTGGTAGAAATCCGTCGCCGCCAGCGGGTAGGGCTCAGAAGCCACCAGAACCGTCCGGTTGCCCATCGCAATCGCAGGCGCCATGGCCGAGACCAGACCCAGCAGCGGTGCCTCATCCGCGCAAAGCGCACCGATCACGCCAACGGGTTCCTTCATGGCGATGGCCACGCCCCGGATCGGAACACCATGGACCTGGCCGTCATACTTATCGGCCCAGGCGGCGGCAGTGAACAGGCGTTGGATCGAAGCCTCGACTTCTTTCGCGCCGTCTTTCCTGCCGGTCATGGCGTCGATCCGCGCCGCGAATTCACCGGCGCGGGCCGAGAGGTTTTCGCCGATGTAATACAGGATCTGGGCCCGCAGATGGCCGGTGGTTCTGGACCAGCTTTTGGCACCTGCCGCAGCCTCGACCGCGTTGCGCACGTCCTTGCGGTTGGCAAGACCCACATGGCCCAGCAGGCCGGACTTGCCCCAAACCGGTTTCGAATAACCACCATCGGGTCGCGCCTGCTTGCCGCCGACATACAACTTGGCAGTGCGGTCAATCGGGTCGACCGGTGCCCCTTCGCCCATGGCTGCCTCGACCTTTGCCAGCGGCTTGGCCTTACCCTTGGGTCTGGTATAGGCGGTCAGCCCTTCCCAACCACCTTCGCGGCCAAAGCCGCTTTCGCGGACCCCGCCGAACCCGGCAGCAGCGTCAAACAGATTGGTGGCATTCACCCAGACGACGCCCGCAACCAGCTTGGGCGCGATATCCAGCGCAAGGTTCACATTCTCGGTCCAGACGGTCGCCGCCAGACCATACCGGGTGTTGTTGGCCAGCTCGACGGCCTCTTCTGGTGTGCGGAAAGTCGAAGACACCAGCACCGGACCAAAGATCTCTTCCTGCATCAACGGGTCCGAGGTCTCGAGCCCCGAGATCAGTGTCGGCGGGTAGTAGCAGCCGTTTGCGGGAAGATCGCAGGCAGCTTGATGCACATGGCCCGCTGTGTTGCTTTCGACCATTCCTTTGATGGTCTGCAACTGAACCGGGTCCACAACCGCGCCCACGTCGATACATTTGTCCAGCGGATTGCCGACGCGCAGCGTGTCCATCCGGGCGCGCAGCTTGTCGTGGAAACGGTCGGCGATGCCTTCCTGCACCAGCAGGCGCGAACCTGCACAGCAGACCTGACCCTGATTGAACCAGATCGCATCCACCAGCCCTTCGATGGCCGAGTCGATATCGGCGTCATCAAACACGATGTACGCGGATTTGCCACCCAGCTCCAATGTCAGTTCCTTACCAGATCCGGCAGTGGCCTCACGGATGCGGCGGCCCACAACAGTCGAGCCGGTAAAGGCAATCTTGTCCACGTCCGAGGCCACGATCATCTCGCCCACGGCACCGTCTCCGGTGACGATGTTGACGACACCTTTCGGCAGACCGGCCTGTGTGCAGATATCGGCAAATAACAGCGCCGTCAGCGAGGTATACTCAGCGGGTTTCAGAACCACCGTATTTCCCATTGCCAGCGCAGGCGCGATCTTCCACGCCAACATCAGCAGGGGGAAGTTCCACGGAATGATCTGACCGCACACACCCAACGCTTCAGCGTCGGGCAGCTCGCTTTCCATCAGCTGCGCCATACCGGCGTGGTAATAGAAATGCCGCTGCGCCAGCGGAATATCGATGTCGCGCGATTCCCGGATCGGTTTGCCGTTGTCGAGGCTTTCCAGCACCGCAAACAGACGCGAATGCTTTTGCAGCAGTCGCGCAATTGCATAGAGATACCGCGCACGGCCCGCGCCGCCCAGTTTCTCCCATTTCGGCTGAGCCTTGCGCGCGGCGGCAACAGCGGCGTCCACGTCGGCCTGCTTGGCCTGCGTCAGCTTGGCCAGAACCTCCCCGGTCGCCGGGTTGCGGCTGTCAAACCCTTTGCCCGGCTTGGTGAAAGCACCGTCGATATAGTGTCCGAACTTGTCGCCCTGATCGACCAGCCAGGCCAGCACCTCGGCGGCGCTTTCGGGGGCGGGGCCGTATTCCATGGTCTCAAAAATCTCTTTGACTGTCATGACTTCATCTTTTCCCAAATACTCACTGTCCAGACATATCCGCGGGCTCAGCCCATCGAATGCCTG
Source organism: Ruegeria sp. O4 (assembly GCF_056535125.1). Classification (NCBI taxonomy): domain Bacteria; kingdom Pseudomonadati; phylum Pseudomonadota; class Alphaproteobacteria; order Rhodobacterales; family Roseobacteraceae; genus Ruegeria; species Ruegeria sp. O4. The sequence goes on along the minus strand of NZ_JBQERO010000021.1, from coordinate 28,030 downwards.
TAACCAGCCGAGTAAGCCCCGGTGACATAGTGTTCCAACTGCCGTTCGATATCGCCCAGCAACGATGAGGCGCCAAAGCGGAACAGATCCGGTTCCAGCCAGCGGTCACCCAGCTCGTCCTTGATCAGCGACAGATAAACCAGCGCGTCCTTGGCTTTCGAAATACCACCCGCAGGCTTGTAGCCGACCCGATATCCGGTGCGGTCATAATAGTCGCGGATCGCGCGGATCATCACCAACGACACGGGCAGGGTGGCGTTGACGCTTTCCTTGCCGGTCGAGGTCTTGATGAAATCCGCCCCGGCCATCATGCACACCAGCGAGGCGCGCGCGACATTGCGCAGGCTACCCAATTCTCCGGTCGCAAGAATGGCTTTGACATGGGCATCGCCACAAGCCACGCGGAACGCCTTCATCTCATCATAAAGGGCCTGCCAGTCCCCCGACAGCACGTGACGGCGCGAGATTACGATGTCGATTTCCTCGGCCCCGGCCTTCACGCTTTCCTCGATCTCGGCCACGCGCAGATGGAACGGGGACAGTCCGGCGGGAAAGCCGGTGGACACGGCAGCGACCGGAATTCCAGTGCCTTTCAGGGCGTCTACAGCGGTTTCGATCATGTCGTGATAGACGCAAACCGCCCCGGTCGTGATCGGTGGCATGTCCAGCGCCTGAAGGACCGAAGGTGCAACCGGCTGACGGGCCTTTGCACACAGACGGCGCACCCGGCCCACTGTATCGTCGCCCGACAGCGTGGTCAGGTCGATCATCGTGATGGCTTTCAGCAGCCACGCAGCCTGATATTCCTTCTTGACCGAACGGCGGCCCGGCAATGTGGCCGCACGCCGTTCAATCGCGGAAGTATTGGCCTGAATGGCGCGCACCCAGTCCAGATCCAGTTCCATTCCGGGGTTCCGGGGTTCGGTCACTTGCGGCAGATGCGCGGTGCGCACGGGGCTTTCTGAGCTCTGCGTATCCATGGTTACGTCCTTTGGGAGGTTTGCGACAAAATCGCACGGGTGGGCCGGGAATGGAAGGTGTTCCGGCGCAACGATCGAATATTTTTGACCATTTGGACAAATAATCGAGGTTTTCTTGCGAATAATTCTCATTAGCGTTGACTTAGTTGCGAATGGTTCTCATATTTGATCCAACACGTATCCAAGTCGAGGTTGGAAATGATTCGTCGGCATTGCCTTGCACTATTGGCTCTGGCCCTTTCGGTGCCAGCTATGGCTTTTGCCGGGGCACCGCTGAAAGTGGTCGCCACGACGGGCATGATTGCAGATGCAGCGCGTCAGGTCGGCGGTGATCTGGTTGAGGTCAGAGGGCTTATGGGCCCCGGCGTTGATCCCCATGCCTATCGCCAGACGCGCAGCGATATCGTGGCGATGACTCGGGCAGATCTGGTTCTGTGGCACGGCCTGTATCTCGAAGCGCAAATGGAAGACTTCTTTCATGATCTCGAGCGGAAACGGACCGTCATTGCGGTTGCAGAGGGCGTAGATAAGTCCATGCTGCGTGCGCATGATGATTATGCCGACAAGTATGATCCGCATGTCTGGATGACACCCGCGCTGTGGCGCGAAGTTGTTGTGGAAGTGCAGCGTGCGCTGACCGAAGCCCGCCCCGAAGCAGCCGAGGTTTTTGCGGCCAATGCACAAGCCCATCTGGCCGACATAGACCGTCTGACGGCCTATGCCGAGAAAACCCTGTCTTCGGTACCGGACCACAACAAGGTTCTGGTCACCGCCCACGACGCCTTTGGCTATTTCGGCGAAAGTTTCGGGTTCGAGGTACTGGGCATTCAGGGCATCTCGACCCAATCCGAGGCGGGCCTGAACCGGATCGGAGAGTTGGTTGACCTGTTGGTTGATCGCCGGATCACGGCGGTCTTCGTCGAAAGCTCGGTTTCTGACCGGTCGATCCGCGCGCTGATCGAAGGGGCCACAGCCAAAGGGCACGAGGTGAAGGTCGGGGGCGAGTTGTTCTCGGACGCCATGGGCGAGGATGGCACCTACGAAGGCACTTACATCGGGATGCTTGATCACAATGTCACCGTCATCGCAGGCGCATTGGGCGGGGATGTTCCCGATCGCGGCATGGACGGCAAACTGTCAGCGGGGTTCTGAAAGATGCTGGGGCTGATCAGCAACGAAGGTGTGACGATCCAGGAACATAATCTGGATGACAGCCCTCTGGCTGTGCGGGGCCTGACGGTTTCCTACGGGCAGAAGCCAGCGGTCTTTTCGGTTGATATGACAGTAACGCCCGGCGCGATGACCGCCATTATCGGGCCGAACGGTGCTGGAAAGTCAACGCTGCTCAAGGCGGCGCTGGGCATCGTTACGCCATTGTCGGGGCAGGTGACCGTATTTGGTCAGCCGCTGAATTCACAACGCGCACGTGTCGCCTATGTTCCCCAGCGTGCCAGCGTGGACTGGGATTTCCCGACACGGGTGATCGACGTGGTTCTGATGGGTCTGTCGCGTGAACTGGGCCTGTTGGGCCGCTTGCGCGCGCGCCACAAGGCCCGTGCGATGGATTGCCTGAACCGTGTCGGAATGCGCGATTTCGCGGATCGCCAGATTGGCCAGCTGTCCGGTGGCCAGCAACAGCGTGTGTTTCTGGCGCGTGCTCTGGCTCAGGATGCAGATCTGTACCTGCTGGACGAGCCGTTTGCCGGTGTCGACGCTGCTACCGAAAAAGCCATCATCGCGGTGCTGAAATCCCTGAAAGAGGCCGGTAAGACAGTCGTTGTCGTGCATCATGATCTGGCCACCGTGACCGACTATTTCGACCACGTTTTCCTGATCAACACTCGCAAGGTGGCCGAAGGGCCGGTGGCCGAGGCCTTCACGGCGGAAACGCTGCAATCGGCCTATGGTGGCAGGTTGGCAACGGCCCAGATCGATCAGATTTCACGCGCGCTGGGATAGTTCATGCTTTGGGATGCTCTGACCCTTCAGCTTGGCTATAACGCCACGCTGGTTGCCATCGGTGCGACATTGCTTGGCGTGTCGGCGGGCGTGACAGGGACCTTCCTGTTTCTGCGCAAGCGCGCCCTTGTCAGCGACGCAATCAGCCATGCAACCCTGCCGGGCGTCTGTATCGCTTTCATGGTGCTGGTCGCGCTGGGTGGGGACGGGCGCAACCTGCCGGGCCTGTTGGTGGGGTCCGCCATTTCAGCCTGGGTTGGTCTGTTGTGCATGAACTGGCTGACACGGCGCACCCGACTGGCCGAGGACGCCGCGATCGGTGCGGTCCTGTCTGTGTTCTTCGGCTTTGGGATCGTGCTGCTGACGGTCATCCAAACCATGGGGGTTGGCCGTCAGGCCGGGCTGGAAGGTTTCCTGTTGGGTTCGACCGCTGGAATGCTGTGGGCCGATGCGGTGATCATCGCACTTGGTGGCGCCTTGACCTTGGCTCTGGTGCTGATCATCCGTCGTCCGATGACCCTTGTCGCATTCGACCCCGAATACGCAGCGGCGCGCGGGTTGCCAGTGCATCGTATCGACCTGGCCATGATGGGGCTGGTCATGGCCGTGACCGTGGTCGGCCTGAAAATCGTCGGCCTGATCCTGATCGTGGCTTTGCTGATCATTCCGGCAGTGACCGCCCGGTTCTGGTCTGACCGCTCGGAACGCGTTGTTCTGTTGGCCGGGCTGGCCGGTGGGCTGGCCGGATATATCGGCGCTGCCATATCCGCATCTGCGCCCAATCTTCCAACCGGCCCGATCATCGTACTGGTCAGCTTTGCCTTTTTCCTCGCCTCCCTCTTCTTCGCCCCAGTGCGCGGCGTTCTGGCGGCGGTGCTGCGGCATCTGCGGTTTCAGCGCCGGGTGCATATTCGTCAGGGACTTCTGGCGATGGCGCAAGGGCAGAAGATCTATGAGCCCCTGACCTTGCGTTTGCTGCGGCGTGCCGGGCTGGTCCGGGCGGATGGCGTGGCGACGGACACCGGCAAGGCCCGCGCGGCCAAAGCCCTGCGGGATGAAAAGCGATGGGAAATCGTGCGTGCCGATCAGGCGCACGAGGCGACAGCTGCGCTCTATGACGGATTGCGCGATATCGAGTCTGTTCTGACACGGGACCAGATTGATGAGATCGACCGCCAGATTGGCGGGCCGCAGGGGATACCGGCATGAGTGGTGAAGAATTCGTCCCGCTGTCTCTGACGCCGCTGCTGATCGGAACATGTGCGGCCATCGCCTGTGCCTTGCCCGGCAACTTTCTTGTGTTGCGAAAACAGGCGCTGATCGGCGATGCGATTAGCCATGTGGTGCTGCCGGGTATCGTTGTTGCGTTTCTGCTGACAGGGGCCATATCCACTTGGCCGATGATGTTGGGCGCGGCAGGGGCCGCGGTTCTGGCTGTTGTCCTGATCGAGGCCATTCGCCGACTGGGGCAGATCGAACCCGGGGCCGCCATGGGCGTGGTCTTTACCACCATGTTCGCGGCAGGCGTCCTGCTGCTAGAGCAGACGGATACGTCAACCGTGCATCTGGATGTGGAACACGCGCTTTACGGCAATCTCGAAAGCCTGATCTGGCTGGACGCGACCGGGTGGTCCTCGGTGCTGGACGCTCAGGCCCTTGCCGGATTGCCCCCGGAACTGCCCCGTATAGCGCTGACACTGGTCGGAGTGATGCTGTTCACATGGCTGTTCTGGCGGCCGCTGAAAATTTCCACCTTTGACGAAGGTTTCGCCCGCACGATTGGTATTCGCACGGGACTTCTGGGTATGGCGCTCGTCATCACTGCAGCCATCGCGGCGGTTGCCGCTTTTGACGCTGTGGGCTCGATCATCGTGATCGCGATGTTTATTTGCCCTCCGGCAGCCGCGCGGATGCTGACCAACCGGCTTGAGGCGCAGATTGGCTGGAGTGTCGTGATCGCTATAACCTCTGCCGTGACAGGGTATGTGCTGGCAGGCTACGGACCCCTGTGGCTGGGTGCAGCGGATGCGGTCAGTGCGGCGGGGATGATCGCAACGATGTCCGGGCTGATCCTGGCACTGGCGGCCATGTTTGGCCCATGCCGCACACGTGTTGGTGTTCAGACATCAGCCTGAGACGGCATTTTCCTGCCGCAGATGCCCATGCGTCATCGGCCAAACTCTGCCCAGATGCCGTTAAGGTTAATCTTAAGCAGATTTTTGGGAAGTCTCGTGCTAGAGGCTGCCCATTGATTAGCTGAACACACCACTCACTCTGGTAGGCCCGGATGGTACGGAATGGGGATTCATTCACGGCCATCCGGGCGCCCCTTTCCGATCAGAAGACATGCTCAAACCGGTGGCAGAATCGTGCGCGGTTGTGCTAGGTCTAGGGGTATGGCGCAGACAAACCCCAATATCAGCGAAAATCGCCCCGTGATCAGACAGCTTGACGATGCTGCCATCAACCGTATTGCGGCGGGTGAAGTGGTGGAACGCCCGGCCTCGGCGGTCAAGGAACTGGTCGAGAATGCGCTTGATGCTGGGGCCGCGCGTGTAGCCGTCGAAATCGCCGACGGGGGAAAGACACTGATCCGCGTGACCGACGATGGGTGCGGCATCCCGGCCCAAGATTTGCCGCTTGCCCTGTCGCGCCATGCCACATCAAAGATCGACGGATCGGACCTGCTGAATATCCACACCTTCGGGTTTCGAGGCGAAGCTTTGCCCTCGTTGGGGGCTGTCGGACGCCTGACCATAACCAGTCGCGTGCCCGGTGCGGACGCGGCGCAGATCCATGTTGCGGGTGGCAAGATGGGTTCGGTCAAGCCTGCCGCCCTGCGCGCGGGCACGGTGGTCGAACTGCGCGATCTGTTTTTCGCCACCCCCGCACGGCTGAAATTCATGCGCACCGACCGGGCCGAGGCGCAGGCGATCACGGACATGGTGAAACGGCTGGCTATGGCCGAACCATCCGTCACATTTACCCTGCGCGATGTCTCGGGCGGTGGCGAAGGCCGTGTTATCTTCCGCGCGGATCGCGAGAATGGCGACCTGTTTGATGCCCTGCACGCCCGTCTTGCCCGTGTGATAGGGCGCGAGTTTGCCGAGAATGCGCTGCGGATCGATGCCACGCGCGACGGTCTCAGGCTTTTTGGTTATGCGGCCCTGCCGACCTATTCCCGTGGCGCTGCGGTGGCGCAGTACCTTTTCGTCAACGGGCGTCCCGTGCGCGACAAGATGCTGACCGGCGCTTTGCGGGCGGCCTATTTCGATTTCCTCAGCCGGGACCGTCACCCGGCCGCGGCATTGTTCATCGACTGCGACCCGACATTGGTTGACGTGAACGTTCACCCTGCCAAGTCCGAGGTCCGGTTCCGCGATCCCGGCGTTGCGCGCGGGCTTATCGTGTCCAGCCTGCGCCACGCTTTGGCCGAGGCAGGGCATCGTGCGTCATCGACCGTGGCCAATGCGACCCTGGGTGCAATGAGACCGGAGCCTGCGCAGTCTGCACCAGCGCGGGTCTATCAGATGGATCGCCCGTCGCCCGCAGCGCGCCAGGCCGCGTACCGGGCGCAGGCTCCGGGTTTTGCGGAACTGGCGCATGATTACAGCGGCAGCATTGTCGATCCGACCCCGGTTGCACCCGTATCACAGGGTCAGGAGCCTGATGCGCAAAACCTTCCGCTGGGCGCTGCGCGCGGGCAGGTGCATGAAAACTACATCATCGCCCAGACTGCCGATGGAATGGTGATCGTTGATCAGCACGCCGCGCATGAACGGCTGGTCTATGAAAAGCTGAAAACACAGATGGCCGAGACAGGCGTCGCGGCGCAGGCACTTTTGATCCCTGAGATTGTTGAGTTGTCCGAAGGCGACTGCGCCCGTCTGATGGCGGTCTGTGATGATCTGTCCCGTTTGGGGCTGACCATCGAACCCTTTGGCGGAGGCGCAATTGCCGTGCGCGAAACCCCGGCCATTCTGGGCGAGGTCGATGCGCGCGCGATGATCCTGGATATCCTCGACGAACTGGCCGATCAGGGCGAAACACAGATGGTGCAGGCAAGGATCGAGGCGATCCTCAGCCGGGTTGCCTGCCACGGCTCGGTCCGGTCCGGCCGCCGGATGCGGGCCGAGGAAATGAACGCCCTGCTGCGCGAGATGGAGGCGACGCCGCATTCCGGCCAGTGCAATCACGGGCGACCCACATATGTGGAACTGAAGCTAAGCGATATCGAACGCCTGTTCGGGCGCAGTTGATTTGGTGTCAAACAGGCCTTAAGAAGACAGAAACAAAACGAGAACATACTGAACCCCATGATCCAGATTGCAGGTATTGAAATAGCGCTGAATGATCCCGTGATTCTGGTTGCGGGCGGAACAGTCGCGCTGATCCTGCTGCTGCTGTTCCTGTCGTTGCGCGCAGCCAATCGCTCGGCCCGGATGGCGGAACCGCTGGCGCGGCAGATGGCGCTTCTGGGTCAGCATGTGCAGCAGCTGGGGCAGGGGCAGGAACAGTTGCGCGGCGGCTTGCAGCATGTCTCGGACACGCAGGCCAACGCGCAGGTGCAGGTGATCCAGACGGTCGAGGCACGCTTGTCCTCGGTTCAGCAGCAGATGAATGACCGGCTAGCGGATAACGCGATGAAATCGGCTCGCGCGCTGGCCGAGATGCAGGAACGGATGAAGGAAACCCTGCACGGTTCGTCAAAACAGACGGCGACATCACTGACGCAGCTGCAGGAACGTCTGGCCGCCATCGACAAGGCGCAGGACAATATCACGAAACTGTCGGGCGATGTTCTCAGCCTTCAGGATATCCTGTCGAACAAGCAGCGGCGCGGGATGTTTGGTGAGATTCAGCTGAACGATATCGTGTCCAAGGCGCTGCCCGCGGACAGCTATTCGCTGCAAGCCACCTTGTCGAACGGCAGGCGCGCGGATTGCCTGGTGCATCTGCCGAACCCGCCCGGCCCGATCGTGATTGACGCGAAATTCCCGCTTGAGGATTTCGAGGCACTTGCCGCCGCGCAGAGCAAGGCAGATGTTGAAAGATGCCTGAGGGCTTTTGGCGCTGCCGTGAAAGTGCATATCAAGGCGATTTCCGAGAAATACATCCTCGACGGGGAAACCGCTGACGGTGCCCTGATGTTCGTCCCGTCCGAAGCGATCTATGCCGAGCTGCACGCCCGCCTGCCCGATGTGGTGCGCGAAGGGTTTGCTGCCCGGGTCTGGATCGTCTCGCCCACCACCTGTATGGCCACGCTGAACACGATGCGGGCGATCCTGAAAGATGCGCGCATGCGTGAACAGGCCGGTGCGATCCGCAAAGAACTGGGATTGCTGCACAAGGATGTGGACCGTCTGGGCGACCGCGTTTCAAACCTCGACCGTCACTTCGGTCAGGCGGCCAAGGATATCTCGGAAATCAAGATTAGTGCCGAAAAGGCCGGCCGCCGGGCGCAGCGGCTGGATAATTTCGACTTCGAAGAAATCGCGCCCGATACTGAAACAGAGGTTGTGCCGCTGGCACGTCACGAAGGCTGAACATCCTGTTGAAGAACTGAACCGGCACCGGGCCGGTTTTGATGGGCCAGCGCCTGCAAGGGTTCAGATACGCAGAAAGGGCTGGAACAGGCGCGGCATCAGCTTGTTGAACTTCAGCGGCGCATCCGTAACCGCTAGGCATATGCAGTCTTCCGAGATATCCGCGACAGGTGTGTGTTCCAGATCCTCGTCGGCGATTTCAACATCGCCACGGGCAAAATGGTCAACCTCGTCCGAGAAAGCCCCTTGCAGAACCATTGTCAGCTCCATGCCGTTGTGGCCGTGATCCGGCACGGCAGCACCGGCCGGAATGAAAAGCAAGCGGGCGGTGGCGTCTTTGGTGGTCGGCAGGATCGCCTGTTTGACGCCCATACCTATCGACCTCCAGCGGATGTCCTTGACTGTTCCGCCCACGTAATCCTGCAACGGGGCCGGCAGAACTGCACATCCCGGGCGAACGGGCTTGGGCGCCGGAGCACCTTGGGAGATCAAAGCCATCGTGGCCGCCAGTGAAGTTTCACTCATGCTGACACCCTCACTCTGCTCGTCCAGAACATGCCCGCCAACGGCGTCATAGCTTTCTGCGCGCGCGCGGCAGTGGTCGCACAGGGACAGATGCGTGGCGACCATCAGATCGAAGGCTTCGGGCAGACCGCCTGCGGCATAGGCCATCAGCAGGTCATCTGTCAGGTGATGTTTGATCAACTTGCTCATCTTACTCATCTCAGTTCATCGCGTGGCGCAAGCGGTCCAGCGCCAGCCGTATGCGTGATTTGATCGTTCCCAGCGGCAACCCGGTTTGTGACGCAATTTCCCGGTGACTCAGGTCGCCGAAATATGCCTTCTCAATCAGGTCCCGCTGTGCATCCGGCAACGCTTTCAAGGCGGTGCGCAGTTGCGCAGTTTCCTGTTGCAGCGCGATGACGTCATCCTGATCAGGCTCAGCCTCGGGCCCCCAACCCAGATCTTCGGGTTCAGGGCGGCGTTGCTTGCGCAGCACGTCAATGCGCTTGTTCCGAGCGATGGTGAACACCCATGTGGCCACGGTGGCACGCGTCGGGTCGAACAGGTGGGCCTTGTGCCACAAGGTCGCCATCACTTCTTGCGCGCATTCTTCTGCCATGGTGGCATCAGCCCCTGACTTCATCAGGAACGCCTTGATACGCGGCGCGAAGTGCTGGAACAGCTCGGCAAATGCCGCCTGATCCTGCGCATCCCGGATGCGTCTGACGTGGTCCACCCATTCGGCCCTGGTCTCGCGCTTGCTGTTGATTTCGTTCACCCGCCTACCCTTGATGCGTTTGTGGACGCGCCAAGGTTGAGGGGCGGGTGTTTCAACCGCTGGTCCGTCCAAGGTCGCTGTGTTGGTCTCGGTAAACATAACCATATTACGGCGCATGTCCCAAGCCGGATCACTTTATCGGAACATTTTGATCCGCTCCCGGCCAAGTCTCGTAATATGAACACCAGCGGCAAAAAAGAAATCACGACTGCTCTGGCGGTTGTGCAAGGACCAGAAGATATCGGATGGTAAAAACGATAGATCATGTTGCAGGCCACACCTATCACGGCCGCAAGGGGGCAATCGACAACGCCTTCCGGTATTCTGTCGATTACATCCTGTTTGATCCCGAAGCCCGGTTGACCACGCCTTTTCTGTTTTCAATGGACCGGACAAATGTCACCAACTGGCGAACCCGCGATCACGGAGGAGAGCCAGGTCAAGGCCATGGTGCCGCCTGGCTGCGCGCGCGATTTGCCGAGATGGACATTCCGCAACCCGCGCAGGTCATGCTGCTGACCCAGCCAAGGGTGCTGGGCCACGTTTTTAATCCCGTCAGTTTTTGGTTTTGCTTTGACCGCGATGATCAGCTTTACGCCGTGGTGGCCGAGGTGACGAACACCTTTGGAACGCGCCACAGTTATCTGTGCCATAAGCCGGATTTTTCAACCATCGAACCAACCGACCGATTGGCGGCCGAAAAGGTGATGCATGTCTCGCCCTTCCAGAAGATTGAAGGCAGCTATACGTTCCGCTTCGACTACAGCCCGGATCGGGTTGGTGTGTGGATCGACTACACGCGCGCGGGTGGCGGGTTGATCGCGACACTGACCGGACCGCGCCAGCCATTGACCAGCCGGGTGATCCTTTGGTCTTTTCTGCGTCGCCCATTCGGTTCGCGGCGCACTTTTGCGCTGATCTTATGGCAGGCCTTCAGGTTGTGGCTGAAAAAAGCTGCCTTCCGTCCGTTTCGCAAGGAACCTGTGCCTGATCATCCAGTATCGCGTGTGGGGCAGTGACCAGCCTGTTTGTTCAAGATCAAAGACGCAGGCGCCTGCCAGTGGTTGTGATGGCGTAACAACCGCGAACACGAGGAGTCGAAGAGATGTTGGAAATCTCGGCAAGAAAAGTCGCCCAGGTCGCCATGATGGGCCGCGAGCTGAACCGGGCCGAGGGCGAATTGCGGGCGTTCATCGACCGCATGAGCGAAGACGAGCAGGCCGAACTGGTCGCCATCATGTGGATCGGGCGCGAGAGCTTTTTTGCGGAAGATCTGGCCGAGGCCATCGCCACCGCCAAGTCTGAGGCATCGACCCCTTGTGCAGACTACCTGATCGGAACACCGCACATGTCTGACCACCTTGAGAATGGTCTGGACGCACTGGGGATATCTGCGGAAGACGTGGAAAACGATCTGATGTAGACCGCGCGACATCATCGCTGCCCGGTGCCTGCGTCTGGCGGCGCCGGATATTGCCCGCCAAGGCAGACTAACAGCGACGGGGGTGTCAAGCTTTCGAGCGAGGTTGGTGAAAGTCTGTATTCGGTTTCTCTTTGCCTTCGAAGCCGCTGCGAATAGGTTTCTATGTGATCCTCTTGAAAAGCCGCCACTTTCCCAAAGGTGCGGCTTTGTAAGCCGTGTATTTCTACTGAGGTAGACAGTTTTCTGTCGCGGCCTTGAGGAAATCATTGCTGAACGGGGATTGCGCGTGGACCATGCTACATAGAACATGTGGGTCAAGCGGTTTTCACCGGTGATCGTACCGCGCGCAATCGATGAAGCGTCCTACACTGAATTCTTGGCGCATGGACGCCATATAGGTCCGTGTGCATGTCCATGGAAAGTGGATGTATCTCTACCGCGCTTTCGACAAAGCAGGAAATACTCTTCATCTCATGCACCAAAACGAAAGTTCTGCCTAACGTTCTCAAGAATTTGCGGAACAACCGCCACGGTTGTGGCTGGACTGTGGATCCGTTTCAGTTGCTGGATGTCAGCCTGATCGAAAATGCTGCGCCAGAAAATCAATCAACGCGCGCACCCGGGTCGTCAGGTGACGATTGGGTGGATAGAGCGCATAGAGGCCGAAGTTTTCCGTTTCATAGTCCTGAAACAGGTGCTCTAGGGTACCCTCTTCCAGACTGCGGGCAATCACATAGTGCGGGCAACGCGCAATACCCAGCCCGGCGATCGCCATGTTGGCAATCGCCGCCGGGGCATTGGCATGAAACATTCCCGCCACCTTGACCACAATATCCCTTGTCCCGGCTCGAAACCTCCATGCTGTTGCGTCGGCCGGATTTTCGTCAATCAGGCAGTTATGTGTGGCCAGTGCCATCGGATCACCCGGACGCCCCCTTTCCGCTAGATAATCAGGCGACGCGCAGACGATCAGCGGCATATCGGACAGCTTCCGCGCAATCAGGGTCGAATCCCGCAACACCCCGATCCGTATGGCAAGATCGAACCCCTCTTCAACAAGCGCCACGCGCGAGTCCGACAGTTTAAGGTCGATATCGACCTTCGGATGCGCCCGCAGAAACGAAGCCAAAGCCTGAGTCAGGTTGATGCTGCCGAACCCGGTTGGTGCGGTTATTCGGATTGGCCCGGCCAGTGCCGATTGCCGCTCCTGAACAAGGTCTTCCAGCTCGTCGATTTGTTCCACGATCGGGCGGCAGCGTTCAAGGTACGCGATGCCGACGTCCGTCAACGAAACGCTTCTGGTTGTCCGGTTGAACAGCTGCGTCGATAGCTTGGCCTCCAACTGGGCAACATACTTGCTGACCAGTTTGGTAGACAGGCCCAGCCGCCGCCCCGCGGCAGTGAACGATCCCTCATGAGCAACCGCCATAAATGCCCGCATCGTGTCAATTGTATCCAACGCAGCGCTCCTTCGTCAGGTTGGTGTTTGGTCAATTATACCCAATTTGTTCATAGTTACTGAATAAAACGCAGGATTATAACTAAGAAAGGTTTTGCCATGTTCTAGCCAGTGACCGCTGACGAACATCGCCAGCTCGCTCCCAAGAAACTCCTCCGAAAGGAAACAGACATGCCAAACGCAATCCGTATCCACCGTCATCCCTTGTCCGGGCATTCACACCGGGTGGAACTATTCGCCAAGCTTGGCGGCATCAATCACGAGCTGATCGATGTCGACCTGCTGTCTGGCGAACACAAGAAAGAGCCGTTTCTTTCCCTGAACCCTGCCGGGCAGGTGCCGGTGATTGAGGACGGTGAAATCGCGATCGCCGACTCCAACTCTATCCTCGTGTACCTTGCGCGGAAATACGCGCCTGATTGGCTGCCGACTGATCCGGTGCGCGAGGCGGAAGTTCAGAAGTTCTTGTCGCTGGCCGCCGGCGACATCGCCCACGGCCCTGCGGCAGCACGATTGATCACCGTTTTTGGCGCTCAACTGGATGCAGAACGTGCCAAGGCCATCGCCAAATCCGCCTTTGACCGGCTTGAGGCGCATTTGAACGGACGCGACTGGCTGGTCGGAACCAGCCCATCCATCGCTGATGTCGCGATCTACAGCTATACGGCCCATGCGCCTGAGGGAAACGTTTCACTGGATGATTATCCCAATATCCGCGCCCTGCTGGCCCGGGTTGAGGCGTTGCCCGGCTTTGTGGCCATGCAAAGCACCAAGGTCGGCCTCGCCGCCTGACACCAGAGCGCGCCCGGCCGTCAGGACCGGGCGCATGCGTCCAAACCGTGCCGCCCCAGGAGAGACCCCATGATTTCCATCGAACCCAGCGACAGCAGCACTTCCCCTTTTCATCGGGGTGAACACATGGCGCAGGCGCGGCTGGGTGTCCGCGACATCGAACACTGGGCACGGAAAGTTGTCCGCGACCACATGCCCGAACAGCATCGGGATTTTCATACCGCCCTGCCGTTTCTCGTGATGGCTGCGCGCGATGCGCAAGGTCGGCCCTGGGTTACGTTATTGGAAGGGCCAGACGGGTTCGTCTCTGCACCAGATAACAAAACGCTTTCCATTACTGCCTTGCCAGCCCAAGGCGATGCATTGCACGGTGCCCTTCACCCCAAAAGTGATGTTGGCATCCTTGGTATTGAACTGGCCACGCGTCGGCGCAACCGCATCAATGGCCGCGCCGGACACGTTACTCCGACCGGTTTTGATTTTCATGTTGACCAGACCTTTGGCAACTGCCCGCAGTATATCCGTGAACGCGCGTGGCACCGGGTTGATGACTCGAGGCCCGGACCGACAACACGCGGCCAATACTTGACGTCGGATCAGGTCCGGTGGATCGAAACAGCCGATACTTTCTTTATCGCCAGCGGCTATCGCGAAGAGGGCGAAAGCCCGACTTACGGGATGGATGCGTCCCATCGCGGTGGCGACCGTGGTTTCGTGCAGGTTCTGGACAACCGGCGGCTGCGGTTTCCCGACTATGCCGGCAATAACCACTTCAACACTATCGGCAACCTGTTGCTCGACCCAAGGGCGGGATTTCTGTTCATCGATTTCGAAAGCGGCAGCTTGCTGCAACTGACCGGCGTCGCCTCGATCGACTGGGCCAGCGATGAGATCACAAATTTCCCCGGGGCGCGGCGGCTGGTGACACTGGAGATTGACGAGGTCGTGGAAATCCGCGCGGCAGTCAGCCTTAGATGGACTTCGGATGCAGATTCTGTCCGGTCGCTCCGCCTGATCGAAAAGATCCGTGAAAGCGTCGATGTCACCTCGTTTGTTTTCGAAGCTCGCGACGGTGGCCACTTGGCTGGGTTCGAGCCCGGGCAATACCTGCCAATCGAGCTTGAAATTCCAGGGATCGCCGAACCGGTGCGCCGGACCTATTCGCTCAGCAACGGACCGAACAATCATCGCTATCGGATTACAGTCAAGCGTGAGCCAAAAGGGATCGCATCGCAGTTTCTGCACAATCATTTGGAGCCAGGCGCAATCATCAACAGCCGTCGGCCTGCGGGTGATTTCACAATGACTTGCGACCGGTGCCCATTGGTTCTGGTCAGCGCAGGTGTTGGTATCACACCGATGTTGAGCATTCTGAATAAGGTCGCAGACGAGCGCGGCAACCGCCCTGTCTGGTTCATCCACGGTGCTCGGGACGGTCAGCACCATCCAATGGCCGGTGAAGTTCACGATCTGGCCTCCAGGCGGCCGGGGATCACGACGCATGTGGCCTATAGCCAACCAACGCCAGAGGATGAGTTCGGAATGGACTATGACTCGCATGGCCGTGTCGATGGGGCGCTTCTGGAGCAACTGATCAACGATGCCAGCGCGCATTACTTTCTGTGCGGCCCTGTCAGTTTCATGGCCGAGATCCAGGCCGATCTGGAACGCCGCGGCATCTCTCCGGAACATATTCACACCGAAAGTTTTGGCCCCACTGGGTGATTTGACGTGATCCTGCGTGGGCAAATGAAGCTCAAACCACCAGAGCAAGGACATACGTGCCTTTTGTTCGTTTCGTTTGCATTGTGTTGTTGGGATAGCGTTCACCGGCCGGAATGATTTCGCCATTCCAGCTTTCAATCGAAACTCACCGGCTTGTATTTGAGTAGTTCGAGTATTTAGGCGTCAGACACCAACTCCTCAGTTCCTCTCGCTGTTATTCCTAAGTCGTTCCTACGATTGCATATACGTCTTAGGAAAAGTGCGACGCCCTCGGCCGCCTGCCGACACAGAAACCTCCCCAAGCTGCAGTAAGAGTGGCAGGTCGAAGTTCGACGCTTCAGTATTCCAGTGCTGCCTCACGTTTCAGGCGGCTTGCGGCAAAATCGACAAATGCGCGAATCTTTGCGGACACCATCCGCCCTTCGTGGTGCACGATGTGAACCGGTGCAGGAGCCGGTTCAAAATCAGATAACACAGCCTTTAGCCGTCCGTCCGCCAGATATGGTGCGACTTGATAGGACAAAAGCCGGGCCAGACCCTGACCGCGAAGTGCCATTTCGATTACAGCATCGTTGGTATTCATGCTGATCCGTGGATGAACACGCACAAGTTTCGGGTTGCCCAGGTGGTCAAACTGCCACTGGCCTGAAGGCGACAGGGCTAGGGAATTGATCAGGACATGTCTGTTCAGGTCATCCGGGCTTTCGGGTTTGCCTGCTCTTTCAAGGTATTCGGGTGCTGCAAAAACAACCTGTCTGACAGAACCGCAACGCACGGCCATAAGGCTGGAATCCGCAAGCGGACCTATCCTGACGCCAACATCCACACCTTCGTCTATTAAATTCACGATCCGGTCCACGTACAGCGTTCGCGCCTCGATTTTGGGATAGTGCCCCAGAAAATCAGCAAGAATTGGTGTGATGAACAATCTGCCAAACAACACAGACGAAGTGAGGTTGAGCAACCCTTTGGGTTCCGCATAGGTCCCGACCGCAGCGTTTTCTGCCTGTTCCAGATCAACGAGAATCCGCTTGGCATCTTCCAGAAATCTGCGCCCGCTCTCGGTCAACATGACAGATCGTGTCGTTCTTACGAATAAACGGACGCCCAACTCGCCCTCCAGTATCGAAATGGTGCGCGTCACAGCCGGTGGCGACATGTTCAGGTTGCGCGCAGCAGCAGCAAAGCCACCCAGGTCGGCCACCTTCGAAAAGACCAGAAGCGCGCGAAACTTGTCCATGTAATTATTCCAAAATAGTGAATAATAAATTCAAGCTTAATAATATTCTGCCAACAATTGAAACACACTATGTCTCAGGCAAAGACACAATCACTCCGCTAAGGCAAAAGCGCCCGCAGGAAATGGGAGAAATGCCGTGAATGTAAGCCAAGCCATCGGCCAAAACGTGACTGTCCAGATCGTGCACGGTTTTGTGGACAACGGGCTAGGGGGCAACCCTGCTGGGGTTGTTCTGGATGCCGACGGGTTAACCGAGGCGCAGATGCTGAAGATCGCGTCACAGGTTGGCCTGTCCGAAACCGCTTTTGTCTCGCAATCCGCGACCGAGGGTTTCAAACTGGACTTTTTCACCCCGAACCGCAGGATCGCGCATTGCGGCCATGCGACCATTGCCGCTTTTTCCCATCTGGATGCACTTGGCCGTATTCCTGATCCTGAAACTTCAAAAGAAACTGTGGACGGCCCGCGCCGGATTCTGATCAAGGATGGTGCCGCGTTTATGGAACAGTTGGCCCCTAGATATGAAACGCCAGAAGATTGGACCTCTCAGGGTGTCAGTTTGCAGGACGTTTTGGGCTCTTTGGGGTTGTCCCCGAGCAATCTGGATCACGAAATGCCGCCCGCTCTGGTCAATACCGGCAACAGTTTTATCGTGATCGGAGTAGCCGACAGGGAAACTCTGGCTTCGATCAAACCCGATTTCGAGCAGATCAAAACGATCAGCGACCGTCTGGACCTGATAGGATATTATGTGTTCACAACGGCCCAATGCTCGGACGGGCGCGACGCTACTACACGCATGTTCGCCCCCCGATATGCCATTGATGAAGAGGCCGCGACGGGAATGGCCGCAGGGCCGCTGGCCTGTGTCCTGCACGACCTGGGTCACCGCCGTCAGCACGGGTTTCTGATTGAACAGGGCATGTTCATGGACACCCCTTCGCCCAGTTTGATTCAGGTTGAACTGGAAGTTCGTGACGGCGCAATCGCCAGCCTAATGGCAGGCGGGCAAGGCAAAGTCATGCGGTCCTTTCAATTGTCGGTGTGACTAAAACAGCGTTTGGGGCGGCATGTAACATTGCGCGCAGCTTTGTCGAGCAAGTTGAAGAGCGGTTTTACGCAAATCTTGTTGCGATCCTTCAAAACAACGAACTCTCTCCGAGCGCGGATATCGCAGCTTTTGCTGGGGCGCTCGTTCAGATTGTGACGTTCACGTTGAATAGTCGGGCAACCCAATCAGATCACATGATCAGAGCGCCAGGTATCCAGAATCTCCAAGGTCTTGTCTGAAAACTCGACATCGTTGATGTGGCTGTCAATTTCCACAAGTGTTACGTTTTCCGGACAGTTTTTTCTCAGCTCTTCGATGAATCCTGCAAGTCCCTCTACATCTTCCAAAATCGCCCCGGCCCTGTCCCATTCGTTACCGCCTCTGAGCGGCACAAGCAGAACAGTCGGGCCGGTTGCTTCAGAAAGTTTTGCGCACATGGTGCGTGCCATCTCGCGCCTTTGCTCGGCGCTCATGCTGACCGCAGTAATTAGTCGGTTGTGGTTATGAAGGTCATGATCCGCCAACGCTGGAGGAACGGGATGCCAGCCTACCAAATCGACTAGATCATAACACCCAATCGAAACAATCTGCGGCACACCGGCCTTGCCCGCATTGGTTATGCGATCTTCGCCGGCGCTGATGGCTGATCCCAACATGTGGTTGCCGACTTCTTGCGGTGCAAAGTCCAAAACGGCGGCGAATTCACCTTTTGAAGCAAGGCTTTCAAATGCGCGCCCTCCCATGCCCGTAGCATGGAAAACGGCCAGTTCAAACCCGCGCGCCTCAAGGGCGGGCTTCAGGTGCACCATATAGCGCAAGACTGTTTTGCCGAAGGATGTCATCCCGATTAGAGGGCGGTCTTTCTTCATCGGACGGGCAGCGCGTGCGGCTCCCAGAACCGCGCCAGCAGCTTGCCGGAGAGAGGCTTCGCAGACCGAGTTAAGCCCGTAAAGACCACCAGCCCAAAGGATCATCTGAACGTCTGCCGGCAGCCGCTCGGGCGGGATCATCGGCGAGAAAGAGACAGTTGAGACGATGTATTTAGGCACACCAATGGGCAAGGCACAGCACAGATCAAGGGCCAGATCGGTCCCCATTGAACCGCCCAAAACCAAAACGCCATCGAACACGCCCTCATGGTGCAGCCGTGCAACCAGCAGGGCTGCACCTTTGGCCATGATCTGCATCGCAAGGTTTTCGTCACCGCCATCAATGGCTTCCTGTATTGTGTGGCCACCCTCCTCTGCCACCTGATGCTTGGAGTAATCAGTGGGGTGACTGGGGTCGCCAAGCACACTGATGTCCATGGTTTTCACCAATCCACCCTGTTCACGGATCACGTCAGAGATGAAGTTCAGTTCATCATCTTTGGTGTCATAGGTCCCAACGACAAGAATAGTTCGATTGGTCATAGGCCGCCTTTCAGGTTCAAAGTTTGATCCAAGCTGTTTTCAGCTCGAAATACTTGTCAAAGGCGTGCAGCGATTTGTCATGACCGTTGCCTGACTGCTTGACGCCACCCAATGGAACCGTTGTGTCGGCCCCTCCATAGGTGTTTACATGGACAACCCCTGCCTGAATGGCCCGGATCATGCGGTGGGCGCGCGACAAGTTCGACGTCCATACTGCGGATGCCAGACCGTAATCGGTTCCATTGGCAATTTTGATTGCCTCTTCTTCGGTGTCAAAGGGAATGACCGCAAGAACCGGGCCAAACACTTCATCCGTTGCCAGCCGATCGGTGGGGTGAACCCCCGTTACAACCGTCGGGGCCATGTGTCTAACGTCAGCGCATATGGGACCATTTAGGCCAATTTGATAAGAGAGAGTTTCTGGGTCATCGTAACCACCAAGGAGTGGACGATGAGAAAGACAACGAGGAGCCCTGGCGAGAAGATCGTCAAAGATATCAAGCGGGCAACACGCAAGCAGTATTCCAGCGAAGAGAAGATCAGGATCGTGCTTGATGGGCTGCGTGGCGAGGACAGTATCGCGGAGCTGTGCCGTCGCGAGGGTATATCCCAGGGCCTGTATTACAAATGGTCCAAGGACTTCATGGAGGCCGGGAAGAAGCGCTTGGCTGGCGATACAGCCCGGGCTGCGAACACGGACGAGGTCAAAGAGTTGCGCCGTGAGGTAAAAGACCTCAAGGAAGTGGTCGCTGAACAGACGCTTGAGCTGCGTCTTCTCAAAAAAAGCATGCTCGGGGATGGGGACGACCACGAATGAGGTATGCCGCATCAGAGAAGTTGGAGATCATTAGGCTGGTGGAAGAAAGTCATCTGTCGGCGCGTCGGACACTGGCCAAACTGAGCATTCCCCGCACCACATTTTACCGCTGGTATGACCGGTACCTGCAACGTGGCGAAGCTGGTCTCGCGGATCAATCTCCCAAGCCAAAGCACGTCTGGAACCGCGTTCCCACCGACGTGAAGCGTAAGGTTGTGGATCTTGCGCTAAAGGAGACAGAGCTGTCGCCACGCGAGTTGGCGGTGACCTTCACCGATCAGGAACGCTATTTTGTGTCGGAATCCACGGTCTATCGCACGCTCAAGGCGCATGACCTGATCACCAGCCCGGCGTTCATCGTGCTCAAGGCAGCAGATGAGTTCCAGCATAAGACGACGGCCATCAACCAACTCTGGCAGACGGACTTCACTTACATCAAGGTGCTGGGATGAGGCTGGTTTTATCTCAGCACGGTTCTGGATGATTACAGCCGCTATATCGTCTCTTGGAAGCTTTGCACGAACATGCGGGCGCAGGATGTGACGGATACTCTGAATCTGGCGTTGCAGGCTTCGGGTTGCGATCAAGTTCATGTCGTTCACAAGCCACGTCTGCTCAGCGACAACGGCTCAAGTTAAGTGTCCGGTGACTTGGCTGAATGGTTGCAGGACAAAGGGATGAAGCACTCTCGCGGTGCGCCGTATCATCCGCAGACTCAAGGCAAGATCGAACGCTGGCACCAGACCCTCAAGAACCGCATCTTGCTGGAAAACTACTTCCTACCCGGTGATCTTGAAGCCCAGATCACGGCCTTCGTCGATCACTACAATCATCAGCGCTTCCACGAGAGTATCAACAACGTCACGCCCGCCGACGTCTACTTCGGCCGAGACAAAGCCATTCTCTAAAAAAGCGAAAGGATCAAACAAAACACATTCGAAGCCCGGCGCTTGCATCATCGCAAACAGGCCGCATAATCAAACCAACCAGATGAGCCAAACCCTCCTCTAGTTTAGGCAGCCTTTGGTCCCAAAAACCCTGACGACGGACAGAGCGACTGCTGGGACAGCCTTGAGAAGAAGTTCGACGGGACTCCGGGTAAGAAATGATGGGTCTTAAGTTATATACCTATTGGAGATCGACCACATCCTATCGGGTGCGTATTGCATTAAACCTGAAGGGTGTGCCGTTCGAAAGCTGCCCGGTCAATCTGGTGAAAGGCGAGCAAAGAAGCGCAGCCTATCAAGCGATGAACCCCGGCAAGGGCGTCCCTGTGTTAGAGCTTGAGGATGGCACCAAGTTGACCCAATCTCTGGCTATCCTTGATTATCTTGACCGCGCCTATCCCGACCCGGCGCTTCTGCCGGACGACCCGATTGCGCGGGCCAAGGTGATGGCGGCGGCGCATGTGATTGCGCTGGACATCCATCCGGTGAACAACCTGCGCGTTGTTCAACATTTGGACGGGATGGGGCACAGCAAAGCGGAAAGTGTGGACTGGATGGTCCACTGGATGAACGAAGGTCTGACCGCGTTTCAGGCTATGCTGCCCCAAGGCACCCGCTTTGCCTTTGGCGACATGCCATCGCTTGCGGATATCTGCCTTGTATCGCAGCTTTACAACGGGCATCGCTGGGGTGTGGACATGACGCCCTTTGCGCGTCTGACCGAAATCGAAGAAACCTGTCTGGCCCTGTCCGCCTTCGCCGATGCGCGACCCGAGGTACAGCCGGATGCCGAGTGAGGATCACATGAGCCAACTGAAAAAGTCATGGGTGGACAGCGCGAACTCTGCCGAGACCCCCTTTCCCCTGAACAACCTGCCTTATGGTGTGTTTTCGACCTCAGACAGCGCACCGCGCTGTGGCGTGGCCATCGGGGATATGATCCTTGATATGCACGCTGCCGAAGAAGCTGGCCTGATCGAGATTGGTGATGAACCCGTTTTCGACGTGCCCTTCTGGAATGAATTGATGGAGCAGGGATCGGACGCATGGGCCGCCCTGCGCGCCCGTCTGGAACAGCTGCTGGGCGAGGCTTCGACCGAACGTGACACTGTTGAGCCTCTGTTGGTCGCCCAAGCCGATGCCGAGCTGCACATGCCGTTCCTTGTGTCCGAATACACCGACTTTTATGCCGGTCGTCAGCACGCCGCGAACATGGGCGCGATCCTGCGCGGCTCGCCCGAACTGCCGGCCAACTGGCTGCACATTCCGATCGGTTATAATGGTCGCGCGTCCTCGGTTGTGATCTCGGGTACGCCGATTCACCGCCCGAACGGTCAGCGCAAAGCGCCCGACGCCGAGATGCCCAGCTTTGGCCCCTCGATGCGTCTGGATATCGAGCTGGAAATGGGCGCCATTGTTGGCAAACCGTCCGAGTTAGGCCAGCCGATCACCGTGGATGAAGCCGACGACATGATCTTCGGCTATGTGCTGCTGAACGACTGGTCCGCGCGTGACATCCAAGGCTGGGAATACCAGCCGCTTGGACCGTTTCAGGGCAAGGCGTTTGGCACCTCGATCAGCCCCTGGATCGTGACCGCCGCCGCGTTGGAAACGTTCCGTGTGCCAACGCCCGAACGCGAGAGAAAGCTTCTGCCCTACCTCGACGGCTCAAAGGACGGCCTTTACGACATTGAGCTTCAGGTGCTGATGCAGCCTGATGGAGCCGAGAAGGCGAGCGTCGTTGGCGAAACCAACTACTCCCGCATGTATTACTCGGCCGCCGAACAGCTCTGCCACCACGCCATCGGCGGCTGTGCGATGAATGTGGGCGACCTTCTGGGGTCTGGCACGATCTCAGGCCCAACCAAGACGGAATACGGTTCTCTGATGGAGATGAGCTGGGCTGGTCGCGAGCCCTTCACGCTCGATACCGGCGAAACCCGGACTTTCATCGAAGACGGAGACACCCTGACCCTGCGCGGTGCGGCCAAGGGCGAAGGCTTCCAGATCGGCTTTGGCGATTGCGTCGGGCAAATCCTGCCCGCCGTTAACTGGCCCAGGTAAGTGGCGAGCAGGGCAACATCGGTAGTTCCGCACCCGCTGTTTGAAAACCTGTGATCCCACTCGATCATGTTGTTCAAAAAGCCATTCCAGAAACTCTGGAATGGCTTTTTGGGTGCGATCAGGCCGTATGATCCACGATCTGTAAGTGCTGGGCCAGTCGGTCGATCTCGGCCATCCAGCCTTGTACCAGTTTTGGGTCGCTTGGGGCTGCGTGAACACCTGCCGGGATGGCGCGGTTCATAACGGCCTCGACGGCAAGTGAAACCGGGATCGAAACCAGACGCGCCATTGCTGTGCCGCGCTCGTCGCCCCAGGCGTCCATGACATAGGTCTTGTGCCAGACTTCGACGCCGTCTTTCTCGGCTTTCAATCCAACACACAGCACCACGCGGTCGGGCTCACCTTCGTCATAGGCGTTTTCGCTCCAGAACTGGTCGGACATCTCTTTCAGACGCGCATCCCCTTCCGGGCCCGACAGGGTTTCGATTTCACGGAACACGTCCGACCACGCATCCGCCCAACCGTTCAGGCGCAGGGTGCCGCGAACGAATTTCCTGACGGGCCAGTGATCCTCGAACTGGTACTGCGCCTTGAACGGGATCGAGTCGCGGTTGGGATAGACCTCGAAACTTTCCGGCGTTGGCAGCGGCGCGATATAGCTGCTGATCGCATCCCACGGGCGGGCAACGCCCAGCGGGGCATAGTCGCGGATCGACTTCGATGGCGACCGAAGCGCCTTGAGCACACCCAACGGCGACCAGCTGAACTTGTAGCGGAACGGGTTCGGGATCTTGGGAATGCCACCGCAATACGAAATAAAGCTCAGGTGGTTTTGCGGATCGAACACATCCGAGGCGCGATAGTCATCGACCAGCGCATGCGCCATCAGGTGGTCGATGCCCGGGTCCAGACCAACTTCGTTGACCAGCGCCACACCGGCCTCGCGCGCCTTGTCGTCCAGTGCGCGCATTTCGGGCGCGATGTAAGACGACGACACGAAATTGGCCTGCTTGGCAATCGCCAGTTCCGCCAGTGGTACGTGCCAGTCGCCCGGCAGCATGGACACGATCACGTCGCCCTTCTCAAGCACATCACCCAGTGCGTCGATGTCGAAGGCGCGGATATCGTCGGTCAGGTCCCCAACCTCGGCCTTGGCTTTTTCGATCGTCCGGTTCCAGACGGTGACCTTGCGACCACCCTCGATCAGACGGCGCAGGCCGGGGATGGCCGACAGGCCGGTGCCACACCAGTGAATCGTCATCGCTCAGATCCCTTCGATATGTGTTTTGTAAATCGCTTCTGCCCGACCCCAGACGCCGCTGTCCAGATCGGTCAGGGTCAGAAGCGACGGCAGAAGCTGTGCCGCATAATCTTCCGAACTTTCGACCGGCAGCATCGACGGCAGGTTATCGATGGCCATCACGTCCATCACCGGATCGGTTGCCACGCGCAAAGCAGGCGCGTCCCATGTGGTTGCACGGTCATAGACCGGCACCGGGTTGTAATCACTGTCCGGGTCGCAGGCGACATCGCCGATGGCGGTCAGGTTGCGCGGGGCAGTCAACGCCTCACGCGGAACAAAGACCGGGGTTCCGGGGCGCGCGAAAATGCAGTTCAGGAACAGGTCGTGGTCCAGAATTTCGGGAAACGGCCCGCCGCTGACGGTTTCCGCCATGTCCCATTTGGTGACGTAGACGCCCATCGCGTCGCACAGGTCTGCGGCCCCCGTACCCACGCGGCCCAAAGCGCCGATGACGATGGCGCGGGGGCGTGGGGCTCCGGTGGCGTCCAACTCGGCCAGCAATTCTGCGTTCAGAACGTCTTTGCCTGCATACACCCCTACCGGCGGGCATTCCTCGCCCCGTTGTTGCGCCGCCCATGTCTTGAGCGTTACCGCAGCGCCTGCATACCCAGCCCAATAGCCAAAGGCGGCAACCCGGCGGCCATCCTCACCCACCAGGTATTCCAGATCATAAAGCGTACCGCCCCCGGCCTTGAACCGCTCCAGCAGCGCGCGACCCGAATGCTGGCCCTTATAGGCATGGCCGAACATGATGTGGCGATGGGGCAGGGGGGTGCCATCTTCGGGCAGTTCCTTGAGGCCAAAGATGATCGCATCCAGCGGGGCTTCGGGCCACGAATTCTCAGCCGCGATTGCACAGCCAGCGTCCTTGTAGCCATCAATCGGAATGGCGCGGACATGGCTTTCTTCGACTGTCACGCGGAGACCTGCGGCGATCAGTGCCGCGGCCCCTTCGGGTGTCAGCCCCACCCGTTCCTCGTTCGGGCGCTGTTCCGCCCTGACCCAGAGATGTGTCATCTTACTTCCTTTTGTCAGAGCATCCCGGCAGCGCGCACCGCCTGAACCGAAGGCCGTGCCTCCATCGCCTCGCGGAAGGCGATGATCCTGGGGAAGGCCGAGACATCGACGCCGTCGCCTTCCAGCCAGCTGCAAACCACATAAAGATAGGCATCGGCCAGAGAGAACGCGTCCCCCAGAACAAACGGCCCGCGCAACCCGTTTGACGAGATATAGTCGCAAGATGCAGTCATCGTTTGCGCGACCTTGTCCGTCATGTCTTTCCAGCTGGACTTCTTGTCGGCCCAGCGATGCCCGCGCAGCTTGTGGGCGTGGTTCACATGCATGGTCGAGGCCAGATAGAACATTACCTCACGCATGCGGGCGGCCATGACCGGATCAGCTGGTACCAACCCGGCCTCGGGTGCCTTGACCGCAATATATTCCAGCAACGCGCCGGTCTCGGTCAGGATGCCGCCATCGACCACCAGCGCCGGAACGCGCCCCTTGGGATTGATCTGCTTGTAGGCCGGTTTTGTCTGTTCCCCATCGGCAAAGTCCAGCTTGATTGCTTCATAGTCCAGCCCGGCCTCTTCCAGAGCAATCGCAACAGCGACCGAGATGGTTCGGGGTGCATAATAAAGCTGCATCAGGGATCTCCGATCTGGTTAGAGGTGGGTTTGCGCGAACTGCCGGTCGGGTGCTTCCAGATGCGGCACCGCATTGAACAGGACCGGGCTCAGCTGTGCGCCAATCGGGTGCAGACGATGCATCGACGTGTTCATGATGGCAAGGGCCACCCGCGCCATCGACGGGATGTCCAACCCCATCGCCTGCCGCACCACCATCGAGATCAACCCGCCCGAGGTCACGACAATGGCCGGTCCGCCCTCGGTCCCGATCTCGTGCAATGCATCGCGGACGCGGGCTTCAAACGCGTCGAAGGATTCCGGCGCGTTCTCGATCTTTCCGCTGGCCCAGGCCGCGAAGGTTTTGGGCAGGTGTTCGACAAATCCCTCGCGATCGGTCGGGATTTCGACGCCGTGCTGTTCTTCGAACAACTGTGCAAGGGTGAAATACTCGATCTCGTTCAGCCGTGCGTCGCTGACAGGATCGGTCAATCCCATGCTGGTCACCGTCTCGGTGTGGCGGGTCAGGGTGCCACAATAGACGCGTGTATAGTGGCTGCGGGTGTCACGCAGATGCGCGCCCAGCCAGCGGGCCTGTTGATGGCCCAGATCGCTCAGCTTGTCATAGCTTGCTTCGTCGCGCGCCGTCGTGTTTGCCTGCCCGTGGCGCACCAATGTGATATGTGACATGTCGCTCCCTCTTGCGCCGAAGTCTTAGGGCAGGTTCCCTGCCGGGACCAGAGGGGTTTCTTGATCTCACCGGAAAAACATTCGCAGCTGTCCGGTTTCTGGCTATGGTCGCCCTGACCAACCACGCCCGGAGGGATTCATGGCCGTCGACCACACGCGTTTTCTGGAGGATCTGCACAAGCTGCGTGAATTCGGTGCCTCAGGTGTGGGCAAAGGGGTCATCCGCCCGGCCTATTCCCAAGCGGATATCGCGGCGCGCCAATGGCTGGCGGACCGTATGGCCGATGCGGGTCTGACACCGCTTTTCGACCCGGTCGGCAACCTCTTCGGGCTGGCGCCTGGCCGCTCTCTGCTCATGGGGTCGCATTCCGACAGCCAGCCCGAAGGCGGCTGGCTGGACGGTGCGCTCGGCGTGATTGCCGCGCTGGAAATCGCGCGGTCCAGCGACCAGCCGATCTCGGTCGTCAGTTTTCAGGACGAAGAAGGCCGGTTCGGTGTGACCACGGGCTCGGCGGTCTGGTCCGGCGGTCTGCCGCTGGACAAGGCCGATGTGTTGACCGACGGTTCTGGCGTCAGCTTTGGCGAGGCCCGATCTTCCTTGGCGGATCTGTCGCAGGGTT
Source organism: Ruegeria sp. O4 (assembly GCF_056535125.1). Classification (NCBI taxonomy): domain Bacteria; kingdom Pseudomonadati; phylum Pseudomonadota; class Alphaproteobacteria; order Rhodobacterales; family Roseobacteraceae; genus Ruegeria; species Ruegeria sp. O4. The sequence goes on along the minus strand of NZ_JBQERO010000021.1, from coordinate 1,095 downwards.
TTGTCGATCCCGCGCGGTTCAGCGGCTTTGTCGAGATGCATATCGAACAGGGCCCCTCACTGGACGCAGCGAACGAGCAGATCGGCGTCGTGACCGATATCGTCGGCATCCGGGACATGTCGGTCACTTTCGAAGGGCAGCAGAATCACGCGGGCACCACACCGATGCATTTGCGCCGGGATGCGTTTCAGGCGTTGTCACTGTTCAACACGCGCCTCAACGAACGGTTTCGCAACGTGGTGACACCACAAACCGTCTGGACCATCGGGCGGGTCGATCTTCACCCCAATGCGTCGTCCATCGTGCCGGGTCGGGCGCGGTTCTCGATGCAGTGGCGCGATGGCGATCCGGATCGGCTGTCGCGGATGGAGGAGATTATCCGTACCACAGCGCAGGAAATAGCCAGCGAACAGGACTTGGTGCTGACCTACGGCCCTTTGCTCGGGTTGGAACCCGTCACGATGGATCAGACGCTGCGCGCGGCGCTGGAACATGGGGCCGAACAGGTGGCCCCCGGCAAATGGCGCAGGATGCCGTCGGGCGCGTTGCACGATGCCACAAACGTGTCGCGCCTGATGCCCGTTGCGATGCTGTTCGTGCCCTCAATCAACGGTATCAGCCACGATTTTGCCGAAGATACCGCCGAAAGCGATCTTGTCGCCGGGCTGAGGGTGCTGGATCTCGCAGTGCAGTCACTTGACGGACAGGCGCGATAAGGTGCAGGCAAAATACCGTTTTTTCAGGCCATTGCAGTCGGCTTGCCTGGTGTTATCGTCGCGTTCAAAGCTTTGACCGGCAAACCCTTGCGGAGGCCAAATGACAAATGTTGCCTAACGGAAAAAAGTTTCCTATAGGAACGAAATGGATGCATACGCCCGTATACAGACTTGCCCCACAGGCGGCGCGCCGGTTCGCAAGTTGACCGGAATCGTTGCAATATTGACTACTTGAGGCAGACTGACGGGAATGCGTTCCAAACCGAAAGATACGAAAAGGTATCCAAGATGACCGAGATTAGACGCACGCCGCTTTTTGGGCTTCACGTTGAGTTGGGCGGCAAGATGGTTGATTTTGCCGGGTGGGAGATGCCGGTTC